>JAEXJM010000020.1 GCA_023449275.1 Pseudomonadota bacterium | reverse complement strand
GTTTCATATTCATCTGCTCTTCCTGTTTCTACGGTTCATGAAAAAAAGTACTGCTTTTATTGTCATATTTTCATTCTTTCCCTTGACCAAAGTCAATGCCTCACCAGGGCTGCTCCATTTTTCCGTTGACGAAAATACAACAGGCCGTTCCAGAGGATGATCATCCGCCATTCCATAGTTGCAGCAAAACGGGATAACCCTTCATGTTGCATCAAAGAAGTACCCTGCTTTGAAATTTGTCAGGTATTGCTCCGACCACTCTTTCTGAATGCCTTCCGGAATCGAGGCTGATTTTACCGTTTTTCTCCGGGTTGCCAGCAAAGCCCGGTTCAAACATACCGTTACAGAGTGTCGCCAGAGATCGTCCCGATATGCCAGCCGACAACATGACTTGCATATCGGGATCTTCGACAGGTTCCCGGACGCCTGCCCTGTTTCTCCACCAAAACGCTTTTTCACATGAAGCCGGAATGACAAAATCCCTGCAAACGGTCGTTTGCAGGGATTTTACCGACTGCGGATCGGACAACCGGCTTCTCTGACCGATGCCTCCCGCTCAATGCGTCATCACATTCCCGCCACTGGCATTGTCAGCCGATTCCGATGCAACGGCTATGGCAGCCGGTTCTTCCGTGATCGGTTCAGGCTGGCTTTCAAGCGCGATTTCCCAGACCTTGTCGATCCAGCGAACCGGAATGATTTCCAGCTTGTTTTTGACGTTGTCCGGAATGTCGACCAGATCCTTCACGTTTTCCTGCGGGATGATGACCTGCCTGATGCCGCCACGCAGGGCCGCCAGCAGTTTTTCCTTCAGGCCGCCGATCGGCAGCACTTCACCGCGCAGCGTGATTTCACCGGTCATGGCAACGTCTGCCCGGACAGGAATGCCACTGAATACCGATACGAGAGCGGTCGCCATGGAAATACCGGCTGACGGGCCGTCTTTCGGCGTCGCCCCTTCCGGCAAGTGGATATGGATGTCTTTCTTCTCGAAAGCCTCGTTTTTGATACCCAGCTTGTTGGCCCGGCTGCGGACAACCGTTCTTGCCGCTTCGATGGATTCCTTCATCACGTCGCCCAGCGTACCGGTACGGATGATCTGGCCCTTGCCGGGAACGGCAACGGCTTCGACCGTCAGCAATTCACCGCCGACTTCCGTCCAGGCCAGACCGGATACCTCACCGATCTGGTTTTCCTTTTCGGCGACGCCATAATCGAACTGGCGAACGCCCAGGAACTTGTCGATGTTTTTCGGTGTGACGACAATCTTGCGGCTCTGTTTTTTCAACAGCAGCATCTTGACGACCTTGCGGCAAATCTTCGAGATTTCCCGTTCCAGTGCACGGACACCGGCCTCGCGTGTGTAGTAACGGATGATATCCCGGATCGCGGCTTCGGTAATCGAGATTTCCGTTTCCTTCAGGCCATTGCCTTTCATCTGTTTCGGCAACAGGTAACGTTGGGCAATGCTCGTTTTTTCATCTTCCGTATAGCCGGACAGGCGTATCACTTCCATTCTGTCGAGCAGGGCCGGCGGGATGTTGTACGAGTTGGACGTCGCAATGAACATCACATCCGACAAATCGAAATCCACCTCGACATAATGGTCGGAGAAAGTGTGGTTCTGTTCCGGATCGAGCACTTCCAGCAAGGCCGCCGCCGGATCGCCCCGGAAATCCGCACCGATCTTGTCCACCTCATCCAGCAGGAAAAGCGGATTGCGAACGCCTGCCTTGACCAGACTCTGCAAGATCTTGCCGGGCATCGCACCGATGTAGGTACGGCGATGTCCGCGGATTTCGGCCTCGTCACGCACACCACCCAATGCCATACGGACATATTTCCGGTTGGTCGCACGCGCAATGGATTGCCCCAGAGAAGTTTTGCCCACGCCCGGAGGGCCCACGAAACACAGAATCGGTGCCTTGACCTTGTCGACACGCTGCTGGACGGCAAGATATTCCAGGATGCGTTCCTTGACCCGTTCCAGACCATAGTGATCGCCTTCCAGCACCTGTTCGGCATGGGCAAGATCGTTGTTCACCTTGGATTTCTTTCTCCATGGCAGTGAAACCAGCGTTTCGATGTAATTGCGAACGACGGTGGCCTCCGCCGACATCGGCGACATGACTTTCAGTTTCCTGAGTTCGGAAAGCGCCTTGTCCCTGGCTTCCTTCGGCATTCGGGCAGCCCTGATTTTCTTTTCGAGATCGTCGAAGTCCGCGCCGTCCTCCCCTTCGCCCAATTCGCGCTGGATCGCCTTGACCTGTTCGTTCAGGTAATACTCGCGTTGCGATTTTTCCATCTGGCGCTTGACGCGCCCACGAATGCGTTTCTCGACCTGCATGATGTCGAGTTCGCTTTCAAGTCTTTCCAGCAGGTATTCCAGACGTTTTTCGACATTCACCATTTCCAGGACAACCTGCTTCTGTTCCAGTTTCAATGGCAAATGGGCGGCAACCGTATCCGCGAAACGGCCCGGATCGTCGATAGTCGACAGCGATCCGACCACTTCATGAGGGATCTTCTTGTTCAGTTTGACGTACTGTTCGAACTGCTGGACGATCGCACGGCGCATCGCCTCGATTTCAGGTTCGTTTTCGCCCATGGATTCCACAGGTGACACGTCGGCAACCAGATGATGCTGTCCCGGTTCGATATGTTCGACCCTGGCACGGCCGACACCTTCGACCAGAACCTTGACGGTTCCGTCCGGCAGTTTCAGCATTTGCAATACCGTCGCCACGCAACCTATTTCATAGATGTCTTCGGCAGCAGGTTCATCCTTGGCCGCCGTTTTCTGGGCAGCGAGCATGATGGTCTTTTCATTTTCCATCGCCGTTTCGAGGGCGTGAATCGATTTCGGACGCCCGACGAACAGCGGAATGACCATGTGCGGAAAGACGACCACATCCCGTAATGGAAGCAATGGCAATCTGGACGGCTTTGTATCAGTTGAAGTCATCATGACAAACCTTATTCAATAAGCATAACGACAATTTTGGCCCGATCCTCAAAAAAACAAGACCTGGCGGAAAAATTATCGATAATGGCTTCCGGCAGGCTTTCGCCTGCCTTAAAAATGGAAAAATGACCCACAAACAACACCGGTACGACAATCAGCCCTGTCCGGCTACCTTTTGTGTTTCCTGATAAATCAGCAGGGGCCTGGAACCTTTCGTCACTGTATTTTCATCAATGACGACCTTGGTGACATTCTGCTCTGTCGGCAGGTTGTACATCACGTCAAGCAACAGGTTTTCCATAATGGAACGCAGGCCACGCGCGCCCGTCTTGCGATCGAGCGCTTTCCTGGCAATCGCACGGAGGGCTTCGGGACGGATTTCCAGTTCCGCGCCTTCCATTTGCAACAGCTTCGTGTATTGCTTGACCAAGGCGTTTTTGGGTTTCTCGAGAATATCGACAAGCGCTTCTTCCGTCAGTTCGTGCAACACGGCAACGACGGGAAGGCGTCCTATCAGTTCCGGAATGAGGCCGAATTTGATCAGATCTTCCGGTTCGACATCGGCAAGCATCTCGCTTTCGATCTTTTCACTGGGACTTTTTACGCTGGCCGAAAATCCGATGCCACCCTTTTCGGAACGATTGGAAATGATCTTGGTCAGGCCATCGAATGCGCCACCGCAAATAAACATGATGTTGGTGGTGTCCACCTGAATGAAATCCTGATTCGGATGTTTGCGCCCGCCCTGTGGGGGAACCGATGCCATGGTTCCCTCGATCATTTTCAACAGTGCCTGCTGAACCCCTTCACCCGAAACGTCACGGGTGATGGAAGGATTATCGGACTTTCTTGAAATCTTATCAATTTCATCAATGTAAACAATGCCTCTTTGCGCTTTTTCGACGTCATATTCGCAGTTCTGAAGCAGTTTCTGGATGATGTTTTCAACATCCTCGCCGACATAACCGGCCTCGGTCAATGTGGTCGCGTCGGCGATGACGAACGGAACGTTCAGCATCCTTGCCAGCGTCTGGGCCAGAAGGGTCTTGCCGGAACCGGTCGGGCCGACCAGCAGGATATTGCTTTTCGACAATTCAACGTCGTCCGTTTTGCCCCCGAAGAATTTCAGGCGCTTGTAATGATTGTAGACCGCGACGGAGAGAATCTTTTTGGCCTGTTCCTGACCGATCACGTATTGATCCAGAAGGGCACAGATTTCTTTCGGCGTCGGCAGTTTTGAACCGTTTTCCTGCCCGAATTCCGGGCTTGACAGCTCATCGCGAATAATGTCATTGCATAAATCGATACACTCGTCACAAATATAGACTGATGGGCCGGCAATCAGCTTTTTGACTTCATTCTGGCTTTTTCCGCAGAACGAGCAATACAGCATTTTTTCAGGTGCAGGTGTTTTGTTTTCTGACATGAGTATTTGTACAAGTATCTGGATTCAATATGAAAATAACGACTTTGAGAAGATATCACAAACCGCGTTTTCTGACAGCGTACATCGAAAAAAACGCCCGAACCTCTTGCAGTTCGGGCTTTTGACAGAATAAACGGTCAGCTTCAGGCTCGCCTAGTCAGAACGTCATCGATCAGGCCGTAAGCTTTCGCCTCGTCGGCCGACATGAAATTGTCCCTTTCCGTATCCCGTGCGACCTGTTCGATACTCTTGCCCGTATTTTCGGCAAGAATTCCGTTCAGCCTTTCACGCAGGTAAAGGATTTCACGGGCATGGATCTCGATATCGGTCGCCTGCCCCTGCGCACCGCCTGACGGCTGGTGGATCATGATACGCGAATTGGGCAGGGAAAAACGCTTGCCTTTGGCGCCAGCAGCCAGCAAAAACGCCCCCATCGATGCCGCCAGACCGGTACACAGGGTCGAAACCTGCGGCTTGATGAACTGCATCGTATCGTATATCGCCATTCCCGCCGAAACGGAACCGCCCGGCGAATTGATGTAAAGCGAGATGTCCTTGTCCGGATTTTCACTTTCCAGAAACAGGAGCTGGGCGACGATCAGATTGGCATTCTGGTCCGTAACCGGGCCGACCAGAAAGACGATTCTTTCTTTCAGCAGCCGCGAATAAATATCGTAAGCCCGTTCCCCGCGGCCACTCTGTTCGATAACCATGGGAACCATACCCAACATCCGGGTATCCAGTGCAGAATCACTAAACTGTGTCATTTGTCAGTCCTGTCAAAATTGTGAAAATCCGGAGACTTCCATCATTACAGTTGCTGCGCCATCAGCTCTTCAAACGGAACTGCCTTGTCAGTAACCTTGGCCTTGCTGAAAACGTAATCCATCGCGTTTTCTTCCATAATCATCGATTCCAGTTCCCTGCGGCGGGTCGGATCTTTCAGATAATAATCGATGACCATCTGCGGATTTTCATAGCTGGCGCCGATTTCCGTCGCTCTTTCCTTCAGTTTATCAGCAGAGACCGCCAGAATATTGTCCTTGATCAATTCACCCAGCAGCATGCCCAGACGGACACGTTTTTCAGCCTGTGCGGTGAACAGCTCGGGAGGCAGCGCGATATCTTTCTGTGCCGGATTGCGGATAGCCAGGTCGCGGCGGGTCATGTCGATCAGCTGGTCGATTTCCTGTTTGACCAGCGCCTGCGGAATGTCGAATTTGGACACTTCGACCAGCGCGTCCATGACACGGTTCTTGTTGATGGAAATCAGACGGTTCTTGACTTCCCGTTCCAGATTGGTGCGGATGTCGTTCTTCAGTTTTTCAACGCTGCCGTCGGCAATACCCAGATTCTTCGCGAACTCTTCATTCAGTTCAGGCAGGTGTGCCCATTCGATTTTCTTCACGGTAACGGTGAATTCAGCCGTTTTTCCGGCAACGTCCTTGCCATGATAGTTTTCAGGGAAAGTCAGCGGGAATACCTTGGTTTCACCGTCTTTCATGCCGCGAATCGCGTCTTCGAATTCAGGCAGCATCTGTTTTTCGCCGAGAATGAACGGGAAGTTTTCCGACTTGCCGCCTTCGAATTCAACGCCATCGATACGACCGGTGAAATCGATGGTGACACGGTCACCGTCCTGTGCGGACACGTCGTCGCCGCCCTTGCCATGTTCGCCGTCTTCACCCTTGACGTGGAAATGGGCCTGGCGTTTTCTCAGGATGTCGAGCGTCTTGTTGACTTCTTCATCGGTTACGGTCGCCACCGCTTTTTCAAGTTCGATGGAAGTCAGATCACCGATCTTGACTTCAGGATAGACTTCGAAGGTTGCCGTAAAAGCGATCTCATCCTTGGAAACGTCGTCTCCGGTTTTTTCCTCAAACTTCGGATAGCCTGCAACACGCAGATTGTTTTCTTCTACCGCCTTGGAAAAGGCGGCCGAGACTTTTTCATTCAATACATCGTTCTGGATACCTGCGCCATATTGTTTGGCCACCATATCCATCGGCACCTTGCCCGGTCTGAAACCAGGAGCTTTGGCCGTACGGGCACGGACTTTCAAACGTTTTTCAACTTCCGTTGTAATGTCAACAACAGGGATGGAGACGGTCAGGCGTCTTTCGAGCTTTTCCAGGGTTTCAACTGCGTTTGCCATGTAATTTGTCCAAAAAATAGAGGCTTTGAAACCGGACACCCGATTTCAAAACCGTTTTTCATTTAACCAAAAAATTCAAACCGCGCCCCTGCCCCGCAATTCCCCCGTACAGACGGGCAATCCGGAACAGACGGCAATAATTCATTAAAACAGCTCGACATTTTATCCGAAATTGATCAAATACAGCAAAATTCTGATATTTTTCATCAAAAAACCATTAAAAAAACCGTCGAACCGACCGGCAGGATGTTATTCTTCCACAAACGCAAAAGATGAGAATGATTATCATTTCATTTTCATGCCGCATTTGTTAGGATGCCGGAATTATTCTAGAATGCAGGGTTTATGTGATCATATTATTTTATAATCCGGATTTTTATCGGTCACCTCTGGAATAACAAAAAGGACGATTATGACTCACGTTGTCACCGATGCCTGCATACTCTGTAAATATACGGACTGTGTGGATGTTTGCCCTGTCGATTGTTTTCACGAAGGGCCGAATACACTGGTGATCAATCCGAACGAGTGTATCGATTGTGCGGTCTGTGTGCCCGAATGCCCTGCCGAAGCGATTTTCGCCGAAGAAGACGTTCCGGCAAACCAGCAGGAATTCATCGCGCTGAATGCGGAACTGTCCACCAAATGGCCTACGATCACCCGTTCGAAAGATCCGATGCCGGATGCGGACAGGTGGAAAGACGTCAAGGACAAATTGCGTCATCTGATCAGGTAGCAGGTTTACACAAAAACAATATCGATTCATCGAACCGCCATTGCCCGACTGCCATGCCCGAATGCATGGCTTTCTTTATCGGACAAGCGGTCATTAGAGGATTTCATCAATCATGGATGCCAGAATTGACAATATGCCAATTGAAGCCGATGCCGTCATCATCGGCGCAGGGCCGGTAGGGCTTTTTCAGGTATTCGAGCTTGGACTGCTCGAAATCAAGGCGCATGTGATCGACTCTTTAAACGCCGTCGGCGGCCAGTGTGTCGAACTGTACCCGGACAAACCGATTTACGACATTCCGGCCGTCCCGTCCTATACGGGCATTGAACTGACGGAAAACCTGATGAAACAGATCGAGCCATTCGGCCCGACTTTCCATCTCGGCGAGGAAGTCGTCAAGGTCGAACGCCGTGAAGACGGCCGTTTCGATCTGGAAACGTCCATCGGCAAGAAATTCATCACCAAAACCGTATTCATCGCAGCGGGTGTCGGTGCTTTCCAGCCTCGTACCCTGAAAGTGGACGGCATTGAAAAATTCGAGGGCTCCCAGCTTTTTTATCGGGTGAAAGACCCGGAAATGTTCCGCGGCAAAAACCTCGTCATCTGTGGCGGTGGCGATTCCGCACTCGACTGGGCCCTGAAACTGGTCGATATCGCCGAATCCGTCATCCTGCTCCATCGCCGTGAAGAATACCGCGCCGCTCCGGCCTCGGTCTCGAAAATGAAAGACCTCTGCGAGGAATTCTGTATGCAGGCACTGACCGGACAGGTTACCGGATATGAAGAAAAAGATGGCAAACTGTCTGAAATCAAGGTCACCGGCCTGGATGGCGTGACCCGCCGCTTGCCTCTCGACTGTCTGCTGGTTTTCTTCGGCCTCTCTCCGAAGCTGGGACCGATTGCCGACTGGGGGCTGGAAATCGACCGTCGCCAGATCGTCGTCGATACCGAAAAATTCCAGACCAATATTCCGGGTATTTTCGCTGTGGGCGACATCAACATTTATCCGGGCAAGAAAAAACTGATCCTGTCCGGTTTCCATGAAGCCGCACTGGCCGCCTTTGCCGCTGCGCCTTTTGTTTTCCCGGAAAAGCGTGTCCATCTTCAGTACACGACGACTTCCCCGAAACTGCACAAGGTTCTGGGTGTCGAGACGCCGAATTTCGATTGATGTATGGCAAATCCTCAAAAGCCGCTGGCGGCAGGCCAGCGGCTTTCCGGTTTCTGATAAAATGCCGGCGAGAATGTCAGCCTTTTTCTGCCAGTGGAAACATCAAACGACACACAATCGGAAAAGATCGGCCATATCCTGGATATATTGCCTCAAACCCAATGCATGCGTTGCGGTTATGACAGTTGTCATGCCTATGCACGGGCAATGGCGGAAAATGGCGTGCCCATCAACCGGTGCCCGACAGGAGGACAGGCCGGTATCAGAAAGCTGGCGGCACTCCTGCAATGCGAAGAATTGCCTCTCGATACGTCGTACGGCGATGAAAAGCCCTGTTCCATTGCCGTTATCGATGAATCGAAATGTACCGGCTGCACGTTGTGCATTCAGGCCTGCCCGACCGACGCCATTATCGGCACGGGCAAAATGATGCATACCGTCATAAACGATTACTGTACCGGCTGTGAATTGTGCCTGCCGAAATGCCCTGTCGATTGCATCAGCCTGAAAAACATTTCCGGAACAAAACCTTTTTCAGAAGTATGGAACAGCCAGCGGGCCAGTGACGCACGTGCCCGCTTCGAACGGCGACAGCAGCGATTACAGGATGAGAAGAACCGGCTTGACCGGCTGGCTGCCACTGTCCTGCCCGGGGAGTCGGCTCCTTCGGGTACAACCGGCAGAAAATCGGAAATCGTCCGCAAAGCACTGGAACGTGCCCGGGCAAAAGCGAAGGCATTCAATCGATCCTGAACGTTTTTCCCGTCAGAAAACACATTCGCCTGCCGGATTTCCGAAAAAGTGGCATCATGACGGCTTCGCTTCAATCATTTTTTACAAGCCAGACAAATGACGCCGGAAAAAACAGAAGAAATGTTCGAACGCTTCAAAAAAGCGAATCCCGATCCACGATCCGAACTGCAATTCCAGACACCTTACGAACTGCTCGTTGCCGTCATGCTGTCGGCACAGGCTACCGATATTTCCGTCAACAAGGCGACTGAAAAACTGTATCCGGTCGCCAATACGCCTGAAGCCATCATTGCACTCGGTGTGGAGGGACTGAAATCTTACGTCAAGACGATCAACCTGTATCCGACAAAATCGAAAAACATCATCCGCATGTCGGAAATCCTGCTGGAAAGGCATCATGGTGAAGTTCCGGCCGACCGTGAAGCACTCGAGGCGCTTCCCGGCGTCGGGCGCAAGACGGCGAACGTCGTCCTGAACACGGCCTTCAACCAGATGACGATGGCTGTCGATACGCATATTTTCAGGGTATCGAACCGTACCGGACTGGCTCCGGGCAAGAATGTGCTCGAAGTCGAAAAAGGCCTTGTGAAAGTCATTCCTCCGAAATACATGATGAATGCGCATCACTGGCTCCTGCTGCACGGTCGCTATGTCTGCAAGGCCAAGAATTTCAGGTGTTCGGACTGCATGATCAACGACCTCTGCTGCTATCCGGACAAGACAATGGCAGCGGAATGAAACCCGCTGCCATTTGAAATCACGTCGAAAACGTTTTATTTGCCGCGGCGACGCTGTCCCTGTTGTGTGCGATTGCCCCGTGCATTGCCGCGCATCGTCGTCGATTCCACTCTTCCGGCATAGCCGAAAGCTGTCTGGAGTGGATCAGGCTGGCGACTGCGAGGTGCGCTTTTCTGTGCGTTGGCCCGCCCTTTCCCTGAACGGGAATCGTTGTTCCGGAATTCATGCATAAACAGCGTTTCAGTCCGTGCCAAGGCCGCCTTGTCCTGTCCCTGACGGTTACCGCCCGCCTTGCGGCCTTTTCCTGTTTCCGCCGTTTTTTTATCGCCTTTGGGTTCCATGCCCGACAGACGCATCAGATTGCGTACCGCATTGTCGTCGAGTTCATCCCACCGGCCGCGTTTGAGATTCTGTGGCAGGGTAATCACGCCATAACGGGTACGGATCAGACGGGAAACCGTCAGGCCGACCGATTCGAACATGCGCCGGACTTCGCGGTTCCGGCCTTCGCCGATCGTCACGCGATACCATTTGTTGATACCTTCGCCACCGCCGTCGGCAATACTGGAAAACTGTCCGATACCGTCTCCCAGATCGACGCCGGCCAGAAGTTTCTGGCGCATGCCTTCTTCCAGTTCACCCAGTGTACGGACGGCATATTCCCGTTCGATATTGTACCGGGGATGCATCAGGCGGTTGGCGAGATCGCCGTTATTGGTAAAGAGCAGGAGGCCTTCGGTATTGAAATCCAGACGTCCGACTGCAAGCCATTTGCTGTTTTTGAGCGACGGCAGATTGTCGAAAACGGAAGGCCGTTTTTCCGGATCGTCACGGCTGACGATTTCACCGGCAGGCTTGTGGTAAAGCATGACCTTGGGCAGGCTCTTCGCCACTTTCCTTTGCACCAGTTTGCCATTGATGCGAACCTGATCCGTCGCAAGAATGCGCTGTCCGATATGGGCAGGCTCGCCATTGACGGAAACCCTCCCCGCAATGATCAGTTCTTCCATGTCGCGTCGTGAACCCAGTCCGGCATCGGCAAGCACCTTGTGCAGTTTCGGCGCGTCGTCCTCGGCGGAAAGTTCCCGTTTGGCTTTCTTTTGTTTCAATGCGTTGTCTGCCGAGCCGGAATCATCGCCGTTGATCCTGTCGTAATCACCGGAAGTCACGAACCGGAAAACATTGCCCACATCGCCCTTATCCGTGCTCTTGCGGTTTTTCGGGGTGTTACGGTTCATTCTGGAAGCCGGTTTTCCGGGCGTTTTCCTGCCCGAGGCCTGATTTTCAGAAACCGGAGAGGAACGGTCATCCCCTGAAGCTGACGGTATTTCCGCATCGGCTGCCTTAACGGTTGTTTCAGCCCCTTCATCACCCGTCTTCACTTTGGGCGAGGACTTTCGGGTGGCACGGACTGCCGGTCTGGCGGTCGCGTTTTTCGCTGTTCTTTTCCCTGGACGTGCTTCCTTGTCAGACGTCATGTCCGGTGAATCAGGTGCCGTTTCAGCCGTAGCCATTCCAACTTCCATTTCATTGTCCATATCAATACTCATACCATTTCAATCTTTTACCTGAGCTGTACACCGACAGCCAGCGCCGTTCAGACGGCATCCATATCCATTTCCTGCAATTCCTGCAAGGGAGGCAACTGCTCCAGTGAAGCCAGTCCCAGATCACTCAAAAACTGCGATGTCGTTGCCAGAAGTGCCGGGCGTCCCGGTACTTCACGATGTCCGATCACTTCGATCCAGCCCCGCTCTTCCAAAAGACGTATCGACTGTGCATTGACAGTCACTCCACGAATCCGCTCGATATCCCCTCTGGTGACAGGCTGGTTATAGGCGATGATCGCCAGCGTCTCCATCGTCGCCCTGCTGTAACGGGGCGGTTTTTCCTGACGCAGTTTTTCCAGATAGGGTTTCATTTCAGGACGGCTCTGAAAACGCCATCCGTCCGATACATTGACCAGCGCCAGTCCCTTGCCTGACCAGTCGTCCTGCAATTCCCTGACCAGCGACCTGATCCGGTCGGAACTGATTTTTCCACCCGTTGTACCATTGCCGTCGAACATACTTCTCATGTCCTGAAGCGACAGGGGTTCCCGGGCACACAACAAGGCCGTTTCGAGGATTTTCTTTTCCTCTTCCATATTCATACGAATCAAGGAATTCCACAGTTTCACCGAATAATGTGACGCACTCCGATCGATGAAAACCAGAATTTACCGGGTTCTTCAACCCGCGCTAAGGAAGCTTCAGTCCGACTGACGTTCTCGGGGAAGAAACCGTATGCAGACATCAGACTGAACAGGGCCACACACGGAGAAAACCCTTCTTGCCGGTGTGTGTCGAATTCAATTGCCAAAAAGTACTGTCGAGAATGTAAAACATTACCGAAACAGTGTCCAGTCCAAAAGGGAAAGAAAGGCTTAAATCCTGTTTTGTGTTGCTACTTTTTCTCTTTTGCCCTTTTTTGTCAAGCCTTATCTGCCGCTTGTTTGAAGCAGCAAAAGCGAAATTCAAATAACGGGGGATATTCCCCCTTCCATTGATCTGCACCAAGCTGCCCGTACCATTTTATTGAGATGTTATGCCTGATCAGGACTACCCGACATAATCTTGAAGAGGTTCACCAAATTGAAGACCATCAGCGCATTTTTCAATTTATTCAGCCAGCCCGAGTTTTTCATTCAGGAGCAGGCCGGCAATGACAAGACAGCCGATTTCAGCCTTGAGGAAGAACCCTTGCGTTCAGAACTCTACAGTATCACGCAAATGGGCCAGTATGGAAAATACCTTGCCCGTACACACGTATTGAGCGAGCGGCATGAAAAAGACCGGTTACTGGCACGGCTTTCCGGCAATGAAACTGTCATCAGGCGGGTATATGACGTTCTTGCATCTGCCGTCCGCTCGGAAAACCGGATCACTCCGGCCGCGGAATGGCTTTTGGACAATTTTTATCTGATCGAGGAACAGATCCAGATAGCCAAAAACCATTTGCCCGAAAAATACAGCAGTGAATTGCCGCGCCTGTCCAACGGATCGATGGCCGGAATGCCGCGCGTGTATGAACTCGCACTGGAAGTCGTCTCTCACGGAGACGGCCACATCGACGCCAACAGCCTTTCCCATTTTATCTCGTCATACCAGAGCGAATCCGTTCTGACACTGGGCGAACTCTGGGCCATTCCGATCATGCTCCGTCTGGCCCTGATCGAAAACCTGCGACGGGTAGCCGTCCGGCTGGCCCTGTCACGCACCCATCACGAACTGGCGGAAGAATGGGTCCAGAAATTCATCGATACGGCTGAAAACGATCCGGGCAATCTGATCCTTCAGGTCGCCGATCTTGCCCGTTCCGACCCGCCGATGGTGAGCGCTTTCGTCGCCGAACTGACCCGCCGGCTGCAAAGCCAGAAAGCCATTCTCGCGCTTCCATTGACGTGGATATCGCAACGCCTTGCCGAAACCGGACTGACGATCGAACAGCTGGTCATGATCGAGACCCAGCGGCAGGCCGCCGATCAGGTCAGTATCAGCAACAGTATCGGCAGCATCCGTCTGCTCGGCGCGATGGACTGGCACGAATTTGTCGAATCCCTATCCATCGTGGAACAGACCTTGCGGGCAGACCCGACAGGTATCTACCCCCGCATGGATTTCGCCTCACGGGATCTTTATCGCCATCAGATCGAGAAAATGGCGAAGCGAAGCGCATTGACTGAAGTCGATGTCGCCAGACAAGCCATCCATCTGACCCGACAGGCCTTTGACAACCCCGACAGCAACGAACGTTCAAGACATGTCGGTTTTTACCTGATCGACAAGGGACGAAGCGAACTGGAAACAGCCATCCGGATGAAAAAGACCTTTCCGGAAAAATGGATGGGTTCGAAAATCTGTTCGCCAATTGTCACCTATCTGGGTTCGTTCACTGCCATCACGCTGATCCTGTCGGCATGGCTGATGTTCGGTTCCGGCATCGACAATCTGCCGGTCTGGTTATGGATCGTGACCGGTATCGCGACACTCCTTGCGTCCAGCCAGCTTTCGCTTGCCATCGTGAACTGGCTGACCACATTCCCGACGGTTTCGACACCGTTGCCGAAAATGGACTTTTCCAAAGGCATTCCCGAGGGATATGACACGCTTGTCGTCATCCCTTCCATGCTGATCAGTGAAAAACAGATCGAAAAGCTGTGCGACAGACTTGAAGTCCATTACCTTGCCAACCGTGACAAGCGGCTGAAATTCTGCCTCTTGACCGACTTTACCGACGCCGACAGGGAAACGATGCCTCATGACACCGCTCTGGTCAATCGTCTGACGTCACTGATCGATGAACTGAACGGCAGACACGCGAACGATGACGACGGGCCTTTTCTTGCCCTGAACCGTCCCCGCCAATGGAATGTCAGCGAAAACAGATGGATCGGTTTCGAACGCAAGCGCGGCAAGCTCGAAGCCCTGAATGCCCTCCTGACAGGGCATGACACGAACGCCTTTACCGTCAGAATCGGTGCGACCGGTGGACTGGAGAAAACCCGTTACGTCATTACACTGGATTCGGATACCAGTCTCTTGCGCGATTCTGCCAGACAATTTGTCGGTGCGATGGCCCATCCCCTGAACTGCCCGCGTTACGATTCAGGTAAAGACCGGGTCGTCGAAGGATACGGCATTCTCCAGCCACGCATTGCGACCAGCCTGCCGGCCGCAAATGCCTCATGGTACGAACGGCTGTGCAGCGGTGACGCCGGGATCGATCCCTATACCAAAACCGTCTCGGATGTTTATCAGGACGTTTTCGGCGAAGGTTCCTTTATCGGCAAAGGCATTTACGATGTCGAAACCGTTTACAAGACCCTGAACGAACGCCTGCCTGAAAACAGTATCCTAAGCCATGACCTGATCGAGGGCTGCTATGCCCGTTCAGGCCTTTTGAGCGACGGACAACTCTATGAACAGTATCCGCCCGGCTATCTGGCTGACGTCAAGCGCCGCCATCGCTGGATACGCGGCGACTGGCAATTGCTGAAATGGCTCTTCCCGCTTGTCCCGGACGCGAGACCGCAAAACAGGAACGGGAAACAGCGAAATCCCCTGACCATGTTGTCGCGCTGGAAGCTCTTCGACAACTTGCGTCGCAGCCTGTTCGCACCGGCCGCCACGTTCCTGTTTTTCGCAAGCTGGACTTTCCTGAATCCGACCTGGGCATGGATAGCGTTTCTGCTGGCCATTTTCCTGTTACCGCCACTGCTGGCTTCCCTGACGGGTCTCGTGAAAAAAGGGCCGGACATTTCCCTGAGACAGCATCTGTCTGCCACTTCCGTTTCCATCCGGCAGCACTTTTCGACAGCATTGCTCTCACTGGTGTTGCTTCCTCATGAAGCGTACTATTCGCTTGACGCCATTACCCGAACCCTGTGGAGAACGTTCTTCACCGGACGGCATATGATGCAATGGGTACCGTCCGCCCTGACCAACCGGGATGATGGAGACGTTTCATCCTGTTTCAAAAGCATGTGGTTCGCACCGGTTTACGCCGTGGCTCTGGCTTTTGCCGTTTCGACTTTCCGTTCCGATACGTTCGCGTATGCCAGCCTGTTCATCTTTTTCTGGCTGATCTCTCCCGTCATCGCCTGGAAAATCAGTCTGCCCCATGCAAAAGAAGTCCGCGAACTGTCGGACAGGCAGAAACTGTTTCTCCGGAAGCTGTCCAGAAAAATATGGTCGTTTTTCGATGCCTATGCCGGTGCGGAAGATAACTGGCTTCCGCCGGACAATATTCAGGAAATGCCCACGTTTTCGTCACCGACCGACAAACTGACCAACGATGCGAACGTCAAGCCCGGGCCTGAAATCGTCGTCGCACACCGGACTTCGCCGACCAATATCGGTCTGGCCCTCCTTTCCTATCTGGGTGCAAACGATTTCGGCTATATTCCCACAAGCCACCTGATCACGCGCCTGTCCAACACGCTCGGTTCAATGGGCAAGCTGGAGCGTTACCGGGGGCATTTCTATAACTGGTACGATACCAAGACCCTGAAACCGCTCCAGAACCCGATTTACATATCCTCGGTGGACAGCGGCAATCTGGCCGGCCACCTGATTACCCTGAAGTCCGGCCTGTCTGAACAGAAAAACCGGATGGCTCTGACCAGCCGCCTGACTGACGGACTGCGCGATACATTCGAACTGCTGCGCGATGAAAGCGATGACCAGTACCATGCACAAATCGTCGATATCGACCGCAAGCTGTCCAAATACGAAAAGCAGCCGAAACTGACTCTCAGGCAGCGAGTCGACTTGCTGCACAGCCTTGTCGAAACACTGGTAACGCTCGTTCCCATCACGGCACGCGACCGGAAAACCCTGTCCGGCTTCTGGAGCAATGCCCTTTTGAGCCAGTGCAACCAGCATCTGGATGAAATGGCGAATCTGGCCCCCTGGGTCAATCTTGACGGCTGGCGGCACAAGCCCGATTTCATTCCCGAACTGAACCGTGACATGAGCCTGCAACAACTCTCGGAATTGCCGGAACATTTCGTCCCGATTGTCGAAGAGATGAAGAAAAAAGCGACGAAAGAGGAACAGGAACTGCTCGAAGAATTGTCGCTCCACGTCCAGCAGGCTTCGAAAGAGGCGCGGCAACGGCTCGATTCTCTCGCGAACCTGATCAGCCAGATCGACGGCTTTTCACAGATGGATTTCGCTTTCCTCTATGACCATTCGACGAACCTGCTTTCCATCGGTTACAACATCACCGACCGCAAGATCGACAACAGTTACTACGATCTTCTGGCATCCGAGGCACGCCTGACCAGTTTCATCGCCATTGCGCAGGGACAGATCCCGCAGGAAAACTGGTTTGCACTGGGCCGCATGATGACGGTTATCGGAGGCGATCCGATTCTCCTGTCATGGAGCGGATCGATGTTCGAATACCTGATGCCGCATCTGGTCATGCCGAGTTATGAAAGCACCCTTCTCGATCAGACCCACAAGGCCGCCGTCATGAGGCAAAGGGATTATGGCAAACAGCGCGGCGTCCCCTGGGGGATTTCGGAATCCGGTTATTATGCCTTCGATGCACGCCTGAATTATCAGTACCGCGCTTTCGGTGTACCGGGACTCGGGCTGAAACGCGGACTGGCGGACGATCTCGTCATCGCGCCGTACGCCACCATGCTATCCGTCATGATCGAACCCGACATGGCGTGCAATAACCTGATCGAACTGGAGGACAAGGGTTTTTCCGGACAATACGGGCTGTTCGAGGCCATCGACTACACGCAGGCACGCCTTACACGCGGCCAGAATTACGCCATTGTCCGCTCCTACATGGCCCACCATCAGGGTATGGGATTTCTTTCGCTTTTGTCCTGCCTGCTCGACCAGCCGATGCAAAGACGCTTTGCCGCCGATCCCTGGTTGCAGGCGACCCTGCCGCTTCTGCATGAACGCATTCCGAAAACGATTGCCTACTATGAACGGGCGCCGAATCTGGCAAAAACCCAGATGGCTTCCATCCCGGCCGAGTTGCCGACCCGGGTTTACACCTCGGCTGATACGCGCATTCCGGAAGTACAACTGCTTTCCAACGGTTCCTACCATGTCATGGCGACCCACGCCGGGGGCGGATACAGCCACTGGAAAGACATTGCCGTCACGCGCTGGAAACCGGATACGACGCAGGACAATTGGGGTACGTTCTTTTATCTGCGCGATCTGGACGACGGGGATTTCTGGTCTACCGCCTACCAGCCTGTCGGGAAAGAAAACGCCAGGTATGAAACGATATTCTCGGAAGGCCGGGCGGAATACCGTTGCCTTGCCAATGGTATCGAAACCCATTGCGAAGTCGTCGTTTCACCTGAGGATGACATCGAACTGCGGCGCCACAAAATCACGAACCGCTCCGGAAAGAAGCGCACGATCGAATTGACCAGCTATTCGGAAACGGTCATTGCCGCCGCCATTGCCGACCTGTCCCATCCGGCATTTTCCAAGCTGTTTGTCCAGACGGAAATCGTGCCGGAATTCAATGCGATCATCAGCACGAGAAGGCCGCGTTCGGTCACGGAAAAACCGCCCTACGCCTTTTCCATGATGGTCATTCACGACAAGAAACCCAAAGACATTTCCTATGAAACCGACCGGAGCAGATTCCTCGGGCGCATGAACACCGTTTCAAATCCTGCCGCTCTCACCAGTCAGGAACCCTTGTCCGACAGTCAGGGTTCCGTACTCGATCCTGTCGCCGTCCTGCGCTGCCAACTGGTACTGGAACCGGAAGAATCCGTCGTGATCGACTACGTCGCCGGAATCACCACCGACAGGGAAGAAAGCCTGCGCCTGATCGACAAATACGACGACCGCTATCTGGCCGACCGGGTTTTCGAGATGGCGTGGACGCACAATCAGGCTTTCCTGCACCAGTTGAACGCCGACGAATCCGATGCCCAGCTTTATGCCCGGCTTGCCGGTTCGGTCATCTATCCGAACCCCGCCTACCGTGCGGACAGTTCGGTTCTGTCCAAAAACAACCGCGGGCAGTCCGGCCTCTGGAGTTATGCGATATCCGGCGATTTGCCGATCGTACTGGTCAAAATCCACGCACAGGAAAATCTGGACATCATCCGTCAGATGATTCAGGCACATGCCTGGTGGCACATGAAGGGCCTGAAAGTCGATCTCGTCATCTGGAACGAGGATTACGTCGGTTACCGGCAAGTCCTTCAGGAACAGATCATGGGCCTGATCTCCTCGACCCATCTGGCGACAGAGCTGAACGAACCGGGCGGCATTTTCGTCCGTCAGGCCGACCAGATCTCACCGGAAGACCGGACACTGATCTCCTCTGTCGCCCGGATCATCATCTCGGATATGGACGGCCCGCTCGCCCTGCAGATCCGGCGCAGCGAACGCAAGGAACGCCGCAAATTGCTGCCGATGCATACGACCCGTTCCTATATCCCGACCGAACCGCCCAAACTGCCTGCCCGAAATGATCTGTTGAATAACGGCCTCGGAGGCTATTCGGAAAAGGCGAACGAATACATCATCCACCTGAAGGAAGACACAAGCACTCCGGCACCCTGGGTCAACGTACTGGCGAATGCCACTTTCGGCACGATTGTCAGTGAAAGCGGACAATCCTATACATGGGATATCAACGCCCATGAATTTCGCATTACGCCATGGGAAAACGATCCGGTGTCCGATATCAGTGGCGAAGCCTTTTACCTGCGCGACGAGGAAACCGGCCATTACTGGTCGCCGACGCCGCTTCCGTGCCGTGGCCGTGGGGAATACCTCAGCAGACACGGTTTCGGGTACAGCGTTTTCGAACACGTCGAAGACGGCATATGCTCCGAACTCTGGATTTATGTGGCTCTGGAAAACAGCATCAAGTATTCCGTCCTGAAAATCAAAAACGAATCCGGCAGCAGCCGTTCCCTTTCCGCCACCGGTTACGTCGAATGGGTCATGGGTGAATTGCGCGAAAAAACGCAGATGAGCGTCATCACGGAAATCGATCCCGTCAGCGGCGCGCTCTTCGCACGCAATCCGTACAATACGGAATTCGCCGACCGGATCGCCTTCTTCACCGTCAACACGCCAAACCGGACAGTCACGGGCAACCGGACAGAATTCATCGGACGCAACAATACCCTGAAAAATCCGGCCGCCATGTCGCGCGCCTACCTGTCCAACAGGGTCGGTGCGGGATACGATCCCTGCGGCGCGATTCATGTCCCGTTCACGCTGGCTGCCGGAGCCGAAAAGGAAATCCAGTTCATGCTCGGTACCGCAGGCAGAAGAAGTGCCGACGCCAGCCAGTATGTCCATCGCTACCGCAGTACCGAAGCGGCGGAACTGGCCCTGCTTCAGGTTCAGAAATACTGGGAAAAAACCCTGTCCGCCGTCACCATCAAGACGCCGGATACTTCCCTGAACGTCCTCGCGAACGGCTGGCTGATGTACCAGACGATCGCCTGTCGCCTGTGGGCACGAAGTGGCTTTTATCAGTCCGGCGGGGCATTCGGTTTCCGCGACCAGTTACAGGACGCCATGTCCGTCATCCATACCGAACCGGCGCTTTTGCGGAACCAGATCCTGCTCTGCTGCGAACGCCAGTTCGTCGAGGGCGATGTCCAGCACTGGTGGCATCCGCCGTCAGGCCGTGGCGTCCGCACACGCTGCTCGGACGATTACCTGTGGTTGCCTCTGGCGCTTTGCCGCTATATCACGACGACTGGCGACATGAGCATCCTCGACGAGAAACGATTTTTCCTGGAAGGCCGTTCGGTACCGGACGACGAGGAATCCTATTACGACCTGCCGCAGCGTTCGCCTGAAGAAGGGACGGTTTACGAACATTGTGTCCGTTCCATCCGGCATGGCTTGCGCTTCGGGGTTCATGGCCTGCCGCTGATGGGTTCCGGTGACTGGAACGACGGCATGGACCGTGTCGGCATCCAGGGCAAGGGCGAAAGCGTCTGGCTGGGTTTCTTCCTGTACCGTGTCCTGAATGAATATGCCGAACTGGCAGACAAGCTCGGCGACACAAAATTCGCGGAACAATGCCGCCAGGAAGCCAAAACCCTGCAATTGCATATCGAACAGAATGCATGGGACGGACAGTGGTACCGTCGTGCCTATTTCGACGATGGCACGCCTCTCGGCTCGCGTATGAACGAGGAATGCACGACCGACTCGATCTCGCAAAGCTGGTCTGTCCTCTCGGAAGCCGGAGAAAAGGAACGGACGCTGCAAGCCATGCAGTCCCTGAACGAACGGCTCGTCAAACGGGACACAAAACTCATCCAGCTGCTCGATCCACCCTTTGACAAATCCGACCTCAATCCGGGTTATATCAAGGGCTATGTACCGGGTGTCCGCGAAAACGGTGGCCAGTACACACATGCCGCCATCTGGGCATCGATGGCCTTTGCGAAAATGGGCAATACCGATCTGGCATGGGAACTGTTTTCGATCATCAACCCGGTCAACCACGGCCTGACCGCCGATGAAACGGCGCTCTACAAGGTCGAGCCATATGTCGTCGCGGCTGATGTGTATGCCATCTCGCCGCATACCGGACGCGGCGGCTGGTCGTGGTACACGGGCTCGTCCGGATGGATGTACCGCCTGATCCTGGAATCGCTTTTGGGCATACGGCTGGAAAACGGGTATCTTGTTTTCGTTCCGTGCCTGCCTTCCGAATGGACGACTGCGGAAGTGGATTACCGGTATAAAAACACGGTTTACCACATCACGGTAACGGCCGGGACGGATTTGGCGGAAACGGAAGTCTGGCTCGATGACGTCAAGCAAACGACAGCCTCGATCCCGCTGGAAGACGACCAGAAAGACCATCAGGTCAGCGTGAAAGCCGGACGGAACGAAACCGGCTCCGCTTCTTTCACGCCAGTCTGAACGGGCCGAATACGATGGCGGATTCCTCAAATGACAGGAATCCGCCATCGTGAACGGCTTTTTCCGGACAGAATGGAAAATCCCGCGGTTTCCCCAAGGCAGGCTGAAAAGGGTTTCATCCTGTATCATAGCGACAAATTCATCCGGCAGACCGCGCTTTAATCCGAAACACGATTTCGCCGACACTGCGAAGTGATCCTTTTATGTTCAAAGAAAACACGCCAGTCAACAAAGCCATCTTCTTCATCCTGCTCGTCCTTTGTCTGACGCCCTTCATCTCCATACCGGTCGCTCTTTTCATGGGCCTTGCCTTTGCACTGGTCTTCAAAAACCCCTATCCCGAGGTCAGCAAAAAAGCCTCCAAATATCTGCTTCAGTTTTCCGTGGTCGGTCTCGGTTTCGGTATGAACATGTATGAGGCGTTGAAGGCGGGCAGGGAAGGCATCATTTTCACGATCGTTTCCGTTTTCGGGGTTTTGTTGCTCGGCGTTTTGCTCGGCAAGCTGTTTAAACTGGAAAGAACCATCGCCTACCTGATTTCAGCCGGAACAGCCATCTGCGGCGGGAGTGCCATTGCCGCTGTCGCCCCGATCGTGAAAGCGAAGGATTCGGAAATCTCCGTCTCCATCGGAACCGTATTCATCCTGAACGCCATCGCGCTGTTCATCTTCCCGATCATGGGACACCATTTCGACATGAGCCAATCGCAATTCGGTACATGGGCGGCCATCGCGATTCATGACGTTTCGTCTGTCGTCGGGGCAGGCGCGGCCTATGGTGAAGAAGCGCTGAAAGTGGCGACGACCGTCAAGTTGACCCGTGCGCTCTGGATCATCCCGGTCGCCATTGTGACCTCGTTCATTTTCAAACAGAAAACCGACAAGGTTTACAAACCGTGGTTCATCCTCTTCTTCGCGCTGGCGATGATCGCCAATACCTTCCTGCCGCTGCCCCTGTTGCTGGTCGAAAACATCCTGACAGTCGCCAGTACCGGCTTTGCCGTCACCCTCTTTCTGATCGGTACCGACCTGTCTCTGGATGTCATCAGAAAAGTGGGCGTCAGGGCGATTTTGTTCGGCGTCATCCTCTGGATATTTATCAGCACCCTGAGTTTTGTGGTCATCGAGCTGATGTGACCTCCGGTCTGAAAGCCGACGTATGGAAGAGCGTTTAAGGATTTTCGCGGACGTAAGTGTTTCTGACGCGTCCCGATTTGAGCAGGTAAGCCGTCCAGATCCCAGCCCAAAAAATGGATTTCACAAATGTTCCGTGTGGTTCTTTCAGAGCACGCATCCCATACCAGCGCTGATGGCTGAAACAATAAGGATCCCTCCGGAAAAACCACTTGCACTGCACGTAAGGCCCAACTATCAATACCAGCGGTTTTTCCCTTTCCGCATCACTGAATTCTTTCGCCAGCATGCCGATATTCGCCAATAGACTCAATACCATCAAAACGACTATGAGGAAAGCCTGCAAACCTCCGACACTTTTCGTGCTGTCCTGAGAAAGATCGGGCAGATCGTTTTTTCCGGTAGCATGTTTTCATCAGCCATTTCGGGCAAAGCCTTTCACGTTACTTTTTTAATGAAACAGGGACATGCCCATTCTAGCGCGGCTGTAAAACCCATAAGCTTATTCATCACGTTTCTTGATAGCTGAAGATTTTTTTCCTGTTTTTCATCATTTTTGCATCATGCCCACTGCATTTCGCCAAACACCAGATTTGACAGTCTCAAAACGGCTCCGTTGCAACTCGTGCTACCATTTACAGGCTGATCAAATCGTGCGACTTGCCGCTTGTCAGGCCATCACCAAGAACAAGCGGCATAATTGCTGACAGCCCTGATTGGCTGATTGAATGATGTTCAGTCTCATAGTGTTTCTTGTGACGCATGATTTACAGGTAGCCAATTGCGTAGCCAGAAACGAAAACAGCAAAAACAATCAAATTAACCGTTTGATTTAAATAAATAGTAAAAAATCATGAAGATAGCCACCTGGAACGTCAATTCACTCAAAGTCCGCCTGCCGCATGTCTTGCAATGGCTGGAAGGCAACCCTGTCGATATCCTCTGCCTTCAGGAAACGAAACTCACAGACGACAAATTCCCCGTGATGGAAATTGAAGCGGCTGGCTATCAGGTCGCTTTCACGGGACAAAAGACCTATAACGGTGTGGCGATCCTGTCCAGAAAACCGGCTACGGATATCGTCAAAAACAACCCGCTTTTCCCGGATGAACAGCAGCGCCTCCTTGCCGCGACGTTCGGTGATATCCGTATTGTCTGCGCTTACGTTCCCAACGGACAGGCCGTCGGATCGGAAAAATATTCGTACAAACTGAACTGGCTGCGCTCCCTGACCGAATGGCTGGCAGAAGAACGAGAAAAGCATCCTTATCTGGCCCTTCTTGGCGACTACAATATCGCGCCGGAAGACCGTGATGTTTACGATCCGGTCGCATGGGAAGGCAATGTACTGGTTTCCCAACCGGAACGGGACGCTTTCCGTGCCCTGCAGGAACTGGATTTTACCGATGCCTACCGGCTTTTCGAACAACCGGAAAAATCCTACAGCTGGTGGGATTACCGACAGCTGGGTTTCCAGAAAAACAGGGGATTGCGGATCGACCATATCCTGCTTTCCAAAGCACTCACGCCACACTGTACAGCCTGTACGATCGACCGCGCCCCACGCAAATGGACGCAGCCATCCGACCATACGCCCGTCATTGCCGAACTGGACATGGGATCCTGAACGTTTTTCTGTCAATGTCAATCAGCGCCTTCCAGACAAGGTGCTGGTTCAGAAACCGTCAAAAAGTTACAATAGGGAATTTCCCGGATTCTGAAAGTGTTCATGGGTGTCGTTCTCCTCAAGGCATTGTCCTTTATCCTGATCATTGTTTTGGGATACGTGCTCAAGAAACTGGTTTTCAAAGATCCCAAAAACCACCAGATCATTGCCTTCATCCTCCTGAATGTCACCCTTCCGGCCACGGTCATTCATGCTTTCGGCACGTTCAAACGGGACACCTCCCTTTTCCTGATCATCCTGCTCGGCTTTTTATGCAGCCTGATCCCGATGCTCTTCGTCTGGCTCATCAGCCGTCACCGTCAAAAAGACAAACGGGCGTTTTCCATGATCAACGTCTGTGGTTTCAATATCGGCTGCTTCGCCCTGCCCTTCGTCCAGAATTTTTTCGGGCCCGGCGGCATGATCATCGCCTGCCTGTTCGACATCGGAAATGCCTTCATGGTCACCGGAGGATCGTTCGCCTTCACTTCCACTTTCCTTCAGACAAATCCGGATGAAAAGCAGGGGCCTGGTACCCTGCTGCGAAAATTCGTCAGTTCGATTCCGTTCGATACCTATATGCTGATGCTGGTACTGGTCATGCTGGACATCCCGGTTCCCGATACGGTCATCACGCTCGTCGAACCGCTTGCATCCGCCAACAGTTTCCTGGCCCTGCTGCTGATCGGCATGATGTTCGAATTCCGGACTCGTGCCGACAAATACCGGACCATGTTCGGGGTTCTGGGTTTGCGTGTCCTGTTCGGGGCGGCATTCTCGGCCATGCTGTATTTTTTCCTGCCTTTTTCACTGGAGGTCCGGCAGGTTCTGGCTGTCGTCGCCTTCGCTCCGGTCACCTCTCTGGCACCGATTTATACCGAACGCTGCGGTAGCGATGGAGCCCTTTCCAGCCTGACACTGTCCATATCGATCGTGATCAGCCTGACCGTCATGATCGGCCTCGTCCTTGCCATGCAAGCCTGAGGCTGCCGGAAAAGTGCGACATATCACGTGTTTTCCAATGGCTGGTGCCGATAAATCCGGCAAAAACCGCGACGGCCATTGTGCGCTAAGGTATAATTTCTCTTTTGCATTTAACGATTTAAAGACCTATCACTATGGAAGCAGAACGCCTCAATTCTATCGCCCACCGTATTTCGGACCTGACCGAACGTGAAACTGCCTTACGGGGGTATCTTTGACTTCGCTGCCAAGTCAGACAAGCTTGAGCAGGTAAACGCCGAACTGGAAGACCCGGACGTCTGGAACGATCCCAAAAAGGCCCAGGAACTCGGCAAGGAAAAAAAATCGCTTGAAAACGTCGTCCTTTCGCTCATCCAGATCAAATCCGGATTGAACGATGCCGCCGAACTCTTCGAAATGGCAAAGGAAGAACAGGATGACGATACTCTGAAGGCGGTCGATGACGACACGCTCGAATTACAGAATCAGATCGAAAAACTCGAATTCCGCCGGATGTTTTCCAATCCGATGGATCCTTGCAACTGTTTCATCGACATTCAGGCCGGTGCAGGCGGAACCGAAGCGCAGGACTGGGCTTCGATGATCCTCCGCCAGTATCTCCGTTACTGCGAACGCAAGGGCTTCGATGCGACGATTCTGGAACAGTCCGACGGTGAAGTGGCCGGCATCAAGACCGCGACGATCAAGGTCGAAGGCGATTATGCCTATGGCTATCTCCGTACGGAAACCGGTGTCCATCGCCTTGTCCGGAAATCGCCATTCGATTCATCCAACGGCCGCCATACGTCTTTCTGCAGCCTGTTCGTCTATCCGGAAGTCGATGACTCCATCGAAATCGACATCAACCCGGCCGATGTACGTGTCGATACCTACCGTGCATCCGGTGCCGGTGGACAGCACATCAACAAAACGGATTCCGCCGTTCGCCTGACACATGCCCCGACCGGTATCGTCGTCCAGTGCCAAAACGACCGGAGCCAGCACCGCAACCGTGCCGATGCATGGGAAATGCTGAAGTCCCGCCTGTTTGAACTGGAACTGCGCAAACGCATGAGCGAACAACAGAAACTCGAGGATTCCAAGACCGATGTCGGCTGGGGTCACCAGATCCGTTCCTACGTTCTCGACAATTCCCGTATCAAGGATTTGCGAACCAATTATGAAACCGGCAATACCAAGGCCGTACTGGATGGCGACCTGGACGATTTCATTCTCGAATCGCTCAAACAGGGTGTATAAAAAAACCATTACCGAAGAATTTTTCCTAAATTACCGTATTCACATCGCATCATGACCACGCAAACACAAAACAACGAACCTGCGGCTCCCGTCCAGGATGAAAATTCCATCATGGCCGAACGCCGTGCCAAACTGGCTGCCATTCGCGAACGGGGTGTCGCCTACCCGAATGATTTCCGTCCCAAAAACAAGGCAGACGACATTCACGCGAAATACGACAGCATGGATAACGAAGCACTGGAAGCGGCTCAGATCGAGGTATGTGTTGCCGGCCGCATGATGCTGAAACGGGTTATGGGAAAAGCGTCGTTCGCGACATTGCAGGATGCTTCCGGATCGCAGGCCAATGGCCGTATCCAGCTTTTCCTGTCGAACGACGCGACCGGCAAGGAAGCGCATGACGCTTTCAAACGATACGATATCGGCGACATTCTCGGTGCAACCGGCACGCTGTTCAAAACCAGAACGGGTGAACTGTCCATCCGTGTCACTGAAGTACGGCTGATCACCAAATCGGTCCGTCCGCTACCGGACAAGTTCCACGGCCTGTCCGATCAGGAACTGAAATACCGCCAGCGTTACGTCGATCTGATCATGAGCGAGGAAACCCGCCGCACGTTCAAGGCCAGAACCGCAGCCATCGCATCCATCCGCCGCTTTATGGGCGAAAACAGTTTCATGGAAGTGGAAACCCCGATGCTGCATTCGATTCCGGGGGGTGCCGCGGCCAAACCGTTCATCACCTACCATAATGCACTGGACATGCAGATGTTCATGCGCATTGCCCCCGAACTTTATCTGAAACGTTTGCTGGTCGGCGGTTTCGAACGGGTTTTCGAACTGAACCGCAACTTCCGCAACGAGGGCGTTTCCCCCCGTCATAACCCTGAATTCACGATGATGGAATTCTATGCCGCCTATGTCGATTACAAATGGCTGATGGACTTCACCGAAACGCTGATCCGTCAGGCTGTCATCGACACCTACGGTACACCGCTCATCACCTATCAGGGCAGGGAGCTGGACTTCTCCAGGCCGTTCAATCGTCTGACGATTCTGGAAGCCATCGCCAAACATGCGCCACACTACACCACGGAACAATTGAACGACGCCGAATTCCTGCGCGCAGAACTTGGGAAATTCGGCGTCAAACTGCTGCCGACGGTTGGTGTCGGCGCCATGCAGCTGGCCCTGTTTGAAGAAACGGCTGAAGCGAAACTGTGGGAACCGACCTATATCATCGACTACCCTGTCGAAGTGTCCCCGCTGGCCCGTGCATCGGACACCCGTCCCGGCATTACGGAACGTTTCGAGCTGTTCATGGTCGGACGTGAAATCGCCAACGGATTCTCGGAACTGAACGACCCGGAAGACCAGGCCGCCCGTTTCATGAAACAGGTCGAGGCCAAGGACGCCGGTGACGAGGAAGCGATGTATTACGATTCCGATTACATCCGTGCACTGGAATACGGCATGCCTCCGGCAGGTGGCTGCGGCATCGGTATCGACCGTCTGGTCATGCTTCTGACCGATTCCCCGAATATCCGCGACGTCATCCTGTTCCCGCACATGCGCAGGGAAGATTGATCCGGCCCTGCCAGAGAACAAAAGCCAGCATGATGCTGGCTTTTGTTTTTGCTTTTTTACATATATCCCTTCCCCTATGACCGAGATCAATAACACCGTTTCATTCCCCGTTACCATTGAAAAATGAAAGAAATTGAAGGGTGCGTTTTCCCCCTCGCTTTCATCAGAAATTTCCGCCATCTGAAGTCAGGTTTCTTTCGATGCAATATGTACCTGTATTGATGATCAGTCCACCGGAGACGGAACAGGCACAACCGTTGGCGTTCATTTCAGGCTACGGGCACGTTGCATACTTTTTATGATTGGGAAAAAAATGTCCACGAAACATTCCGTCGCCACAGGCAACAAGACAGTTAACAAAATTGATATATCGAGGTCTTCCATGAAAAAATCGAATCCTGTTTCCCGTTTGTGCACCACTTCCGACCTGTCTGCGGAAGGCATCACCAGGATCCAGCAAGCGATGAATCCAATTCTGGCAGACGTTTTCGCGCTCTACCTGAAAACCAAGAATTTCCACTGGCACCTTTCCGGCCCGCATTTCCGTGATTACCACCTGATGTTCGACGAACATGGTGACCAGCTCTTCGACATGACGGACGTCATTGCCGAACGCGTCCGAAAACTGGGAGCACAGACCCTGCACTCCATCAGCGAAATTTCCGGGCAACAGCGCATTCGTGACAATAACGAGCCCTACGTCGATCCTCTGGACATGTTGAACGAACTGAAAGACGACAACCTGATCCTTCTGGGTTTTATGCGGGACGCACACGAAGTCTGCGACAAATACAACGATGTCGCTACCGCCAGCCTGATCGAAAACTGGATAGACGAAACGGAAAGACGTATCTGGTTCCTGTTTGAAGCGGCCCAGGATGTCGATCCATCCGGTCACTGATCCGCTTTCTGCCTTTTCTTCCTTCTTTTGACGGAATGGTCAAATCCATTCCGTTTTTTTGTTTCCGACGGAAAATTTTTCCCTTGTTTTTCCTGTCTTCCATGGGATCGTCCGAACCCCGTTCCGGAATATTACCTGCAGGTATTTTGTCTCCGTCACCCTCCGCTTTTCCAGTGAGGAGCCTCCCGTTTAATCCTCGTCCGTTTAAGGAAGCTCAAATGATGAAATGACAGTCCGGGTACATTTAAACCGTTCGATTAAACGATTTTTCCGTTTGGTTTTCTGAAAACAAAATCCGGCACGTATCCGGATACATCACTGGCCACATCAGACAACCCGGAAAAATGAAGAAATTCCGTCAATATCATTTCTATGTATTGACGGATTGAACTGTTATCAACCGCTAAGCACTCTGGAGGCTTCAATGGCATATCTCAGCAATTCCGACCTGACCCGTAACGATCCGGTCTTCGGTTCCCCGTTCGTCTCGAAAGCAGCCAATAAAAAGACCTTTCCCAATGACGAGCAAAACGCCTACGACGTTTATCAGGTCGTTCACGACGAATTGTATCTGGACGGCAATGCCCGCCAGAATCTCGCGACCTTCTGCCAGACGTTCGAAGAAGAAGAACTGCACGCTCTGATGGATCTGTCGATCGACAAGAACATGATCGACAAGGACGAGTATCCCCAGACAGCCGCTATCGAAAACTACTGTGTGCACATGATCGCCGACCTGTGGAACGCACCCGATTCCGCCACTACCATCGGCACCTCGACTGTCGGTTCGAGTGAAGCCTGTATGCTGGGCGGTCTGGCCGCCCTGTGGCGCTGGCGTGCGAAAAGGAAAGCGGCAGGCAAACCGATCGACAAACCCAACATGGTTTGTGGCCCGGTTCAGGTTTGCTGGCTGAAATTCGCCCGTTACTGGGACATTGAAATCCGCGAAATGCCCATGCGCGACAACCATTACGTCATGGCACCGGAAGACATGCTCTCGATGGTCGATGAAAACACCATTGTGGTCGTTCCGACTCTGGGCCAGACTTATACCGGCCTGTATGAACCCGTAAAACCGCTTGCCGACGCCCTTGATAAACTTCAGGCGGAAAAAGGACTGGACATCGACATCCACGTCGACGGTGCCAGCGGTGGTTTTCTCGCCCCGTTCTGCGCTCCTGAAATGGTATGGGATTTCCGCCTGCCACGCGTCAAATCCATCAGCACGTCCGGCCACAAATTCGGTCTGGCTCCTCTGGGGGTAGGCTGGGTCGTCTGGCGTGAAACGAAAGATCTGCCGGAAGGCCTGATCTTCCACGTGAACTATCTGGGTGGAGATTTGCCGACCTTCGCACTGAACTTTTCCCGCCCTGCCGGTCAGGTGATTTGCCAGTACTACAACCTGCTGCGTCTGGGCAAGGAAGGTTACCAGCGTATTCACGGCGACTGCTACAAGACGGCACAGATGCTGGCTGAAGGACTGCAAATGATCGGCCCGTTCGACATGATCCACAGCGGCAGGGAACAGGATGGCATTCCTGCCCTGACCTGGAAAATCAGGGACGGTGCGAAAACCAATTACACCCTGTACGACCTTGCCGATCATCTGAGAACCCGTGGATGGCTCGTCCCGGCTTATTCCCTGCCACCTCATGCCGACAACATCATCGTACAGCGCATTCTGGTGAAACAGGGCCTTTCCGCCGACATGGCTTCCCTGCTGCTGGAAGACTTCAAACGCTCCATCGATTTCTTCGACAGCCATCAGCCACACGGCTTTACCGGCAAGGAAGCCCAGATGGGTAACCACAGCGGCAGATAATCGACCCATTCCTCCATGCAGAGGGAATAAATAAAAACATTCTTGTAAAGGCAATAACATGAGCGTCAATCAAAATCAGGAGCAAAGGAAACAGGTGTTGGACTTTATGACCTCTGCTCACCAGACCATCTCCTCAGACAAGGGCGGCGCAAATGCCAGCTACATTCCGTATCTGGCCTCTGTCCCATCCGACCTGTTCGGTATCGCCGTCTGTTTTCCTGACGGACAGGTACTTGAAGTCGGCGATACGAAATACGAGTTTGCGATCGAATCGATTTCCAAGGTCTTCACGCTGGCGAAAGTGCTGGAGGAAATCGGCAGGGACAAGTTCCTTGCCACCATTGGTTCGGATGCCACCGGTGAGCCGTTCAACTCGGTCATCGCACTGGAACTGCACAATGAACACCCGAGCAATCCGTTCGACAATGCCGGCGCCATCGCTACCGTCAGCCTGCTGAACGCCAAATCGGCCGACGACCGATGGAACCAGATCATCAGTACGTACAGCCTGTTCGCCGGCAGGGATTTGTCCGTCAACGAGGAAGTCTATAAATCGGAATCGGATACGAACGCCCATAACCGGGGTATTTCATGGCTGTTGAAAAACAGCGGCAAGATGTTCACCGATCCGGATCAGGCCTGTGACGTCTATACCCGCCAGTGTTCGGTAGCGATCACCTGCCGTGATCTGGCGATCATGGGCGGAACGATTGCCAACCACGGCGTCAATCCGGTCACGAAAAAACAAGTCATCCGCCGTGAAAATGTCCAGCCGATTCTGGCCGAAATGACGATGAACGGCCTTTATGACAATACGGGCAGCTGGCTGTACAACACCGGTCTGCCCGGCAAGAGCGGCGTCGGTGGCGGCATTCTCGCCATCGTACCTGGCGTTTGCGCCCTTGCCGTTTTCGCCCCGCCCCTTGATGTTTACGGAAACAGTGTGAAAGGACAGAAAGTGGGGGCTTTCCTGAGCGAAAAATTGGGTTGGAGTCTTCTCAACAAATAATAAGGGACTTTTTACCGAAAAGTCCGGTTTTCAAAGAAGAGGTATTTATGGCTACCACTACCAATACTAAAGCACCTGCTTACATCTCGTGGCTCACCATCTCGTTCATGATGGTGGCTGCGGTGGCAAGTATTCGTTCGCTTCCGGCCATGGCCGTTTACGGCCTTGGTTCCATCATGCTGTTTTTGATTCCCGCCGTCCTGTTCTTCGTTCCTGTCGCTCTCGTCGCATCCGAACTGGGTACCGGCTGGAACGGTGGTATTTACGGCTGGGTCAAACAGGCTTACGGAGATCGTCTGGGTTTCTTCGCGATCTGGTTCCTCTGGATCGAGGTCGTCGTCTGGTACCCGTCTGTCCTGGGTTTTGCAGCCAGTACACTGGCCTATCTGTTCAACCCGAAACTGGCGAATAACGGGGTATTCACCTGCGTGGTGATTATCGTCTTTTACTGGGCATCGACGTTCCTCGCCATGAAAGGCTTCGATACGCTGTCAAAATTCACCAAATGGTTCATGCTGCTGGGTACGGCTCTGCCAGCCGCCGCACTGGTCATTTTGGGCATCATCTGGCTGGCGATGGGCAACCCGTCCGCCGCACCGATCAGCTGGAGCGCCATGATTCCATCCGTATTCCACGAAAGCACCCATATCCCGGCAGGCGTTCACCATTTGCATCCGGATTACTGGAAAGAATTCGTGGGCAGCATTGCCGGTCTGGTACTGATCGTCAGCAACTTCCTGGCATATGCCGGCATTGAAATGAATGCGATCCATGCCCGTGAACTGAAAAATCCGGAACGCCAGATGCCGAAAGCCATTCTGCTGGCCGGAATCATGATCGTGCTGATTTTCATTCCACCGACCCTCGCGATCTCACTGGTCGTACCTGCCGACTCCACCAGCCTGACCGCTGGCGTCATTCAGGCCTATGCCGCCTTCTTCGACGCTTTCCATACGACATGGATCACTCCGATCATGGGTGCACTGCTGATCATCGGTGCATTGGGTGGGGTGCTTTCCTGGACAGCCGGCCCATCCAAAGGTTTGTTGTTTGTCGGCAAATCCGGTTGCTTCCCTCCGATTTTGCAGAAAGTCAACAAAAACGGCGTCCAGTCGAACATCCTCATCCTGCAGGCAATTCTGGTTACCCTGTTGTCGACCATTTATATTTTCATCGACAACGTCTCGGACGCGTTCTGGATGATTTCCGCGATGGCGGCCCTGATGTACCTGATCATTTACATCTTCATGTTCATGTCGGCCATGAAACTGCGCAAGACCCAGCCTCATGTCAAACGCGGTTTCGTGCTGAAAGGTCTGCACTTCTGGTGTTATCTGGGTCTGGCAGCGACAATTCTGGCCATCATTTTCGGCCTGATTCCACCCAGCCAGTTCAGCAATATGCCGGTACTCGAATACATCGGCATTCTGGTTGCCGGACTGATCGTGACCGGTGCGCCACCATTCATTTTCTATGCTGTCAGAAAACCGTCCTGGCAAATGGCGCCGAAAAGCGAAACCGACGCCTATTCCGCTCCATTGCAGGATCTGGAAAACCCTGCTGCGGTTACCGCTGCCGCCACAGCAACAGGTACTCCACCGAATACCACCACCAAATAAGCGGACCATTCCTTATCCCTTATCACTTCAGGCCTTCCCTTTCGGGAAGGCTTTTTTCTTTCCGTTTCTGACGCACGGATCAGCCACACGAGTCGATTTCATTTCCGGTCATGAAGCAATGTACAATACATCCTGAAACGGGTCAGAGCCTTTTGCCTGATCATGACTGACACTACCGCGTTCACACTCCATGTTGCGACTGACAGAAATCCGGCTTCCCATCGATCATAACGATCAGGAACTCAAAAAAGCCATACTCGACCGCCTTCTTATCACTGAAAATGAAATGGGCGGCTTTACGATTTATCGCAGAAATTACGATGCGCGCAAGAAATCGGCCATTGTCTTTTCTTATACCATTGATGTGGACGTCACGAATGAAACCTCCCTGTTGCGGCAGTTCGAAGGTCATCCCCATATCCGCAAAGCACCTGACATGACCTACCGGTTCGTCGCCAAGGCACCTGACAGGCCTTTTTTGCGCCCGATTGTCGTGGGCTGCGGGCCCTGCGGGCTGTTCGCGGCACTGATACTGGCCCAGAGCGGTTTCAGACCGATCATTCTCGAACGCGGCAAAAACGTTCGGGAACGTACCAAAGACACCTTCGGCTTCTGGCGTGAACGGCAACTGAATCCGGAATCGAACGTCCAGTTCGGCGAGGGCGGTGCCGGTACGTTTTCCGATGGGAAACTGCACACCCAGATCCGCGACCCGAAGCATTACGGCCGGAAAGTCTTAAACGAACTGGTCAAGGCCGGTGCGCCGGAGGAAATTCTCTACATCGGGAAACCGCATATCGGTACGTTCAGGCTCGTCAGGATCATTGAGGAAATACGGGAAGAGATCATATCGCTGGGTGGTGAATACCACTATGAAAGCCGGGTCGATGACCTGATCATCGATAACGGACAAATCCGCGGCGTCATTTTGCAGGACGGAAAAACGATTCATTCCAGCCACGTCATTCTCGCGCCGGGCCACAGTGCGCGAGACACGTTTGAAATGCTCCACAAACGGGGGGTGACGCTCGAAGCCAAGCCCTTCTCTGTCGGTTTCCGTATCGAACATCCGCAATCCATGATCGATGAATGCCGTCTGGGTCCCTCCGCCGGCAATCCCCTGTTAGGTGCGGCGGATTACAAACTCGTGCATCACTGCAAAAACGGCCGAACCGTTTACAGCTTCTGCATGTGTCCCGGCGGGACAGTCGTCGCCGCCGCTTCCGAGCCGGGCAGGCTGGTCACCAACGGCATGAGCCAGTATTCGCGAAATGAACGGAATGCCAATGCAGCGATCGTCGTGGACATTTCGCCAGACGACTTTCCCGGCGGCCCGCTGGCAGGTATTGCCCTCCAGCGCGAACTGGAACAGAAAGCCTTCGAACTGGGCGGTTCCAACTACAACGCCCCCTGCCAGCTCGTCGGCGATTTCCTGAAAAACCGGCCTTCCACCAGACTCGGTACCGTAATCCCCTCATACACGCCCGGTGTCACTCCCTGCAATCTTGCTGATGCCTTGCCGGGCTTCGCCATCGATGCCCTCAGGGAAGCCATTCCGGCTTTTGAGAAATCGATACCGGGATTCTCACTGCACGACGCTGTTTTGACCGGCACGGAAACCAGAACATCCTCGCCCGTCAAAATCCTCCGCAACCGGAATGACCTGCAAAGTGTCAATATCCGGGGCCTTTATCCGGCCGGAGAAGGTGCCGGTTATGCGGGAGGTATCCTGTCCTCGGCAGTGGATGGCATCGAAGTCGCCGAAGCGATCGCCAGGGATATCAGCAACGGGAAATGAAATGAGATGAAGCCGGATTATTCGACATCGTCACGGAAAGCCTGAAGGATCTCTTCCTTTTCCGATTCGATCTTATGACGGTCTTGCGGACTGGTGATACGGCGTGCGCCGTTGAAACGGGATTTCCAGTAGGCCAGATCCATACTGTCAATGCGGACTGTCTTGCCGGTGGACGGCGCATGGATGAATTTGTTGTCGCCGAGATAAATCCCGACATGGGAATAACTGCGACGTCTGGTATTGTAAAAGACCAGATCACCCGGCTGGAGATCGTCCCGTGACACTTCCTCACCGACCCTGCTGAGTTCCAGCGACGTGCGCGGCAGGGTGGCTCCCCACGCTTCCTTGAATACATAACGCACAAGACCGCTGCAATCGATTCCCGTTTCAGGAGAATTGCCGCCATACTTGTAATGCGAACCGATCAGGGTCATGGCCGTCATGGCCAGCTCGGTAGCCCTGTGGGTAAAGTTGTGGATGCGCTCCATGGCAGGTGCCGATGTACCGGAGTCCGGCATGGCTTCCTGTGCCATGGCAGAAGATTGGACTATCCCGAACAATAACGCTGCCATTCCGGCAGAAGCACATGATTTTCGAAAAAAGGAGTGCTTTTTCAACGCCATTGTCTATTAACCGTTTGATTTGGGGAACAGCTGGAAATGTAAGCGAATACGACTTTCTTGTCAAAGATTTTTTGTGAAAATCGCCCAATTTAGCCTAACTTCGACGATTTTCAAATAAAAATCAATCCAAATGAAGTGTATTTTTCTATCCGCCCGATATGCGGTTTCACCCGGTCGCATCGTCAAGGCCCAGTTCGGCGATTTTTCGGGTGATCGTATTGCGGCCTATTCCCAATAGAACAGCAGCCTCGTTTCTTCGACCTTTGGTATGGGACAAGGCGGTTTTGATGAGTATTTTTTCGAATGAAGAGCCGAGCCTGTCCATCAGGCCGGTTTCCCCCCCTTCCAACATTTTCCGGACTTTCGTTTCAAGCGGTTCTTCCCATGAGGTGGAAGCCGCCTTATCTCCGGCGCGTCCAGTGAGCTGATTGTCGAGCTTCGTTTCCGACAGTCCCGCAACATGTCTGGCCGCCTCGACATAATCATTCGCCATTTCATCGGGTTCCAGCAATTCCACCGGCAAATCCTTGACCTCGATTGTCTGGCCCGGAATCATCACGGTCAGCCAGTAACAGACATTTTCCAGTTGCCTGACGTTTCCTGAAAAATAACACTGGCTCAAAAAGGCAACCGCTTCCTTTGACAGCCGTTTGGCAGAAACGCCAAGCTGTTTCGCACTCTGTTTCAGAAAATGCCTTGCCAGTACCGGAATATCCTCCCGCCGCTCACGCAAACCCGGCAATCTCAACCGGATAACATTCAGGCGATGAAAAAGATCTTCCCGGAAAGCCCCTTCCCTGACCAGCTTTTCCAGATTCTGGTGGGTCGCGGCGACAACCCGGACATTCGCCCGAACGGACTGATTGCCACCGACCCGGTAAAAGTGACCGTCGGACAATACCCGCAGCAACCTCGTCTGCATATCCAGCGGCATATCGCCGATCTCATCAAGAAAGAGCGTCCCGCCCTCCGCCTGTTCAAAACGCCCGCGCCGCATCACCTGAGCTCCCGTGAAAGCCCCTTTCTCATGCCCGAACAATTCCGACTCCAGCAAGTCTTTCGGGATAGCGGCCATGTTCAGGGCGACAAAAGGCTGTGATGCACGCGGGCTGTGGCGGTGCAATGCTCTGGCAACCAGTTCCTTGCCGGTACCGGATTCGCCTGTAACCAGAACTGTCGCATTGGAATGCGACAGTTTTCCGATGGAACGGAAAACTTCCTGCATGGCCGGTGCCTGACCGATGATTTCGGGAACGCTCTCGATTGCCTTCTCAACGACAGTGCCGTTCTCATTTTCTTTCATGGCCCGCTTGATCAGATCTATGGCCTTGTTGAGATCGAAAGGCTTTGCCAGATACTCGAAAGCTCCCCCCTGAAAGGCGGATACGGCCGAATCGAGATCCGAATAGGCCGTCATGATAATAATGGGCAATTGAGGGAAACGCTCACGTGCCTTTTCAAGCAAATGAAGACCGGACATGCCTGGCATACGGATATCCGATACCAGTACCTGCGGGACGTCATCTTCCAGCGCCAGCAAAACCTCATCGGCACAGGAAAACATTCTCAAAGGGATGCTTTCACGTGAAAGCGCTTTTTCCAATACCCAGCGAATGGAATCGTCGTCATCTGCAATCCAGACTGATCTCATCATTTTTCCCATCAATTCAGTTCATCATTCCAATGAAAACAGTTCATGCCTTCACCAGAGGCAGCCTGATCAGAAATTCGGTATGACCCGGAACGCTTTCACACTCGATAATACCGCCATGCTGCTGAACCAGCGTTTGCGACAGCGTCAACCCCAGACCACTGCCCCCTTCCGTACCCGACACAAGAGGATTGAAAATCTTGTCGATCAGGTCGGCATCAATACCCGGCCCGTTATCGATAATATGCAAATTCAATGCCAGTTTGTAGCGGATCTTCGCCAGCGTGACCTGACGCGAAACCCGCGTCTTGAAAACCAGTTCAGCATCCCCCTGACTGATCCGGCCGGTCAGGACATTGACGGCATTTTGCGCGATATTCAGAACCGCCTGAATCAACTGTTCCCTGTCAGCCGTCATTTCCGGAATCGACAGGTCGTAATCCCGTCTGATCGTCAATCCATGCGGATGCTCGGCAAGGATAATGCTGCGCACCCTTTCGCATACTTCATGAATATTGACGTCACTTTCGATATGCGGGCGCCGGTGAGGCACCAGCAGGCGATCCACCAGTTTTTGCAGCCTTTCCGTTTCCCTGACGATCACCTGTGTATATTCCCGGAGCTCTTTCAGATCACGTCCTGGCAATTCCATTTCCAGCAACTGGGCAGCGCCACGGATTCCCCCCAGAGGATTCTTGATTTCATGCGCCAGATTGCGCACCAGTTCCTTGTTCGCCTGATTCTGGTCAACAAGCCTGTTTTCCCTGTCCTGGCGGAGCTGCTGGATGTTTTCGCGCAATTCGACAAGGACAGCCCCTTCTTCAGGAAAATCGATGGCCTTGACGATGCAATGCACATGCAGGGGCGGCCGTCCGATTCTGTCAAGCGTCAGTTCCTGACGTTTTTCAGACGGATCGTGATTCCTTACCTGTTCACAAATGCTCTCAAGATCCTCACTGTTCACAAAAACCGGTTTCAGGTTCTGTGACAGGAGAACCTTGGAAGAATAGTCGAACAAATCTTCCGCAGCAGGATTGATATAAACGACCCTGCCTTCCCGATCCAGAATCAGGACAGCGGAAGCCAGCCAGTCCAGACCATCCAATCGTTCCATAAGCACACCAGACACAAAGAACCGTCCATAAAAAAGGCGAAGCCTGATGTCTTCGCCTTTCACTCACATTTCCCGACCCGCCCTTACAGAGAATAATACATATCGTACTCAACCGGATGCGGCGCCATACGGAAACGCTGTACTTCCTGCATCTTCAGTTCGATATAGGCATCGATCATCACATTGCTGAAAACACCGCCACGCGTCAGGAACTCCCGATCGGCATCCAGTGCCTCGAGAGCCTGTTCCAGCGAGGAACAGACGGTCGGAATCAACGCATCCTCTTCAGGTGGGAGGTGATACAGGTCTTTCGATGCCGGTTCACCCGGATGGATCTTGTTCTGGACGCCATCCAGACCCGCCATCAGCAATGCCGCAAAACACAGGTAAGGATTGGCCAGCGGATCAGGGAAACGGGCTTCCACACGACGGCCCTTGGGATTGGCGACATGAGGAATGCGGATCGAAGCGGAACGGTTGCGTGCCGAATAAGCCAGCTTGACCGGTGCTTCAAAACCCGGAACAAGACGCTTGTAGGAATTCGTACCCGGATTGGTGATGGCGTTCAGTGCACGGGCATGTTTGATGATGCCGCCGATGTAATACAGGGCAAAATCGGACAGGCCTGCGTAACCGTCGCCTGCAAACAGGTTCTTGCCGTCTTTCCAGATGGACTGGTGAACGTGCATGCCGGAACCGTTATCGCCCATGATCGGCTTCGGCATGAAAGTCGCCGTCTTGCCATAGGTATGGGCCACATTCCAGATGATGTATTTCATGTTCTGAGTCCAGTCGGCACGTTCGACCAGTGTTGAAAAACGCGTGCCGATCTCATTCTGGCCTGCACCGGCCACTTCATGGTGGTGTACCTCAACCGGAATGCCCATGCGTTCCATCAGCGTACACATTTCGGAGCGCATGTCCTGAAAACTGTCGACAGGAGGAACCGGAAAATAGCCGCCCTTGACCGACGGACGGTGACCGGTATTGCCGCCTTCGATCTTCAGGCCGGACGACCATGAACCTTCCTCGGAACCGATCTTGAAAAAGCAACCCGACATTTCATTGTTCCAGCGAACGCTGTCGAAAATGAAGAATTCCGGTTCCGGTCCGAAGAAAGCGGTATCACCCAGTCCGGACGATCTCAAATGCGCCTCGGCACGTTTGGCAATCGAGCGTGGATCACGGTCATACCCCTTGCCGTCAGACGGTTCAATGACGTCGCACTGCATGAACAGCGTCGGGTCTTCCATAAACGGATCCAGTTGTGCTGTGGCCGGATCCGGAATCAGCAGCATGTCTGACGCTTCAATTCCTTTCCATCCGGCCATTGAAGAACCATCGAATGCATGTCCTTCCTCAAACTTGTCAATATCGAAGCCGGACACAGGCACACTGACATGCATTTCCTTGCCTCTCGTATCGGTAAAACGGAAATCGACAAACCTGATCTCGTTTTCCTCAATCATCTTCAAGACGTCTTCTGCAGTCCTAGACATACATTTCTCCTAATCATCCTTATTGGTCGGTAGCTTTACAATTCTTTTACAATCGGGCGTTCGTCAGACGAACCGGTACAATAACAAGCATATTCCATGCCAGAATTTTCAAACCGGCATCAGCGAATGCAGAAAACAGCTTTCGGATCGATTTCCAATGTATCGCACCACAGTGGTGCATTATATCGCTTATTCACGCATTTATCCGGTGCAACTTTTTTATTTGCTTTCCTGCCTGAGCTGTTCCAGATTGTATTTTGCACCAATTTCGTCCAGCCCCTTCACCAGCATCGAAAACGCCTCATCCAGTTTTTCGGGATGTCCCTTCACACCCAGCTCGACGTAATTGCTCAATCGGGTATTTCCCATATGCGGAAGGCTGAAAACCCTGATGGCAGGGAAAAGGTCCTCGATTTTTTCCATAAGAGGGGTCATTTTCGCCTCGACCGCACCGTACACGACAACGGACTTTTCAGCATACCTGGTTTGATGGAACATCGACTGGTGATAGGTATCCAGCGCCCATGTGATCATGGCTTTGGCCATCTGCGGGAAACCCGGAACGAAATAATGGGTTCCATAGGAAAATCCCGGAATGCGGTTGACCGGATTCGGAAGGATTTTCGAACCTGCAGGATATTCTCCCATCTGGAGCCGCCTGATATTGTCAGGCGAATCGTAATCGATATGGTTGGGATCTTTCGCCGTCTCGGCAATCCGTTCATAAATCTTTATTTTCGCTTCGGGATGCAAAAGAAGCGGTTTGCCGACCGCAATCGAGACACATCGCCTTGTATGGTCGTCCGGAGTGGAACCGATGCCACCACAGCAGAATACGATATCGGACGTGGCGAAAGATTCTTTCAAAACCGCAACGATCCTGTCAGGATCGTCCCCGATATATCGGGCCCAGTCCAGTTGCAGTCCACGCTCTTTCAGAATTTGCACGACATTCGGGAAATGCTGGTCGCTTCTCTTTCCCGACATGATTTCATCGCCGATAATGATCAGTCCAATCGCCATAATGATTCATTCGCTTTTAAACAAATATGAGAGATAAATTGATTGTCCATTCTGACATAATTTGTTCAAAATGGTACTATCTGATATTTAGAGAACGTTTTTTAACTGAACATTATTGCGAGGTAAAAGATGACGGATTTCATTACCCTTCCTTCAGGTCTTCAATATCGGGACGAAGTGATAGGCACGGGAACAGAAGCGGGTAAAGGCTCTTCCTTCGTAAAGGTTCACTATACCGGCTGGCTTAAAAACGAGGACGGTACAACCGGCAAAAAATTCGATTGCAGCCGTGAACGGGACAAGCCTTTCACGTTTCCTCTTGGCGTTTCCTATGTCATCCCCGGCTGGGATCAGGGTGTCAAAGGCATGAAAGTGGGCGGCAGACGGATCATCCATATTCCGCCACGGCTGGCGTACGGTCCCAAAGGTCTGGGCAACATCATTCCACCCAACGCCGAGCTGATTTTCGATATCGAACTGATATCCGCCTGATCATTCAGATAAAAAAGCAGCTGTCAAAGCTGCTTTTTTTATTCAGTACGCAAATACCCTTTACAAAAAGCCATACTCCGCAAAAGAATACGTGTTCTTTCCCGCAACGATAATGTGATCCAGCACCCGTATATCGACCAGTCCCAATGCCTGTTTCAAGGTATGGGTCAGCGTCTTGTCGGCATTGCTGGGATCCGCTTTTCCGGAAGGATGGTTGTGTGCCAGAATCACGCTGGCGGCATTGTTCGCCAGTGCCGCCTTGACGACTTCACGGGGATAGACGCTTGTTCTGGACAGGGTTCCCCTGAACATTTCCCGGCACTCGATCAGTTTGTTTTTGATATCCAGATACAAAACGACAAAGGACTCATGCGTCAGGCGACTGAAATACAACTGAAGATAATTCATCACTTTGTCCGACGAAGACAGGGTCAGCCCGTTTTGCAAATCCTCCGCCAGCAAACGCCTCGACAGTTCCACGATCGCCTGCAACTGCGCGAACTTGGCGGGCCCAATCCCGTTCAGCCCGGAAAAATCCTTCAGTTGCGCCGAAAAAAGTCTGGAAAGGGAACCGAAATGCATCATCATTTCCCGTCCCAGATCAACGGCACTTTTACCGCTTGTTCCGGTTCTGAGAAAAATTGCCAGAAGTTCCGCGTCGGAAAGGGTCTGGGGGCCGCCCCTGATCAACCGTTCACGCGGTCTGTCGTGGGCAGGCCAATCGGTGATAGCCATAATCTTATGTGTTAACCTTGTTGAATAATGTGGATCGGTTTTTATTGAATGGAAGAAATTCTATTTCAAACTGCAAAAGTTACGACAATTCGGAAACAAACTCAATTAGTCGTTTAACAACATATCAATAGGATAAGCATGAAATACTCATCAAGTATTTGAAAACGCAGGAAATCTTCAAATTGCATACTCAGATGGCATAATGGTTCTCACGCTATAGCGTGGGCTACTATTACTACATCTGTATGCAAGGTTTCCTACGACTTCCAAATTAGACGTGGCATTGTGGTTCACGCTTTTTCATAAGAAATAAAAACATAAAACATTAATAATTTGGCAATTAATAGAAAGATTTTGCATCTATGGGACATAAGCTACACAATCGTATTGAACTTTGGAAGAAGCTGCTACTTGACTTTGGCAAGAGAAACAGACTAATAAACTTTCTTGAGGGTAAACGTAGTAATGTAAAGATTACAATGCCTTCTTTTGATATGTTGTGGAAACTTACTGTTATCAATGAACGAGAAATTGTATTCCCATATGCTCAAAGGGTACGAGTTGATGATGATGGAGAAGAAGTGTATGAAACCGTTATTGATGGTGATGTTGAGACAAATAGACCTATTGGCGACCTCCAAAAGACATTAAAATCATTACGATATAAGGCTAACACATTAATCGAAGAACAAGGAATAAACACCCTATATCTTACTTTTGGTATGCTCAAATGGAAAGAGAGAGATGATTCATCACAAGTGTTCTCTTCTCCAGTGATTTTAGTACCCGTAAAGCTTCTTATAGAATCAATAACCTCTCCATATCGTCTAGTGTTGCATGATGATGAAATCGTTGTTAACCCTACATTATCTCATAAGTTGGATAACGATTTTGGAATTATTATGCCTGAATTTGATCCTACTCACGATTCTCCTGCTGAATACATAGAAAAATTATTATGCAAGGTTGAGAATAAAGGTTGGAATGTGGAAAGAAGTACACACCTAACCAATTTGTCGTTCCTTAAAATCAATATGTATAAAGATTTGGAGAAGAATGAAGAGAAGATAAATGCAAACCCCGTAATAGCCACACTTGTCGGCGAGCAAGTTCCTATTTCAGTATCGGAAGAACTTAATAACTTTGACCACGATAAGTATATTCGCCCCATTGATACATTTCACGTGGTAGATGCCGATTCAAGCCAACAAGATGCAATAATACTCTCAAAGAAAGGCGCAAGTTTTGTTTTGCAGGGTCCTCCGGGAACGGGCAAGAGCCAGACAATTACAAATATTATTGCCGAAGCTATTGCGGATGGTAGAAAGGTACTGTTTGTATCTGAGAAGATGGCTGCTTTGCAAGTTGTGTATAATCGTTTAGCCAGTGTAGGACTGGCAGACTTTTGCTTTACGTTACATAGCCATAAGGCTAATAAGAAGGAAATATTACGTGATTTTGCCAATTCTATTAATATTGACCGTATCCGTGTTAGAGATGAGGCTTTAGCTCAACTTGACTTGTTAGAACGGAAAAGAAATTTGCTCAATGAGTATCAAGAGGAATTGCATACTCCCACCTCCGGATTGAATATCTCTATCTATAATGTCAACGGTAAGTTGGCAAAGCTAGAGAATGTGCCAGATGTCGTTTTTCCCATCTCAGATGTAGATTCCGTAACTAGTAAACTCATTAATGAAAGAGTGGATCTACTTGATGAATTATCTAAAACTATTGGTAAGCGAAGCGAAGATTATGCAGATAACGTATGGCGTGATTCATCTGTCAAATTCGTATCTAACGCATTAAGGCATGAAATTGACTCAAATGTTGTTGCCGCTATTCCTCTTATGAAAGATTTGGCAGAGCGACATACCTCTATATGTTCTAAATTAGGCATCAATCTTGAACCCTCTTTAACAGGTGTTGATGATCTTATATCAATTTTATCGATAGTGGCAAAGTCTCCATTCATTCCTATCGAATGGGTTACTGACCACAACATTGATTCTCTAATAGCTAAAGCGTACAAATATAAAGAGAAAGTAGAACGGATTGTTAAAACAACAAACGAGTTAAACAATAAATATAACAGTCAAGTTTTTGATATTGATGCAGTTAAATGTAAAGCCAGACTTTCTTCTTTAATGCGTCAACTTCAAGAACGACTTAATGACAATGCACATGATTGGATATCTCAAAATATCAATAAGATATATAAGGAGATAGAATCAATAAATAATAATATTAATTTCTTGTTTGAAGAGGCAAGATTAATCGCCTCTAAACTTGGAATGTCTGTACCCAGTACAATCGGACAAATTGTCATATTTGCCAGAATTATTCGAGTATTGACTGACATTCACAAAATACATCCAACACAAAAATGGTTTAACAGCGATGAATTGGCTCGCATCAAATCAGAGATTAAAGCTCACCAAGCTTTACATAATGCAATATTAGAATCAAACAAATCTGTTCTGTCTCGTTTTGATAAAGAAATATTAGATTGGGATTTTTATCCTGTTCTGCAAAGATTCAGAGGCGAGTATAAGCCGTTCCTTAGGATGTTTATTGGTCAATACCACAAGGATCTTAAACAACTTAGTACCTTTTTGTCGAAAGGGGGTAAATTATCATACAATGATGCTCTAGAAGTATTGAATACTTTGAAATTTATTTCAGACAATCAAGCAATCATTATAGCCAGATATCAACATTATAGAGAAGATTTTGGCAATTATTATACAGGTATAAACACACAATGGGATGTAATGCAACATGAAATTACGACCTTTGAACAATTATTACCACATCTAAACACAATAACATCGCAATTAAGAGACTTGATTGTCCAAGGACAATTACCAATATCTGACATTATACAGTTTAATACCTCTTACTCTCAATTCAACATAGAGTCTGCTTTCGAACAACTAGTTTCTATCTTGAAATGTGATTTTAATAAAACTACCAAGTGGAATGACATCAGAATATATGTAGAGGTTATCAATACTACAGCAACAAAATTTATTTTAGAGTACAAGGGCTTAATAAATATACGTAAGGCGTATTGTAATTATGATTCTGTAATCTCTGATTTAGAGTTACTTATATCTCTTAATGTACTAAATAAAGAATTAACGACACAAAAAGACATAATCTGCAACTTATATAAAGATTATTATAACGGTATAGATACAGACTGGGATAGATTAACAGAAGCCTTGAAATATGCTATTGAATTAAGGAATCTCATAACCTTGCACAATCTTCCTAAATCTTTTATAGAAGATATTTGTGGGAATAGTAGAGCTATATCATATTGCAATGATGAAAGTCTTTCAATTTCTGAGCGAAAGAATAGCTTACAAAAAAGCATAGAGTGGTTTGCATCTCTTTTCAATAATGGTAAAGACTTTTATAGGTATAACATCCTTGACTTAACCAATCGTATGGTTTTATGTAAGGATAAAAAATATTTGTTGGAAGAATGGGTGGACTATTGTTCTAATCGAGAAAAATGCAACAATGCAGAGCTTGGTGAATATATCAATAAAGTTGAAGAGTTTGATATTGATCCTGATTATATCGTAGATGCGTACCTTAAGCGTTTCTACCATTTATGGCTGGATGCAGTATTGCCAAATTTTCCTGCTGTGCAGAATTTTAGAGGAAGAATACAGACTCAAACCATTAATGAATTCTGTGAACTCGATAAGGGACAATTCAAAATTGCACAAGCAAGAGTAAGAGAGCGAGCATTAAGCCGAATCCCCGACTTTAATACAATTAATGGGGCAAGAGACGAGATTGCTATATTAAAGAGGGAGCTTAACAAGCAAAGGCGACTTATGCCGTTGCGTAAACTTTTTATGGCTATACCTAATCTCGTAACATCGTTGCGTCCTTGCTTTATGATGTCACCGCTGTCGGTAAGTGTATTTCTGGAAGCACAGAGTTACGATTTTGATTTGGTAATCTTTGACGAGGCTTCGCAGGTACATACGGAAGATGCGATTGGTGCAATTATGCGCGGTAAGCAAGTAATTATTGTCGGTGATACAAAGCAGCTGCCGCCAACAAGTTTCTTCTCAACATCGCTTAACAATGAGGATTTTGATGTTGATTCTGACGAAGTAATTGATGATAGTGATGCCGGAGCATACGAATCAATTTTGGATGAAGCTGTAGCTGTTTTACCTGAACGTAGTTTGAGATGGCACTACCGAAGTCGCCACGAACACCTTATTGCATTCTCTAATATTAATATTTACAAAAACCAACTTATTACTTTTCCCTCATCAACAGAAAGTGCTCCTGATTGTGGTGTAGAGTATATTTACGTGAAGGATGGTGTATATGATAGGGGGGGTAAGAAGAATAATATTGCTGAAGCAAGAAAGGTTTCCGATTTAGTATTTGAACATTTCAAGAAGCACCCTGATCGTTCTCTTGGAGTTGTAACATTTAGTGAGGCTCAGCAAAACGCTGTTGACGCTGCCATTCGTCATAAAAGATTGCAAAATCCTTGCTTTGACAAGTTCTTTATTGAGGATAAGGAAGAACCTTTCTTCATCAAGAATCTTGAAAATGTACAAGGTGATGAGCGTGATACTATTATCTTTAGCATTGGCTATGCAAAAGACAGCAAGGGTATAATGCATATGAACTTTGGTCCATTAAGTCGTGATGGTGGTTATCGCCGACTTAATGTGGCTATTACACGGGCTAAGTATAATGTAAAACTGGTTGGTTCTATTGTTCCGACCGACATCGATTTGGATAAAGTATCCTGGGACGGTGTAAAGATGTTGCGTTCATATATTGATTTTGCTCAACAAGGCATTATTGCTTTGGAAAAAGAACTCACATTTAATTATGATTTGGACTTTGACTCACCTTTTGAAGAAGCAGTATATGATTTTCTTCAATCAAAAGGCTATAATGTAGTAACGCAAGTTGGTTGTTCCGGATTCCGTATTGATATGGCGGTTAAACATCCAACACAAAGTGATAAATTTGCTATTGGCATAGAGTGTGATGGAGCTGCATATCATAGTTCTCGTACTGCCCGTGAACGAGATAGATTGCGTCAGTCTATACTTGAAGACATGGGCTGGACTATTTATCGTATATGGTCAACAGATTGGATAAGAGACCCAAAGAACGAAGAGGAAAAACTCATAAATGCTGTTGAAAAGGCACTTAGTCATGTAGTTTTAGAATTGGAGGATAGTGATATTTTCGATGACACTAACAGCGAAGCTGATACAGTAATTCCTATAATTGAAATTGAAGAAAAGATTGAACCGTCAGAGGTTAGCGATAGGGGCTATGGTTTTGATTTGTACAAACGGGCATATCCTCTAAATATTGTTGATGATAACGAAAACGTAAAAGAGGGATATGATATTGCGTGGGATATTATCTCATTAGAACAGCCTATTCACTTTGAAGAACTGTGTAGGCGTATTGCTCCTGTCTATGGTCGTCAAAAAGCTACTTCTGTTGTTCGCAATGAGGTGCAACATATTTTCTGCAATCACCTAAATGGACTGATAATAAAAGATAAAAATGATTTTGTGAGAATAAGAGATTTTGCAGACATTAAAGTACGAGTTCCTAATCCCAATGATGATTATTTGCGTCCTATCGCCTACATATGTGATGAGGAGTTGGCATTGGCAATGAAGACAATAGCTCAACATAGCTTTGGTATTACACCAGACGATTTATTTATTGTTACAGCCAGAGAATTTGGCTTTAAGCGTACAGGAGAAAATATAATTTGTTCACTTCGCAAGGTTTATAAATATATGCTTGAAAACAATGAAGTAATAGAGGTTGATGGTAAGGTTTGTATAGAACATCAAAGTTAATTTAGTTTGTATGTTCACCTTTATAATAGTACGATACGGAAATTCTTGTCTTTTATTTGGTATTGACAAATAAAAGGTATATTTTTGTATCAAGACGAGTGATGTTGAAAGCAACTCACCGCAAAGCGCAGATATAGACACGATTACCAAGTCATTACCTTAAAAATGGGTATTTCTCCCAAAGTCCTTTGTATAAGGCACTAAGAAAAGTCTTCCAGAATTAACAAAAAAATTATACTCATATCTTTTTTTCTTCGACGAGCATTCAAACATGCAACTGATATTGGCACAACCCAGAGGTTTTTGCGCAGGTGTCAAACGCGCCATTGAAACCGTGGAACGGGCACTGGACCTTTTCGGAAAACCCGTTTACGTCCGCCATGAGATCGTTCACAACACTTACGTTGTCAACCGTCTGAAAGAGATGGGTGCCATCTTCATCGAGGAACTGGACGAAGTTCCATCCGGAAGCGTTCTGATCTTCTCGGCCCACGGTGTTTCCCGCGCAATCCGCAAAGACGCGGAAAGCAGGAATCTGAAGTTGTTTGACGCGACCTGTCCTCTGGTGACCAAGGTACACGTCGAAGTCGCCAAAAATCGGAAAAACGGAAGCGATATCATCGTCATCGGCCACAAGGGCCATCCGGAAGTCGAAGGGACAATGGGACAGTCCGATACGGGTATGTATCTGGTCGACAGCCTCAGGGACATTGAACGACTCGAAGTCGAAAATCCCGAAACCCTGGCCTACGTTTCCCAGACGACCTTATCCGTCGACGATACGGCTGAAATCATCCATGAGCTGAAAAAAAGGTTTCCGGCTATCGCCGAGCCCAAGCAGGCTGACATCTGTTATGCCACAACAAACCGTCAGGAAGCGGTCAAGCACCTGGCCGAAAAAGCGACTCTGATCATTGTCGTCGGCAGCAGGAACAGCTCGAACTCGAATCGCCTGCGGGAAATCGCCGAGAAAAACGGAGCCATCGCCCATATGGTGGACAATGCCAGCCAAATCGACATCGCATGGTTCAGGGGACATCATGTTGTCGGCATTACGGCAGGGGCATCCGCCCCCGAAATACTGGTTCAGGAAGTCATCGCCCTGCTCAAACGCCATGGCGCCGATTCCATCATCGAACAGGATGGCCTCAAGGAAAACCTGAATTTCCCCTTGCCCAAAGGATTGAAACCGCAAAAAGCCTGACACTAGAGAACAGACGATCTGTCCAGATAATTGTCCAGTAGCAGGGAAACCCCGCCGAACGCGGCACAGGTATCCGTAATGACGAATACCGGTATTTCAGCAAGATAATTTGAAAAACGTCCCTTGTCCTCAAACCGTTTTCTGAAACCGGAAACGAAAAACCGTTCGCCCAGACGTGGAACAATGCCTCCTCCGACATAAATCCCCCCTTTCGCTCCCAGCGTCAGGGCCAGATTGCCGGCTACCGTTCCGAACATCCTGCAGAAAACCTCTATCGTCAGGCTGCACAAACCATCATTTTCACGGATGGCCCGCCCAATGATGTCGCCTGCCGGCAAGGAACGTTTTTCAGTCCCCTTTATTTCAGACAGCAAATCATGAAGGAACCCGATTCCCGATCCCGAAAGGAAACGTTCGGCGGAAACATGACCGTATTTCTTTTTTGCCCGTTGGAAAATGTCGATTTCAAGTTCGTCTGAAGGAGAAAAAGAAACATGCCCTCCTTCCGCCTCCAGTGGCACCCACAGCTCTCCGGCCGGGATCAGTCCCGATACTCCCAGCCCTGTCCCTGCCCCGATCAGGCCTATGGCCTTTCCTGCACTGGCCGCTTTTCCGCCACACTGTTTCACAAACCGGTCGGACAATGAGGGAAGCGCCATGGCAAGCGCCGTGAAATCGTTCACCATCAGCAAAACCTCAAAACCGAATTCGGCCTTGATGGCTTCAATGGAAAAAGCCCATGCCGAATTCGTCATTTTGATCCAGTCGCCTTCAATGGGGTTGGCGATCGCGACAGCGGCACATTTCAGGCTTTTCGCACCCGCAGCAACCGATGCTTCCTGTGACAGGTAATGATGCATGACACTGGCGAAGCTGGCAAAATCCGTGTTGGCGAAAATTGCCCGGGCGTGAAAACAGGCTGGTGCCGTTTCAATCGCAAAACGGGCATTCGTCCCTCCGACATCGCCGATCAGTCTGGGAAAACGTTCCATAGGCTATTTGAATTCATCCATCACAATTATTGGCATGCCCTCGAGCATGCCACGTTCACCGGCATTTGAAAACGTCATTCCCTTCAATACCATGCGAATTGTCCGGCAATTCCACACAAAATTGTACAAACAGATGAATAACGCGATTTTTCAGGCTGTTACAGTATGATAAAATTCACTGTCGATTTAGCTAACTTTTCACAGAAAGAACAAGATGTCTGGACACAGTAAATGGGCCAATATTAAACACAAAAAAGCCGCTGCCGACGCAAAACGCGGAAAAATCTGGACCCGGCTGATCAAGGAAATCACCGTGGCTGCCAGAATGGGCGGTGGCGACATCAACAGCAATCCACGCTTGCGACTGGCTGCCGAAAAAGCGACTGCAGCCAACATGCCTAAAGAAAACGTACAGCGCGCCATCGCACGTGGCACCGGTACACTGGACGGTGTCAATTACGAGGAAGTGCGTTACGAAGGCTATGGCATCAACGGTGCTGCCATTATCGTCGACTGCCTGACCGACAACCGTGTCAGAACCGTTTCCGAAGTCCGTCATGCCTTTTCCAAATTCGGCGGCAACATGGGTTCCGAAGGCTCGGTCGCTTTCCAGTTCAAGCATTGCGGCCAACTGTTTTTCGCACCGGGTACCGATGAGGACAAGCTGATGGAAGCCGCTCTGGAGGCAGGCGCCGAAGACATCATCAGCGATGATGAAGGCGGTTTCGAAGTCATCTGCGCTCCGAGCGACTTTGCACAGGTCAAGGAAGCACTGGAAAAGGCAGGTTTTGTGCCGGAAATGGCGGAAATCGTCATGAAACCCGACACGGAAACCGAATTTACGGGTGCCGACGCTGAAAAAATGCAGAAACTGCTGGATGCCCTTGAAAATCTGGACGACGTACAGGACGTCTATACCAACGCCGTCATCGACGAAGAATAAGGATCATTCAGGTCCGTCATAAACTGCCTGATCAACAGCCAAGGAAACATTTCGCTCCATGAAAATTTTAGTGATCGGTTCTGGTGGCAGGGAACATGCTCTGGCATGGAAACTGGCCCAGTCTGTAAAAATCCAGAAAATCTACGTTGCTCCGGGAAACGGCGGAACGGCTCTGGATCCGCGTTTCGAAAACGTCAATATCACCCATCCGGAAGAGCTGGCTGAATTTGCCGTTCAGAACGGCGTTGCCCTGACTGTCGTCGGCCCAGAAGCCCCGCTGGCTGCCGGAATCGTCAATATCTTCAGGTTGCGGAACCTGAAAATTTTCGGCCCAACGAAAGAAGCCGCGCAACTGGAAAGCTCCAAGGATTTCGCCAAATCGTTCATGGAACGGCATGGCATTCCGACAGCGAAATACCAGACCTTCTCCGATCTGGCTGCAGCACACCGATACATCGATGAACAGGGTGCGCCTATCGTCATCAAGGCGGACGGACTGGCTGCAGGCAAAGGTGTCATCGTCGCCATGTCGTTACAGGAAGCACACGACGCTATCGACATGATGCTCTCGGACAACAAGCTGGGCGATGCGGGTGCACGGGTCGTCATCGAGGAATTCCTTGAAGGGGAAGAAGCCAGCTTCATCGTTTTGGTGGATGGCAAAAACATCCTCCCACTGGCGACCAGCCAGGACCACAAGCGCCTGCGGGACAATGATCAGGGCCCCAATACCGGCGGCATGGGCGCTTATTCCCCTGCCCCTATCGTTACCCCTGCCCTGCACGCACGTGTTTTGCGTGAAATCATCACACCAACCGTCAACGGCATGAGAAAAGACGGCATTCCCTTTACGGGTTTTCTGTATGCCGGACTCATGATCGACAGGGATGGCAATCCGAAAACACTGGAATTCAACTGCCGGATGGGCGATCCTGAAACACAGCCGATCATGTCGCGCCTCAAAAGCGATCTGGTCCATGTGATGGAAAATGCCGTCAACGGGACACTGGATACTGTCGAACTGGAGTGGGACAGGCGCATTGCACTGGGCGTCGTTCTTGCGGCAGCCGGTTATCCGGAAAATCCGGTCAAGGGTGCTGTCATTAACGGTATCCCGAAAGAAACGGAAGACCAGATCGTATTTCATGCGGGAACGAAACTGGACAGTGAAGGAAAGCTCGTCACATCCGGTGGACGGGTGCTCTGCGTGGTCGGACTGGCCGACACCATGCGCATGGCCCAGAAAACAGCTTATGACGTCGTTGAATCCATTCATTTCGACGGCGTACAATACAGGCGAGATATTGGATGGCGAGCGCTGAAACCGTATAAAACAGGTCCATGATGACTGTGATGTCATGAGCTGATATGTTCAATCCGTCGTTTCCCGTCACCTCAGAAAGGCGGAAAACGACTCAAGCTTAAACGGAGTCGATTTGACGAGACGATGCATTATTCTTTTGGGAGGCAGCTTCGATCCGGTTCATGTAGGCCATGTCGAACTTGGGAAATATTTTTGCAATCTGTTCAAAACGAATGAACTCCGGCTGCTACCGGCGGGCAATCCCTGGCAAAAACCCCTGCTGAAAGCGACACCGGAACAGCGGGTCGACATGCTCAGACTGGCATTCGAACCGCTTGACCTGTCGGTCACCGTCGATACACAGGAAATCAGCCGTCCCGGTGCCACCTATACCATCGACACACTGAAAGCCATCCGTGAGGAAATCGGCCCGGAGACACCCCTCGTTTTCATCATGGGAGCCGACCAGTTGTTAAGGCTCGATACCTGGCACAACTGGCGACAGCTCTTCCAGCTGGCCCATATCGCCGTTTCGGCACGTCCCGGCCTGTCCAATTCATTGACGCTGATTCCCAAAGCCATCGCTGATGAATTCTCAAAACGGTTTGCGGAACCTGAAAGAATCAAATCGTCGCCTTATGGTCTAACGTATCTCGCCCGTGAAGTGCAAATCAACGTTTCGGCGACGGAAATCAGAACAGCGTTGCAGAACGACCAAAGTCCGGTTACATTAGTTCCAGAACCCGTTCTGAAATACATTAAAGAAAACAATTTATATAAAAATTAAATGGAAATAGAAAAATTACAGGCTCTGGTCATCAACGCTCTCGAAGACGTCAAGGCGGCAGATATCGTCCTCTTCGATACAGGCAATCTGACAAGCCTTTTTGAACGGATCGTCATCGCGTCCGGCAATTCCAACCGTCAGACGAAAGCGCTGGCGGCATCCGTGCGTGACAAGGTCAAGGAAGCCGGAGGCGATATCATCAGCATCGAGGGGGAAGATACCGGCGAATGGGTTCTGGTCGATCTGGGCGACATGATCGTTCATCTGATGCAACCGGCCATCCGCAATTACTACCGCCTTGAAGAAATCTGGGGTGAGCATCCCATCAATATCGAGGAAGCGAAAAAGCTCGCGGAGCCCAAAAAGAAAACGGTCAGAAAAACGGCTGCCAGGGCAAAACCGGCCACAACGGCCACAGACGGCAAGGACAAATCAGACGCCCGCCCCGTGCGCAAACGAACAAGAAAAGCGACGGAAGAAAAACCGGCTGAAGGTTAAAAGATGCAAGTCACCGTTATTGCGGTCGGTCATCGCATGCCTGACTGGATTGAAAAAGGGTTTCAGGAATATGCCAAACGAATGCCTCCGGAATGGCATTTCGCGCTGAAGGAACTGAAACCCGTCGATCGTTCAGGCAGCAAAACAGCCCAGACCGTCATGGCTGGTGAAGCCGCCAAAATACTGTCGGTCATTCCCAAAAGCGCCCGCATCATCGCTCTGGATGAACACGGCAGGGACTATTCCACTGTCCAGCTGGCCAATAGTATGAAGCAATGGCAACAGGATGGCAGGGATATCGTTTTCATCATCGGAGGAGCGGACGGTCTCGATCCCGATCTGAAGAAAAAGGCGGATATGCTCATGCGCCTGTCTTCGCTGACACTGCCGCATGGCATGGTGCGTATTCTTTTGACGGAACAGCTCTACCGGGCTTCGACCATTTTGCAAAACCATCCCTATCACCGAAATTAAGCATGACAGATTCCGGAAAAAACATGATCTGGCTGGCATCGAAAAGTCCGAGACGTCAGGAACTGCTGAACCAGATCGGAATCCAGTTCTCCGTACTCGATGTCCCCGCACAGGATACCGTCAATGCCGACATGGTCGATGAAACCGTTCTGGCCCATGAAAACGCCGCCGATTATGTCAATCGCCTCTCACGCAGCAAAGCTGACTGTGCCTGGCGATTTCTGACATCACAACACATCGCAAGACATCCGGTTCTGACAGCCGACACCACCGTCGTACTGGACAATCTGATATTGGGAAAACCCCAAAACAGGGATGAAGCCTGTCTCATGATGGAGCGCCTGTCCGGAAAAACCCATCAGGTGCTGACCAGTGTTGCCATCCGGAACGGAGAATTTTTTATACAGGCCCTGCAAACGTCCAGCGTGAGCTTTGCAGAACTGACACCCGAAAACATCGAAGCCTACATCAGTACCCGCGAGCCATACGACAAGGCTGGAGGATACGGCATACAAGGGCTGGCAGGAAAATTCATCCGGCATATCGAAGGCAGCTATTCGGGCATTATGGGTCTTCCTTTATATGAGACAACAGGACTGTTAAGAAAAGCGGGTATAGTCGTACCATGAAAGAAGACATACTGATCAACATCACCCCACAGGAAACCCGTATCGCGATCGTTTCCGAGGGAACGACACAGGAACTTCACATCGAACGTTCCCTGACAAGGGGACTGGCAGGCAATATTTACCTCGGTCGAGTCGTGCGCGTGCTTCCCGGCATGCAATCCGCCTTTGTCGATATCGGGCTTGAACGGGCCGCCTTCCTGCATATAGACGATATTTTCGAGGCACATCCCGACAAGGCCGCCTCTGATAAACCTGTCCCTATCGAGAGAATGCTCACCGATGGCCAGTCCATCATGGTTCGCGTCATAAAAGACCCGATCGGAACCAAGGGAGCACGGCTTTCGACCCAGATCTCCATTGCGGGCAGAATGCTGGTTTACCTGCCTCAGGAAGCGCACATTGGCATATCCCAGCGCATTCTTGACGAGAAAGAACGCGAATCGCTGAAAACCCGTCTGCAACAGATCATCCCGCCGGATGAAAAGGGTGGCTACATCATCCGGACCATGGCGGAAGACGCCTCGGATTCCGACTTGAAAACGGATGCGTCATTTCTTGAAAAAATCTGGAAAACCCTGAAAGAAAAAGCCTACGTCACCCCTCCCCCTGCACTCCTTTATCAGGATCTGAATCTCGCGGAACGTGTCCTGCGTGATTTCGTGCACGAAAAAACCAACCGGATTCTGGTGGATTCAAAAGAGGAATTCATCAAACTTCAGGAATTCGCCAAAACATACACACCCGACATTCTCGAGAGGCTGGCCTTTCATGAGGGCGACAGGCCATTATTCGATCTGTACAACGTCGAGGAAGAAATCCAGCTGGCCCTTTCCAGACGCGTCAACCTCAAATCCGGCGGCTATCTTATCATCGACCAGACGGAAGCCATGACGACTATCGACGTCAATACCGGCGGCTTCGTCAATGGACGGACTTTCGACGACACGATTTTCAAGACCAATCTGGAAGCGGCACACGCCATCGCAAGACAACTCCGCTTGCGTAATCTGGGCGGCATCATCATTCTGGACTTCATCGACATGGTCAATCCGGAACATCAGAATGCCGTCATGGATGAACTCAAAAAGACACTCGCCCATGACAAGACCAAGGTATCGGTGTCGGACTTTTCCGCTCTCGGCCTCGTTGAAATGACCCGGAAAAGAACCCGCGAATCACTGGCCCACATCATGTGCGAACCGTGCCCAGTCTGCCATGGCCATGGGCAGATCAAGACGCCCCAGACGATATGCTACGAAATCATGCGCGACATCACGCGGGAAGCCAAACAATTCAGCCCGAGGGAATTCCGCATTCTGGCCTCGCAAATCGTGATAGACCTGTTTCTGGAAGAAGAGTCCCAGCATCTGGCAGCTCTCGGTGACCTCATCGAGAAACCGGTTTCACTTCAGGTCGAGCCAGGCTATGCGCAGTGGCAATATGATGTGATACTGATATAATCTGGTTATTTATTGCCAATCTGGCATTCGTTGATGAACGCTTTTTACGTTTATTGCAGATAACACAACAAATAAACTATCATACATTAAAGATCAAAAAAAACTGGTAAGCTTCACACCAAATCTTTAATCACTCATGAAATCACTTTACGAAGAAATAATCCGGAAACTGATGGACTACAACAGAAAGTATTCTGACAAACCATCAAAATTCGCCCTAAAAGCTAGCTTGTATTGTACTCTTTTAGCTCTGAAAAATATCTTCCCACACAAAAACACGCCATACAAAAACAAACCCTCTGATACTGTTAAAGTAGCATTTGTTTTGTCCAATATGCTTGGTGACGTACTGGTGAACCTCCATTACATAGAGCAGTTTTACCAAAAGATTCAGCATAAAAATATCCAGCTTGATATTTATACCAACCTGAACAATGAAGTCATTACCGGATTACTTTATAACAAGAATTTTGTTACCAGTATCAATAAAGGGACACACCCTGACAAAAAATCCTACGATCTGATAATAGAACTAGTCCGCTACCCAGAAATACTGCACCATTCTGACAGTCTGGAATTAGACAAGGAAGCATTTTTACCGACATATATTCAGGGACTTCTGAAATTCAAGGCCGAAAATCCCATTTTTTATCTTAATGGAAGCTGGGGTGACCGTGTTGGCATCGAATACGCACGTCTAAAAGGCAAGAACCGCCATACCCAATCGGATATCAATGATTATCTTGAGCTGGAAAAAACAAACTACTTCCTTGATGCTGCCCCCGAATTCGCGTCTGTCTTGAACCTTTATGGACTTACCGAAAAAAAATTCATCACTTTTCAAAGAGGAATCGCCGGTGCTGGTGAATATACCCGTTTATGGCCATTGGAACATTATGAAGAAATCGTACAACGACTCCATAACGACTATCCTGAATACAAACTAGTCCAGCTGGGAAGACCAGATACTAAAAAAATTGAAGGGATAGACGTTGACTTGCGCGGCAAAACTAATTTCGAGGAGCTGAAAAACATCCTGAAGAAAACAGCTGTCCATATCGATGGGGACTGTGGAATGGTTCATCTCAGACATTCTCTCCAAGGTGGGCCTTCAATCGTCTTATTCGGGCCAACCTCGGCAGAATTCATTGGTTATCCCGAGAATGTCAACCTCCGCGGAAATGGATGTCCGAACTTCTGCGAATGGGTTAACACAAACTGGCAGCAAAAATGTACTGCTGGATTTGATTCACTGCCTTGCATGGCAAGCCCAAATATGGCATATAAACATTTTGAAATGTTAATAGGTAAAAACTATCGTTAACACACCAAGATTTCACATGCCACTCTTTGCATGCATTTTATTAGTGAAAATATAATTTCAGATCATTCTTACATGTTGCTGTTTTTCCACCAGTTACGGCAATCATAACGATCTCTTATTTTCCCTAACAATGGCTTGTAATCGCCTTTAACAAATTCTTCAAGCCGGTCAATCGAGTCATGCCCAATGACAAAAAAGCGTGATGGGTCGTAAAAATCACACTCCAGAATGATCAGACGATTGGTAATGACCTTTCGACTTAACATCAGTGCTTCCGGAATTCGAAAAGAAAAACCCTCATATGGATCCAGACGAAACATATCAACTATGATTTCCGTCTTTCCAATTATTTCCAGATAATCATCATATAAGATTCGCTCATTGTCAAAGTTATTCACATTGACCATGTGTTCATTGATATATTCTAAAGAACGATGGAAGATGATGCCAAGTCTATTGCGAATCGTTTCCAGATCGTCCAATCGAAATTTATCCTTAACACTTTTGTAAGCGCCTATGAAAGTATACAAGTAATTCCTATATGCAAAATCCACTCTTTTCAGAACATCTGCATTGACGGCATTCGGGCGGTATTGAATACCCAGTAGCCTGGCTTCCTGTTCTGAATAAGATTCTGCTCCCGTTATGATATTTCTTCTGACGAGCTTATCAAGGATACTTTTGATCTTGACAAGATTATCGCTGACAAAACTCAAACGATCATGAAAACGAATGATGACTGACTTGTTCGGATGCAAGACTTTATAGGCCTTCAACAGAGAAGGCGAAATATTATTTACAAATACAGTCACCCCTCCCCTGTCATCTCGGAATCGTCCAGAAGAAATGAGTGCAAGAATATAAATCAATAAATTACGTACTGAACTGGAATAACTTCTGAGATCGTTGATTTCATAATCGGGAAAATGTGTTTTATAGATATCGATGACATGCTGTCCCGGCAAGTAGATATTACATTCACCTGAAGGTAGAAAAATAGTATCTACCAGATTCCATATTTCCGCTGCTTTCTCATAGTTTATAAAGAAAGTTCTGATCAGCACGCGTTTGATTTTATCCGCTCCTGCAAGGTTTTTCTTAGGAGGATGACCGGCAAAGTGTAATGAACCGAAAAAAAGATCCTTGAACGTAAAATCCTTTATTGTTTTGCTGGTATCCAGTCGGAAAAAATACTTTTTCAAAACTAATGGAAGAGTATCTTTTGCATAACGACCTGAAATGACAAATACATCAAAAAGATTATTTTTTGATTTGTCGCCATTTCTATAAAGTTGCAGCCACCGGATTATTGTTTGAATTAACATAAATTGTCGTTTTAAACTTTTTGAATGAACAGTTCTTACCTAAATTGTTCTGATAGTTTCCGACAATTGAAACAATACAGCTCGTTCTCATTAACCGTGTCCATACTCCAAAAGCCAGACAAGCGTATCAAGATAAGCATCAAATGAATAAGGATAGTAAATAAAACGCTTCGGTTCTGTCAATACAAGTTTCTTTTCCTGATGACGCTCCAGCATAGTCACAGGCAGGTTTCGCAACGACTCAGGGATGCGTTCAAAAGAAAAACATCCCTGTTCCGTGAGCACTTCAATAGCGCCAACTGTATCTACTAGCAATACAGGTATACCGCATAGAATTGATTCCGATCCAACTAGTCCAAACGGTTCATAAACAGATGTCAGAATAGTAGCATTGGCTACACAATACATCAATGAACGCATCATGGCAGATCTTAGCGAACGTATTACCTACCCTGAATATCTTGAACTGATCGGACTGTCCGAGATAGTGGTCGATATGTATCGCACATCTCCTTACGAAGGCTTTTCTTTCCGGGTTCCTGAAGCATTATTACTGGAAAGAAAAGTGATTACGAATCGCCTGATCGTTCTTGACTGCGATTTCTATGATCCATCCCGTTTTTTTGTCATTGGATACGATTCGACAGACCGGTTGAAGGAATTCATGGTAAATGATTTCAAACCACTGTCAGCTGAAATCCGAAACCGCTACGATTGCAGTAACTGGTGGTAAATCACTGCCAGCAGGATCTTCCGGAAAAAAGCCAATCAGTTGCGATAACCGGTTTTGCAGGAATGGAAAAGCTACGCCAGGAAACAATCTGCTCCATTGCCGAAAAGTCAATATTCCTAAGCATCATTCGATTCTGCCAGAATTCGGGATACACCTTTATTGGCCTTCACGTGTGAACCATGGAGCGATTTTTCAAAACGATTCCAGTTTTCTGCCTGTGAACTCCTGTCGTTCTCCGAATGCCATAAATGTAAAACGGGCACTGCGAAGCGGCCATCCTTGAATTTGACTCCATGTCGCAATAACCGGACAGCCAGATCGGAATCTTCATACCCCCAGCCGGAAAAATCGGAATCAAACCCGTCCACTGCCAGAAAGTCATCTTTCCAGAGACCAATATTGCAACTACGATAAATGCGCCAGTCCGAAGCCTTGCGATCCCGCCATTTTTTCAGGTCAAGACGTAACCAGCCGACCGATTTATTGACCTTTCCGGAAAATTTCGCCATGCACCAGCGGGTGATTCCCCAGCCCAGTGGTTCGATAGGATCGGCAGATGCCAACAGCCTTTCAGTATAGTTTCTTGAAAGCAGAATCCGGTTGCCGGCCACCGATTTGCCGGACTCGGCCAGCTCCAGATGTCTGACCAGAAAATCGGGCATGGGAATACAGTCACCGTCCAGAAAGACCAGATAATCGCTTTTCGCCCGGACAGCGGCCTTGTTGCGTATTTCCGCAGCCCTGAAGCCGTCATCGGGTTGCCAGACATGTTCTATCTGCAAAAGGCTTTCCGACGAAAACTTTTCGATCAGCAAACGGGTCTCTTCTCTCGATCCATCGTCGGCAATCAGCAATTCCCATTCTGTCGGGTCAATGTCTTCCTGACATTCGAGTGCCATCAAAACCGCACGCAAGGCGTCCGGCCGGTTATAGGTGGTCATGATGACGGAAATTTTCATGATGTCAAAAGCCGGACAAGTTCGTCAAGGTATGCATCGAATGTATATGGATAATGAATGAACCGTTCAGGAGAATCCAGCGCCAGAGTACCGGAATCGAATTTGTCCATCATTTTCAGCAACAATGCGTGAAGAGCATCCCTGTTGCGTGCAAAAGAATAACAGCCGGGTTCAGAAAGAATTTCAACCGCGCCTATCGTATCGGCCAGCAAGACTGGTGTCCCGCATAAAACGGACTCAGGCCCGACCAGTCCGAAAGGCTCGTAAACCGAAGCCAGAATGGCTGCATCGGCCGCCGCGTAGAGTTCAGGCATATTCTGGCAAAATCCCAGATTCAATACCTGTGAACCTTTCAGAGGATCCTTCCCGGCAACAGCCAGAACCAGCCGGTCGCTGATGCCTTCCATCGCATCGAGAATCAGCTGTGCGCCCTTTCTCTGATGGTCATTGGATGGAAACAACAGTACGAACCGGTCAGGAGAAATTCCCAGATTCTTCCGGACTTCTTCACGGTTTTTCCGTGCATCGAGATTGAAGGCCGTGGTATCGACAGAAGGATAAAGTGCTCTGACCTTTTCAGGATGGATGCCGTATTCCTGAATGATTTCATCCCTGACCTGACTGGAATGGGCGACAATCACCTTCGCATTGGCATACAGTTTTTCTTCATTGGCAATCACCCGTCGGTCAAAAAAACCCGGCGTTTTTCCCTTGTCTTTCAAATGTGTCTTGTGCGTTCCGCCTGAAATAGCCAGATCGACCTTCCCCGGAACACGGGAAACCCCGATGACGGGCCAGTCTGCATTGACATGCTGCAAGGCCGTGCGCTCGAACCGGTCATTATTGAATCGTGAAAAAGGCGTGCGGTCGGGTAAAACGATATATTCGACATTCGAAACCGGCTTGTCCTTCCAGTCCACGACCCGGGCGATTATCCGGAGCGGGATGCCTCTGGACGAAAAGCCATTGATCAAATCCAGTACATGCCGATCCATCCCCCCTTGCTGGCGAATGGAATGAAAAATGATATTAATCCCCGGTAATTTATTCATCTCGTTTTGTTTTCCAGAATGATTCAGGTCTGACTTTCTGAATGATAGCCTCAACCGTTTCGAAAATCATCCGGGGCATCAGTTCTACCATACATTGGTGATGTCCGAGGGGACATTCCCTTTTCTGGCAGGGTGCGCAGGGAAGATCCAGCGACATGATATGGGACTGTCTCGAAAAAGGTGGCGTATGCCGGTAATCCGTCGAGCCATAAAGCGCCACGACAGGCAGATCGAAGGCAGACGCCATGTGCATCAGTCCCGAATCGTTCGTTACCAGAATATCCACCCCGGCAATCAGTGCAATGGCTTCCTTCAGGCTGGTTTTTCCGGCCAGATTCACTGTTTCGGGGACATTGGCATGAATCGGCTTACAGACCTCGTTATCCCTGGCGGAACCCAGCAAAACAATCCGCGCCTCCGGATATCGTTGAATGATCAATTGGGCCAGTGTTGAAAAATGCGATACAGGCCAGCGTTTTGCGGAACCGAACTCGGCACCGGGAGCAAAAGCGACCGTCAGCCTGTCTTTTCCCAAATCCAGCTTTTCTTTTACCTCGGCGATCGCTTTTTCATCGACATGCAAACGCGGATGAAGGGATTCGAACCGGCCGGTGATATCACCCGCCGGTTCATCTATCAGCGCCGCATAAAAAGCCATCATCGGCCTTGGGTGACGCTTGTCATCACGATGAATGACATTCAGGAAACCATAACGTGACTCGCCCAGATAACCGATTCGCCGTGGAATTCTCGCCAGCCAGGGAATCAGGGCAAATTTAAGCGTGTTCGGCAATATATAGGCCTGATCGTAATTCAATGTTCTCAAAAACCGCGCCATTGCCATGCGATCCTTCAATTGCAATTTACCGTGCCTGAAGCCGGATTCATGAACCCGATTCACTTCTTCCATGGCTTGCCAGACGGGGGCGACCCATCCGGGCGCCAGAATATCGATCACTACATCCGGATAACGCCGCCTCAACAATTGCAGCAAAGGCTGCGCCATAATGGCATCGCCGATCCAGTTGGGAGAAATGACCAGTACGCGCGAAGGTATCATTCTTTGAATTGCAAATGGTAAAGATTCGAATATGTGCCGTTTTTGGCCAGAAGTTCGTCATGCGTCCCGATTTCCACGATTTTTCCATTGGTGATGACCGCGATCCTGTCCGCATGTTCAATGGTTGAAAGACGGTGGGCAATCACAATCGTCGTCCGTCCTTTCATCAGCGCATTCAGGGCTTGCTGGACAGCCTTTTCCGATTCGGTATCCAACGCCGAAGTCGCCTCATCCAGAATCAGGATAGGTGCATCCTTGTAAATCGCCCGGGCAATCGCAATACGTTGTCGCTGCCCACCGGAGAAACTCATGCCATTGACACCGACCGGCGAATTCAACCCTTCCGGCAACTGGTCAATCACGTCTTTGAGATAGGCCGCCTCGATAGCCGCTTCAATCCGGGATCGGTCAGGATGGAAATCGCCATATGCCACATTCTCGGCAACCGTTCCATCGAATAAAACGACTTGCTGGTTCACCATGGCTATCTGTGAGCGGAGGCTCTTCAAGGACAATGTGCTGATCGGAATGCCATCCAGCCTGATTTCACCGGAAGCCGGTGCATAAAACTCAGGTACAAGATGACTCAATGTTGACTTCCCTCCTCCGGACATGCCAACCAGCGCCAGCGTCTCACCTGGATTGATCGTCAGATTGATATCGGACAAGGCCGGTTGCTTTTGTCCCTCATAACTGAAAGTCACATGGTCGAATTCCAGCTTGCCTTTGACTCTTTCCGTCAGATCGATCCCGTCCTGCCGTTCAATAGGCGAATCGACGAGATTGAAAACGGATTCTGTCGCGACAATGCCTCTTTGCAGGGTACTGTTGACATCAGCAAGTCGGCGCAAGGGAGGCATCATCATCAGCATGGCAGTAATGAAAGAAACAAACCCACCGGCGGTTGTCTGATCGTAGCTGGACTGAATCAGGGCAATCAGAATGACGATGGAAACACCCGTGGCGACGACCAATTGGGTAATGGGCATCACCGCTGCCTGCGTACCCACCATTTTCATCAAATAACGTCGCAACTGTCCGATAAACTGTTTAAAGCGGTTTTCTTCAAATACTTCACCTGAAAAAATCTTGATGACTTCCGATGCACGAGTCGTTTCGCTGATCAGCTTGGTCAGATCCGCATTGACGTTGCGGTAATCCTGGCTCAATTTCCGCAAGCGCCTTCCGGCATATCTCATGACAAACGAAACCACGGGAATGATAATCATGGTGACGAGAGTCAAACGCCAGTTCAGCCACAGCAAATAAACAAGCAAACCGACAACCGTAAGAACATCCCGTATCATGGACGTCATGACATTCCGAAGCATTTCCACGATCTGTTCGGCTTCATACATCAGCGAATTCACGACCTGTCCCAGTGAATTCTTGGAATAAAAATCGCGCGAAACCCTCAATACACGGACATACATCTGTTCACGGAGATTATTGACCAGATTCGATGTTATCCATGCCATCGTGTAATCGGTCATGAAAGTCGAAAGCCCCCTAAAAATGAAAATTCCGACAATCACAAGAGGTACCAGCCAGAAACTGAAGCTTGGGTTTTTGACAAATCCATCATCCAGAATGTATTTCAAAACAATAGGGAATAAAGGTTCGGTTCCCGCCGTAATCAACATGCCGATCAATACAACCAACATGCGACTCTTATATTGCAGAACCAGCTTCCATAATCTCTTGACGGGTAAAGTAGTTAATTTCATAAACTCATAATGTTTTGCAAGCGTTGCCCGGCATGCAAAAAATGATAATTTCCTGCATTTATTCCGCATCGTCAAAACAATTTACCGATATGCTTGTTATTGTCAATGCAGGAAACCAAAAAACGATTCAATTGAAAAAACCAAAAAACAATCTCGACAAAAAAGACAAAACCCTGATCTTCATACCGGCGAGCCTATCTTTGTTTTATAGAAAAAATTCGAATAAACTATGTCGATAGTTTTTAAAAATGACTTTTCACAGAAAAACTGGCGGCTATCCATCCATATGAAATTATCAGTCATTCTCATCACCAAAAATGAAAGCAACAATATTCTTGAATGTCTTGATAGCGTCAAATTCGCTGATGAATGGATTATAGTTGATTCAGGAAGTATTGACGATACAGTTGCAAAAGCCAGATCTTTCGGAGCGAAGGTCACCGAAACGGACTGGCCCGGTTTCGGCCCCCAGAAAAACCGGGCTCTCGATGCCGCGACAGGTGACTGGATACTTTCTATTGACGCGGATGAACGTATCACCCCTGAACTGGCGGATGAAATAATGAACGTCATCCACTCGCCCGATCCGGCTGACGCCTACGAAATATTGCGCAAGGGCTGGTACTGCGGCAAATTCATGAATCATGGCGACTGGTCGAAAGACTATGTCGTCAGACTTTTCAAACGCGGTTCAGCCCGTTTTACCGAGGATAAAGTGCATGAACGCCTTGTCGTCAGCGGCAAGATCAGAAAGCTGGGCTCGACCATGCTGCATTACAGCTTCATGAACTTTTCCCAGGTGATCCAGACGATGGACCGTTATTCCGAATTGTCGGCCGAACAGAAATTTCAACAGGGGAAAAAAGCGGGAGTCGGCACAGCCCTTGGACATGGCCTCTGGGCATTCATCCGCTGCTACCTCATCAAGGGCGGTTTTCTGGATGGGGGACACGGCCTGGCTCTGGCGATTTCAAACGCGGAAGGCAGTTACTATCGCTACCTGAAAATCTGGCAGATGCATCAGGCAGAGAAGGATCGGCAAAACAGCAAACAAACCGGTCAGTAAACCACTCTGACGTCGTCAAACTGCTGTGCCAGCCCGTTCAGGCATGCATCGTCCGGTCCGACAAGCCAGTTGGCCCCCAAATCGATTCGGCACTTATTGCCTTGAGAAACGTAATCCGCCACCAGACGCATGCCACCTTCCTTTTTGTAAGGAGAAACGACTTCCTTCAGTTTCACCGGACTGAATTTTTCCGGCAACGTGAAGGCGATATGCTTGCCGAAATGCAATCTCGATTCCAGAATGTCCAGTGCATCGTCCGCATTCAGCCGCAAGCCTCCCGAAAACCGGTCTTCCGATACCTTCCCGAACACAGCGAGAAATTCATCTTCCTTCAATATTCCGCGTTTCTGCTCCATCAATTCGGAAAATACCGTCACTTCGATGGTGCCACTTCCATCGTCAAGCGTAACGATCATCATCTTGCCCCGCTGGGTCATCTGGGTCCGGTTGGCAGAAATCACCCCTGCCACCCATCTCGGATCGCGGGAAGACTCCAGCTCGATAATTCTCGTGTTGGCAAACTGCCGCGCTTCTGCCGAATATGCGTTGAAAAGATGGCCTGAGAGGCAAAATCCCAGAACCCCCTTCTCTTCCCCCAGTTTATGTTTTTCCGTCCAGTGCGGAACCTGCACATACTCGACGGTATTGATGACCGCTTCCTCTTCACCGAACAGACTGACCTGATTGGCAGAGGCCTCTGCCTGTTCCGCCGCTTCAATAGCCAGACCGACCGAGGCCAGCAAAACGGCCCTGTCCACATTGAAGCCGTCAAACGCACCTGCCCGGATCAGGGATTCAATTGTCCGGCGATTGATCTGGTGTTTATCGACCCGCATGCAAAAATCGAACAAGTCGGTAAAGGGTTTCGTTTTTCTGGCATTGACGATTGCTTCAATGGCACTTTCGCCGGAACCTTTCACGGCTCCAAGACCATATCGGATGGCTGAAACCGGCTTCCGGCTGACGCTGGGCGCCTCACCCACCGGGGTAAAGTAATATTCCGAATGATTGATATCCGGAGGCAGTATCGTCAGACCGCATACCTCAACCGCATCCTCGACAAGCACTTTCACCTTGTCGGTATCGTCCATGGCGAGCGACATATTGGCGGCCATGAACGCGGCGGCATGGTGTTTTTTCAGATATGCCGTCTGATAAGACAGCAATGCATAAGCGGCTGCATGGGACTTGTTGAAGCCATAACCGGCGAATTTTTCCATCAAATCGAAAATTTCGTCGGCTTTTTCCTGAGTCAGATCATTCTTGGCGGCACCGTCACGGAAAATCTGGCGATGTCTTGCCATTTCATTCGCGTCTTTTTTGCCCATCGCACGACGCAACAGGTCAGCACCGCCGAGCGTATAACCACCGATGACCTGTGCCATCTGCATGACCTGTTCCTGATAGACCATGATGCCATAGGTCTCGGACAGAATTCCCTTGGTCCGTTCATCCGGATACTCGAATTTCTCGCCATGTTTGCGGCGGCAGAAATCCGGGATCAGATCCATCGGACCCGGACGGTAGAGCGCCACCAGTGCGATAATGTCTTCAAACCGGTCAGGTTTGGCGTCTTTCAGCATGCCCTGCATGCCGCGACTTTCAAGCTGGAACACGGCAACCGTTTTCGCCTTGATCAGCAGGTCATACGTCCCCTTGTCGTCCAGTGGAATGGTATCCAGATTGAAATCCGCCATTGCCGGATCGAGCTGCCGGATATACTTCACTGCCAGATCGAGAATCGTCAGTGTCGTCAGCCCGAGAAAGTCGAACTTGACCAGACCGACGGCTTCGACATCGCTCTTGTCGAAATGCGAGACGACCCCGGCATCACCGCCCTGGGTATAAAGTGGACAGAAGTCAGTCAGTTTTCCCGGCGCGATCAATACCCCCCCGGCATGCATACCGACATTACGGGTAATACCTTCAACCTGTTCGGCCAGCGCCAGCAACTGTTTGACTTCCTCTTCCGATTCTTCCCGCTCCGCCAGCATCGGCTCTTCTTTTTTCGCTTCCGCAATCGTGACCTGCTTGCCGGGCTTGAACGGAATCAGTTTGGAAATGCCATCGCAGAAGTTGTAGCCGAGATCCAGCACACGTCCCACGTCACGTACAGCCGCCTTGGCCGCCATCGTACCGAACGTGGCGATCTGGGAAACCGCATCCTTGCCATACCGGTCCTTGACGTACTGGATGACCTTGTCGCGTCCATGCTGGCAGAAATCCACGTCGAAGTCAGGCATGGAAACACGCTCAGGATTCAGGAAACGTTCGAAAATCAGGTTATACGCCAACGGGTCAAGGTTGGTGATCAGGAGAGAATAGGCCACAAGCGACCCCGCCCCTGAACCACGGCCCGGGCCCACAGGCACACCATTGTTTTTCGCCCAGCGGATAAAATCGGCCACGATCAGAAAGTAACCGGAAAATCCCATCTTGATGATCGTCCCGATTTCATAATCGAGCCGTTCATCATAGCGTGGACGCTGCGCCTTCCTTTCTTCCTCGTCAGGAAAAAGTTCTTCCAGCCTCTTTTCAAGCCCGTGCTTCGCCTCGCTGGTCAGGAATTCATCCAGTGTCATGCCATCCGGAGTCGGGAAAACAGGCAATTTGTGATGCCCCAGTTCCAGAACCAGATTGCAACGACGTGCGATTTCGATGGAATTCTGGATCGCACCGGGAAGGTCGGCAAAAAGAGTCGCCATTTCTTCCTGCGTATAGAAATACTGATGTTCGTTGAAACGGTGTGCGCGTCGTTTATTGGAAAGAATCTCGCCTTCGGAAATGCAGGTTCTGGCCTCATGAGCGGCAAACTGTTCCTGCGACAGGAACTGGACAGGATGCGTGGCAACAACAGGCAACTGTAATTTATCCGCCAGCTCGACGGCATGACGCAAATACTGCTCCAGCCCCAGATGGCCCGTCCTCTGGATTTCAATATAAAAATTCCCCGGGAAAATACCGGCCCATCTTAACGCACATTTCTCCGCACCCTCGACACCGGACGATTCGAAAGCCATACCGATATCGCCCTGTTTCGCCCCGGACAGGGCAATCAGACCCATGTCTCCGGACTTTTTCGACAATTCCTCAAGCCATTCGATCCTGACTTCCGCCCGTCCACGCCACTGGTTTTCCAGCCAGGACCTGGTCAGCAATTCGCACAAATTCAGGTAACCCGTCCTGTCTTTCACCAGCAGCAAAAGCCGGGAAGGTTTTTCCCTGTCCGCATCGTTCGTGATCCAGACATCACAGCCCGCGATCGGCTTGACCCCTTTTTTCCGGGCAGCCTTGTAAAACTTGATCAGGCCGAACAGGTTGGCCAGATCGGTCAATGCCATGGCAGGCTGTCCATCCCGGGCAGCCGCCGCAATGACATCCTCGATCCGGACCAGTCCATCGACAATGGAATATTCGGAATGAAGGCGAAGATGGACGAAACGGGTATTTTTCATGCAGCTATTTTACTTCGGGATTTCGTGTTTACCCAGAGAGTTGGATAGGAAAAAGCCTGTTTTATTGCTTCGTCCTGGGCAAACCGCCCAATAAAGCGGCAATGGGCTTTTTAACTGTTTTCACGGCCGGCTTGTCAGACTCTTTTTCATTTTTTGCCGATACCGAAGGCACATATGGTTGATCAAACCACGGGTCCTTGCTTTTCTTTTCCAGCCCGACGGATCGGTACGGACTACGTTCGGAACGCCGGCCTGAACCGGAATCTTCCTTTACAGACGGTTGATATGGCCTGCTGCCGAAATCCGGAATCTTTTCCAGTGACAATTGTCGCTTGGTCAGTTTCTCGATTTCTTTCAACAGGCGTTCGTCTTTTTCCGAATACAGGGAAATCGCTTCCCCTTTCGAACCGGCACGCCCCGTTCTGCCGATGCGGTGAACATAATCCTCCGCCACAAAAGGCAAATCGAAATTGATCACACATGGCAGTTCTTCAATATGCAAACCGCGTGCAGCCACATCGGTCGCAACCAGAATATCGATGTCTCCCGATTTGAACGCTTCCAGCGTCGCCATTCTTTCCGCCTGTGTCTTGTCTCCATGAATGGCGGAAGCCTTCAGACCTTTTCTTTCAAGCTGCCTAGCCAGACGGGAAGCCCCGGCCTTTGTATTGGAAAAAATCAGAACCTGTTCTTCATTCCTGTCTTTCAGGAGAAATTCAACAGCGGCATTTTTTTCGCTTTCCACGATCTTGTATACCGTTTGTTTGACATTCTCCGCCGTGGCATTCTGCCTTGCGACTTCCACTGTGACCGGATTTTTCATGAAGCTTTGTGCCAGCTTTTTGATATCATTGGAAAAAGTTGCCGAGAAAAGCAGATTCTGTCTCTGTTTCGGCAGCAGATTCACGATACGCTGCAAATCAGGCAAAAAGCCCATGTCCAGCATTCTGTCCGCCTCGTCCAGAACGAGCGTCTGGGTATGGGAAAGATTCACGTTTTTCTGCTGGACATGATCC
>JAEXJM010000018.1 GCA_023449275.1 Pseudomonadota bacterium | reverse complement strand
TTGTGCTACTTTTTTTGGAAAAACGATATTATTTCACGATTTGGGCCAGTTCGCCCTTTTTATATTTTTCAGCCATTTTATCCATCGGAATCGGCTTGATTTTCGAGGCCTGACCTGCCGAGCCAAAAGCGACATAGCGTGAAACACACATTTTCCTGGCTTCTTCCTTCGCGGCTTTCAGGTATTCGCGAGGGTCGAAACGGGAAGGATTTTCCATCAGGTAACGGCGAATGGCAGCCGTCATCGCCAGACGGATATCCGTATCGATATTGATTTTGCGGACACCGAACCTGATGCTTTCCTGCAATTCTTCGACAGGAACACCATAGGTCTCACGGATATCGCCACCGAATTCACGGATAACCGCCAGCAATTCCTGGGGAACGGAAGATGAGCCGTGCATGACCAGATGCGTATTCGGCAGGCGGGCATGAATTTCCTTCAGGCGGTCGATTGCCAGAATGTCGCCCGTTGGTTTCCGGGTGAACTTGTAGGCGCCATGAGACGTGCCGATGGCAATCGCCAGCGCATCGCACTGGGTCTGTTCGACGAAATCGACAGCCTGATCCGGATTGGTCAAAAGCTGCTCTCTCGTCATCGTCCCTTCAGCGCCGATACCGTCTTCCTTGTCCGCCTTCATGGTTTCAAGCGACCCCAGAACACCCAGTTCCGCTTCAACAGTCACACCGACGGCATGGGAGAACCTGACGACTTCTTTCGTCACCTCCATATTGTATTCATACTTCGCCGCCGTCTTGCCGTCAGGCATCAGGGAACCATCCATCATGACCGAAGAAAAACCGGAACGGATGGCAGACATGCAAACCGCTGGCGACTGGCCATGATCCTGATGCATGACAATCGGAATATCGGGATAAGCTTCCACAGCCGCTTCGATCAGGTGACGCAAAAAGGCTTCACCGGCATAACGTCTTGCACCTGCGGAAGCCTGCATGATGACAGGTGAATCGACTTCGGAAGCGGCTTCCATAATCGCCTGCACCTGTTCCAGGTTATTGACATTGAACGCGGGCAGACCGTAACCGTTTTCGGCGGCATGATCCAGTAATTGACGCATGGATACGATAGGCATCAGTTTCTCCTTGATTGTATTTTTATATTTATTTGGCCCGTTCCATCAGGATTTCAACGGCCGGCAGTGTCTTTCCTTCCAGAAATTCCAGGAAGGCTCCGCCTCCGGTTGAAATGTAACCCAATTTATCGGCGATATTGTATTTGGCAATGGCAGCCAACGTATCGCCGCCACCGGCAATGGAAAATGCCCTTGAATCGGCAATCGCTTCTGCAATAGCCTTCGTGCCACCTTCAAACTGGTCGAATTCGAAGACACCGACGGGGCCGTTCCAGACCACCGTACCGGATTTGGCAATGCGGTCAGCATACAATTTCGATGTTTCAGGCCCGATATCCAGAATCATGTCATCCGGCTCCACATCAAGCACCTTTTTGACCATGGCGGGAGCGCTCGCGGCAAATTCCTTCGCCGTCACGACATCGACAGGTAACGGAACATTGGCCTTGCGATATTTCATTTTTGCCATGATCGATTTGGCTTCCTCGACCAGATCCTCCTCGATCAGGGAACGACCGACCGGATAACCGGCCGCCAGAAGAAAAGTATTGGCAATGCCCCCACCGACAATCAGGCTGTCTACCTTGTCAGCCAGCGTTTTCAGGACTTCGAGCTTGCCGGAAACCTTGGAACCGCCGACGATCGCCATCATCGGACGCATCGGGTTTTTCAGTGCCTTTTCCAGTGCATCCAGCTCGGCTGCCAGCAGTGGTCCCGCAACCGCAACCGGAGCGTATTTGGCGATACCGTAAGTCGTGGCTTCAGCGCGATGCGCCGTCCCGAAAGCATCATTGACATAAACGTCGCACAAGGCCGCCATTTTTCCGGCAAGGTCATCATCGTTTTTCTTTTCGCCCTTATTGAAGCGGGCATTTTCCAACAGGACTACCTGTCCCGGTTTTACGTCAACACCACCGATCCAGTCACGTTTCAATTCAACCGGTTTTCCCAACAATTCAGACAGACGCCTGGCGACAGGGGCAAGCGATTCCGATTCGGAAAAAATGCCTTCTTTCGGACGGCCGAGATGCGATGTCACCATGACGGCGGCACCGCCTTTCAAAGCCTCTTCAATGGCTGGAATCGAAGCGCGGATGCGGGTATCTTCAGTAATATTGCCGTCAGCATCGCGAGGTACATTCAAGTCGGAACGGATAAAAACGCGTTTTCCCTGCAGCTCGCCTTTATCCACCAGATCGGCAAGACGTTTAAAAGAAGGTTCGGATTGCATAGATGAAGGTCTTGTAAAAGTGAAAGAATGTTTTATTTTACCGTACACGCCCCCTCCAAAGCCATTTTAACCCTCATGGATTGTCATATCTCATAACCAAAAAAGTCACACTCTATTGCCTGCCAGCCATTATTTTTTTGAACCATGCCCCGATTCGATTAGAATTGAATTTTTGACTTGAAATTCAGGAGAAATTCTCATGTCACCGATGCATGACCGTGATGGAAAAATCTGGCAGGATGGACGGCTGGTCGACTGGCGCAGCGCAACCATCCATGTATTGACTCACTCCCTGCATTACGGCATGTCCGTGTTCGAAGGCGTCCGTGCATACAAGACGCAAAACGGGACAGCCATTTTCCGTCTTCCCGAACATACCAGACGCCTCCTGAATTCCGCCAAGATCTTCCAGATGAACGTCGATTACGACATGGACACCCTGATGGAAGCGCAAAAGGAAGTCATCCGCGCCAACAATCTGGAATCCGGTTATATCCGCCCGATTATCTGGGTCGGTTCCGAAATGCTGGGTGTATCCGCAAAGAAAAACACCATCCATACCGCCATCGCCGCATGGCCCTGGGGAGCCTATCTGGGTGATGACGGCCTCAACAAGGGCATTCGCGTCAAGGTATCGTCCTTCAGCCGTCATCACGTCAACGTCTCGATGGTGCGTGCCAAGGCATCCGGCTATTACATCAACTCGATCCTCGCCAATCAGGAAGCGACAGCCGATGGCTATGATGAAGCGATCCTGCTCGATACCGAAGGCTTCGTGTCCGAAGGTTCCGGCGAAAACGTGTTCATCGTCAAGAACGGCAGGCTTTACACACCTGATCTGGCAAGCTGTCTCGATGGCATTACCCGTGACACCGTTATCACACTGGCAAACGACCTTGGTTTCGAGGTAATCCAGAAACGCATCACCCGTGATGAAGTCTATTGTGCAGACGAAGCTTTCTTCAGTGGCACAGCAGCCGAAATCACACCGATCCGCGAGCTCGACAATCGTAGAATCGGCAGCGGTTCCCGCGGTCCGGTCACCGAAAAAATCCAGTCGCTGTTTTTCGATGTCGTCGCTGGGAAAGCACCGAAATATGCACACTGGCTGAGTCCGGTCTGAGTGATTCAGGACAAAAACAAAAAAGCGCAAACCGGAGTTTGCGCTTTTTTCATACCGGTCGATCCGTCTTACAAAATGCTGCCCAGCCGTCTGATGCCTTCGCGGATGACCTCCGGCGTCGCATTCGTGTAATTCAGGCGGAAGGTATTGACACCCCGCTTGTGGGTATAGAAAGGATCGCCCGGAACGAAAGCCACTTTCTGTTCCATCGCTTTGGGGAAAAGTTCAAGCGCCGACTGCCCCTCAGGAAGCGTTACCCAGATGAACATGCCGCCTTCCGGTTTCGTCCATGATACCGTTTTCGGGAAAAATTCTTCCATGGCATCCAGCATGACCGTAGCCTGTTCCTTGTAAAGCGCGACGATCTTGTCCACATGCTCGGCATAAGGATTGTTCATGAGATATTCATGAATGGCGTACTGCGTGAAAATATTGGTATGCAAGTCGCTGCCCTGCTTGGCGGTAACCAGATAACGCATCAGTTCGGCATTTTTGGTGATCAGGAAGCCCAGACGCATCCCCGGTGTGACCGTCTTCGAGAAAGTCCCGAGCAAAACGCTGTTTTCCATATATCCGGCACCGATATACGGCAGGGATTCTCCCCTGAAACGCAATTCGCCATAAGGATCGTCCTCGATCAACACAAGATCATATTTCGAAACGATCTCCCGCATGGCTTTCCTTTTTTCCAGCGAATACGTCAGGCCGGTCGGGTTCTGGAAATTCGGCACGCAATAAATCATTTTGACCGGATTGTTTTCAAGTTTTTCTTCCAGAATATCCAGATTCAGGCCATCTTCTTCCAGCGTAACCGGCAGAAATTCGGGTTCACACAGGGAAAAAGCCTGAATCGCCCCCAGATAACCCGGTTCTTCCATCAAGACCTGATCCCCTTTGTTCAGAATCACCTTACCCAGCAATTCCAGCGCCTGTTGGGAACCGTTCGTGATCAGCACATCTTCCGGATTCACATCCAGATTGAATTTGCGGCGATATTTGTTTGCGATCATTTCCCTCAGAGCCGGATAGCCTTCAGTCGTGGAATACTGGAAAAGCCGGCTTCCGTTTTTGTCAATGGCTTTCGCAATGGACTCCTGAAGGGCATCAATCGGAAACGATACCGGATTGGGAAGACCCCCTGCAAAAGAAATGACATCCGGTGCATCGGTCACTTTAAGGATATCGCGGATGAATGAGGAAGGTGTATTGAGGATTCTGTCAGAGTACTTCATTTGTCTATGGGCATAATTGTTTTACCTGATTATAGCGCTACCGATAAACAAGGGGTACAGAAAAAGAGAATTTCGAAAACATCCCGATTCCTTATTCCGTTTCCCTTTTTGTTATGGCAAACAGAAAACACCCGCAGAAATTATGGGCACCGATACGCCCGATATAGCCTCGCGCACTGGATACCTCTTGAAATATCCGGTATAACCCCCATATGGGTTTCATTCATTTAATATCGCTGTCAACGAGGTAAAAATGGCTGAATCAGAAAAACAAACCATGGGCTTTCAGGCAGAAGTCAAACAGCTTCTGCAACTGATGATCCACTCTCTCTATTCCAACAAGGAAATTTTCCTGCGTGAACTGATCTCCAATGCATCGGACGCCATCGACAGGCTCCGCTATGAAGCGCTGGACAAACCGGAATTGCAGGAACACGATCCGGATTTGAAGATCAGAATCTCGTTTTCTCCGGAAAACCGGACCATCACCATTTCCGACAACGGTATCGGCATGAGCCGTGACGAGGCCGTCGCCCATCTGGGGACTATCGCCAAGTCCGGCACCAAGGAATTCCTTTCCCGCCTGTCCAGTGACCAGAAGAAAAACGATGCCCTGATCGGACAATTCGGTGTCGGCTTTTATTCAGGCTTTATCGTCGCGGACAAAATCACCGTCGAATCCCGTCGTGCCGGCCTGCCAGCCAGTGAAGGTATCCGTTGGGAATCGACCGGTGAAGGCGATTTCACCGTAGAGAAAATCGACCGGGCACAGCGCGGAACGGACATCACGCTTCATCTGCGCGAAGGTGAAGACGATTTCCTGACCAACTGGCGACTGAAAGCCATCATCCGCAAGTATTCCGACCATGTCTCATTGCCTATCCAGATGCTGAAAGAGGAATGGGACAATGAATCGAAAACGATGAAAACCGGCACGGAACTGGAAACGGTCAATCAGGCCAATGCACTCTGGGCACGGAACAAGGCCGACATTACCGACGAACAGTACCGTGAATTCTACAAACACATCAGCCATGACGTAAACGATCCACTGACCTGGACGCACAACAAGGTCGAGGGGCGCACGGAATATAACCAGCTGCTCTATATCCCCAAAGAAGCGCCATTCGACCTTTGGGACCGCAACAAGCGCGGTGGAATCAAGCTTTACGTCAAGCGTGTTTTCATCATGGATGACGCTGAACAGCTAATGCCAGTCTACCTGCGTTTTGTCCGTGGAGTCATCGATTCCAACGACCTTCCATTGAACGTATCCCGTGAAATCCTGCAGGAATCCCGCGATGTCCGAATGATCCGCGAGGGTTCAACCCGCCGTGTCCTGACCATGCTGGAAGAACTTGCCCAGTCTGACGATCCGGCAAAAAAAGAACTCTATGCCACGTTCTGGAGCCAGTTCGGACAGGTTTTGAAAGAAGGCGTCGGAGAAGACCCGGGCAACAAGGAACGCATTGCCAAACTGCTGCGTTTCGCTTCCACGCACAATGACACTGACGTTCAGGACGTTTCGCTGGACGATTACATTTCACGGATGAAAGAAAATCAGGTCCGCATTTTCTACATTACCGCAGAAAATTATACGGCTGCGAAAAACAGCCCGCACATGGAAATTTTCCGCAAGAAAGGCATAGAAGTCCTCATTCTGACCGATCGGGTCGATGAATGGATGTTGTCTTTCCTGACGGAATACAATGAGAAAAACCTCGTTTCCGTCGCACAGGGCAATCTTGATCTGCTGAAGCTGGCTGATGAGGAAGAAAAAAAACAAAATGAGGAAAACCAGACCGAATTTGCGGATACGATCGGGAAAATGAAAACGGTCCTTGGTCAGAAAGTCAAAGATGTGAAGGTGACCGTCAGACTGACAGATTCCCCTTCATGCCTGATCGCCGATGAAAACGATCTTTCAAACAATCTCCAGAGAATGCTGAAAGCGGCAGGCCAGAAAGTTCCGAACATGAAGCCGATTCTGGAAATCAACCCGAATCATCCACTCATTCAGGCCCTGAAATATGAAGACAAACACTTCGACGACTGGACTAACCTCTTATATGACCAGGCTGTTCTGGCTGAAGGCGGCTCCCTGGCCGATCCGGCTGCCTTCGTCAAACTGATGAACACGATGCTTCTCGGTTCTGTTGGCAAAAAAAGCGAATAAAGCCTATCTGTCATGACATAAAAGCCCGGCATTGCCGGGCTTTTTCAATTGCTCCTGACCCATCAATATCCTGTCTTCCAGCCTGGCAGGGAGTCAACCTTTACCGTCAGGCCTGACCTCAAACTGACAGAACATGGGAATCCCGATTCTTCCCGATCTCCGGAAAAACAGCCGTCGCCCTGCCAGTATAACGGGAAGGCCATCATATCCTGATTGCCGAAAACAATGAAATCAATGCCGAAATCGTCATGGCCATACTCGAACCGACCGGTGCAGTGATAAAGCATGCATGGGATGGACAGGAAGCTATCGATACATTCCGCACTCTCATCACGGTGCTTACAGTCTTGTTCTGATGGATGGCATTGAGTCAACACGTACCATACGGACCTACCAGACCAGACGCTCTGGCGATTCCCATTATTTCCCTGACTGCAAACACCTTCAGAAATGATATGGGAACCGCCTTGCAAAGCGGAATGAGCAATTATCTGTCCAGGCCGATCAATCCTGACAAGCTGATCCGGATTGTCGTCCCGTCAATCTTCAGAAGACCCCGACAGCCTGGATAATTTCAGATAAAAAAGCCGGAAACAAATGTTTCCGGCAAATGAAAAAACTCCAAAACGCATTACGAGCAACCAACTACAAAAACAAATCCATCCAGCGGTCCTTTCTCAACCGGTCCGTCATTTCGGAATCCGGTTTTACATCGGGGTGTCCGCTCACATAACTGCCGGAATTCTCAAGAATGGCAGAAACCAGAAAATCTTTTACGGGCATTTTGTAAAGTATCACCGCCGAGAGACAGGCGGGAATACATGCCAGGATAACGGCTCTCACAATGCTCCGTTTCGTTATCACGTCATCCATGATCCAATCCTTTTCGACAAAATGATCGACACTGTTTTTCTCCAGTTATCCATCCGTTTTTATTCGATAACTGTAAAATAAGTGTCTTTCATTACGAGATGGTGACATTCAATCGAGATCAAAAAAAACGGGAAAAAAAAGATTGATCTCAAGCAGAAAATACCCGTCTTTTGAACAGGCTGCCTGATTTGTTGGCTAAAAGAAATTCTGTTAGTTTCCGAAAAAAAAAGCCGGAAATCCAGGTTCCGGCAAAAATGAAAAAAACCCTAAAAGGGACAAATGAAAAATCAGAATTGCTTTATCGCCATGACTGTTCCAGTAAGCTGACAAGAATTGAAACCGAAACCGTTACGGACCAGACAGGGCATCCTGAAGCCGGAAGTGGGCGAGTGAGTTCTGTTTTCGATCTTCAGGCTTTTCTGACCTTTATCGACCAGTTGTCTGACCGTATCCCGTATCTTCCGTTTATTGATAACCACATCCATGATTGCATCCTTTCCTTAAAATGATGATCAACCCATCGGGCATATGCCTTGTGAGTCAGTGCCCTTGCGATATGCTCAGAATATTCGCACCATATGACCGTGTCATGACAAAGAAAAGAATATAAGGATGGATATCATTCAGGGAAGACAAATAAACAGACCATGTCTTTTCCATTCGGTTCTTTTTCTTCGACAGATATTTCGGACAAATACACATTCCTTGATCTGGATGCCTGCTTTCATTGCATCACATCATGTCAATCATTCCAGCGCAAATGATGATCGGACATCATCGAATTCATCAATAAACATCCACTCTTTTTTTCGATATTTTGTTTCATCCCGTAAAAAATCTGCCCGTTTTTGAAGCGAAATTCACCAGATTGGCACGATTCATGCTTCTTTTAAAACCGTATTCCTGCTGAAAAACAGAAGATGAAAAGAATGCCATAATGATTTTCATTCACACTTTTATCAATAAGACTTATTCCGGTCGACACGAGCCATGAATCCACTATTGAACCGTTTGCAGCCTTATCCTTTTGAAAAGCTGCGCAAGCTGTTTGCCATCCATCATCCGGACGACAGTTACGGACACATCAACCTTGGTATTGGCGAACCCAAACATAGCGCGCCCCCATTCATACGCCGTGCCCTGCGGGATAATCTGGATGGCCTGTCAAAATATCCGGCCACGCAGGGAACGCTGGTTTTGCGTGAAGCGATCGCTTCATGGCTGAACAACCGATACAAGATACCCGCTCTCGATCCGGCCACCCAGATCCTCCCGACACTGGGTTCACGCGAAGCCCTTTTCTCGCTGGCACAAACCGTCCTCGACCCATCTGAACATGGCATTGTCGTCTGCCCCAATCCCTTCTATCAGATATATGAAGGCGCCACATATCTGGCTGGTGCAGAACCTTACTTCGTGAACGCCCTGCCGGAACAGAATTTTGGCTGTGATTACGACAGCGTACCTGAGACGGTTTGGAAAAAAACCCGGCTTGTCTATGTCTGTTCTCCGGGAAATCCGACCGGTGCCGTGATGAATCTCGATCACTGGAAAAAACTGTTCGAACTCTCTGACCGTTACGGTTTCGTCATTGCCTCGGATGAATGCTATTCGGAAATCTATTTCGACGAACCGCCACTGGGCGGGCTGGAAGCGGCATACCGTCTCGGACGCAGGAATTATCCCCGTCTGGTCATGCTTTCAAGCCTGTCCAAACGCTCCAACATACCGGGCATGCGCTCCGGATTCGTTGCAGGAGACGCATCGATTATCGAAAAATTCCTGCTTTATCGCACCTACCACGGTACCGCCATGAGTGAATCCATACAAGCGGCTTCAGTTGCGGCATGGAACGATGAAAAACATGTGGAAGAAAACCGCGCGAAATACGCGGCCAAATTCCACGAAGCCGTACCCGTACTGCAAAAAGCACTGAATGTCTCCATGCCAGACGCCAGTTTCTACCTCTGGGCTGAAGTTTACGAAAAGACAGGATTATCCGACACGGAATTTGCCAGAAAACTTTATGGGAAATTCAATGTCACCGTACTCCCTGGCAGTTATCTGGCACGTGAAGCGAACGGCATCAATCCCGGGACGAACCGCATCCGTATTGCACTGGTCGCTGAACCTGCCGAATGTCTGGAGGGAATTTTACGTATCGCCGAATTCGTCAGAACACAGCGACGCGAACTGTAATAAGAATCACAAAAACAGGAAACCATCATGTCACAGGAAGAACAACTGAAACAAATCATCGATAAAGCCTGGGAAAACCGGGACAGTTTTACGGCAGGCGATGCCTCTCCCATTCTCCGCGCGGCGATTGCCGAAGTCATCCGCCAGCTCGATTGTGGCCAACTTCGCGTTGCGGAAAAAAAGAATGGCGAATGGGTCGTCAACCAATGGACCAAAAAGGCCGTTCTTCTCTCCTTCCGCCTTCAGGAAAACTTTGCGATGCCAGTCGGTGCAGACGGCTCGCCAGCGCTTCATTTTTATGACAAGGTCACCAGCAAGTTCGCCAATTACACACAGGAAGACTTCGCAAAAGCCGGCTTTCGGGTCGTTCCACCCGCTGTTGCCCGGCTGGGCAGTTATATCGGGAAGAACGTTGTCATGATGCCTTCTTTCGTCAATATCGGGGCTTACGTCGATGAAGGAACCATGATCGATACCTGGGCTACCGTCGGTTCCTGCGCCCAGATCGGAAAACATGTCCATCTCTCCGGTGGTGTCGGTATCGGTGGCGTCCTGGAACCGATGCAGGCCAACCCGACCATTATCGAAGACAACTGTTTCATCGGTGCACGTTCCGAAATCGTCGAGGGCGTCATCGTAGAGGAAAACAGTGTCATCTCGATGGGGGTATACATCGGACAGTCCACACGTATTTACGACCGTGAAAACGACCGTATCCTGTACGGCCGTGTCCCGTCCGGTTCTGTCGTCGTTCCCGGAAATATCCCTGACCCCAGTGGGAAATACAGTTTATACTGTGCCGTGATCGTCAAGCGCGTCAACGCCCGGACCCGCGCCAAAACCGCGATCAACGACCTTCTGCGTGACAACTGACAAACCATTGATCGACAAGGAAAGGAAACGTATGACTTCGACACTCGAACTGGCACGCGCCCTGATCGCCGAGCCATCCATCACTCCCGATGACAAAAACTGCCAGAAACTGATCATGGCCGAGTTGAAACCGTTGGGATTCGAATGCGAAACCATCGTTTCCAATGGCGTGACAAACCTTTGGGCGCGTCATGGCAAAACAGGGCCTTTGCTGGTCTTTGCAGGCCATACCGACGTCGTACCGACTGGTCCAGTCGAAAAATGGACGACCGACCCGTTTATGCCGACTGAACGTGACGGCCGCCTTTACGGTCGTGGCGCATCGGACATGAAAACCTCGGACGCTGCCATGGTGATCGCGGCCAGAGACTTCATCACTGCCCATCCGGATTACAAGGGTTCTATCGGCTTCATCTTCACCAGTGACGAGGAAGGCATTGCCGTTGACGGTACCGATGCTGTCGTCAAACGGCTTGATGAACGTGGCATCCATCCTGATTATTGCATCGTCGGCGAGCCGAGTTCCCTCAAAAAAATGGGCGATACCATCAAAAACGGACGCCGCGGTTCGCTCTGCGGCAAACTGACCGTCATCGGCAAACAGGGCCATATCGCCTACCCGAAACGCGCTGCCAACCCGATTCATCTGGCAGCACCCGCTATTGCGGAGCTGTCCGCAACCGTCTGGGACAACGGCAACGAATATTATGAGCCGACGACATGGCAGATATCGAATATCCATGCCGGAACAGGAGCGAACAACGTTATTCCGGGTGAACTCTTCGTCGAGTTCAATTTCCGTTTTTGTACCGCCAGTACAGTGGACAGCCTGAAAGAACGCGTCCATGCCATACTGGACAAACATGGCCTGAATTACCGACTTGACTGGAACTACTCCGGAGTGCCCTTCCTGACGCCTCGCGGCTCACTCTGTGACGCCATCTCGGAAGCCATCCGGGAAGAAACCGGCATCACTCCCGAATTGTCCACCACCGGTGGAACCTCCGACGGACGTTTCATCGCCCGCATCTGTCCGCAAGTGGTTGAATTCGGCCCCGTCACGGAAAGCATTCACCAGATTGACGAAAATGTACTGATTTCAGACATCCAGCCCCTGACCGACATCTACCGGCGTACACTGGAAAAACTCTTCCTGTAAAATACCGGATTGTCTTTCAACCCGCTGTTTTTAGCTGTCCACACCGGTTATACTTGGCGAAAAATCCGATTACCCGAAAGGGTCCGGCCCATGCCGGACCCTTGTTTCATGAATTGACCGACACCATGAATACACCACACTCCAGTGCGTTTTCCACTGTACGCGACCTGCTCCGCTATGCCATCACCCGATTCAACCGTGAAAAGCTTTTCTTCGGTCATGGTAGCGAAAACGCATGGGATGAGGCCGTTTTCCTGATCCTGCATACCTTGTCCCTTCCGCTGGATCAGCTCGAACCCTTTCTCGACGCAAAACTGTTGCCGGAAGAAATCGGGAACGTCGTCAATATCATCGACCGCCGCGCCGATGAACGCATTCCTGCCGCCTACCTGACCAATGAAGCATTCCTGCAAGGCTACTCCTTTTACGTCGAAAAAGGCGTCATCATTCCGCGTTCGTTCATCGCCGAACTGATCGTCGAACAATTTTCTCCCTGGGTTATCGATCCGGAAAGCGTGACCGACATCCTGGAACTGTGTACCGGTTCCGGCTGTCTGGCGATCATGCTGGCAGACATGTTTGAAAACGCCACAGTCGATGCCGTCGAACTGTCACCTGCCGCACTGGGCATCGCACAGAAAAACATCAATAATTACCAGTTGAAAGATCGCGTGAAACTTCACCATGCCGACCTCTACGACGGTATCCCCGACAAGCGTTACCAACTGATCGTCACCAACCCGCCTTATGTCAACCAATCTTCCATGGATGATTTGCCGCCCGAGTATATGCACGAACCTCAAATGGCATTGGCCGGTGGCTTCGACGGTATGGATATCGTACGCCGGATTGTCAGAACAGCAGGAGAAAAACTGACCGACGATGGCCTTTTGATCGTTGAAATTGGCAATGAGGCTGAAAACGCCATTGCAGCCTTTCCAGAACTGGAACTGACATGGCTGTCCACGTCGGGTGGTGATAACCGTGTATTCCTGTTGACGGCTGAACAACTGAAAGGTCTGGACAAGGCATGATCCGTTTTCAGCAATTTTCGCTCATGCGTGGCACAAAGCCGCTTTTCGAAAAAGCGGAAGCGACCTTGAACCCTAGCGAAAAAATCGGTCTTGTCGGCCCCAACGGCGCAGGCAAAACCAGCCTTTTTGCCTTGTTGATGGGGGAATTGCACGCGGATGGCGGCGACATCGATTTTCCATCTGCATGGCGTATATCCCATGTGGCACAGGAAACTCCCGCACTGGAAAGGCCCGCAATTGAATACGTTATCGATGGCGATACCCACTTGCGCGCCCTTGAGACCGAACTCGCCGGACTGGAAATGAAACCACAGGACGCAGCTGCAGGTATGCGCATTGCCGAATTGCATACGGCACTGGCCGACGCCGGTTCCTATACCGTCAAATCCCGCGCCGAACAACTTTTGCTCGGTCTGGGTTTTTCAATGGAACAAATGCAACGCAATGTATCCAGCTTTTCCGGCGGCTGGCGCATGCGCCTGAATCTTGCACAGGCACTTATGTGCCCCTCAGAACTGCTTCTGCTGGATGAACCGACCAACCATCTGGATCTGGATGCCATCCTCTGGCTGGAAGACTGGCTCAAACGCTATACCGGAACCTTGATCGTCATTTCACATGACCGCGATTTTCTGGACGGGATCGCCAACGTGATCCTGCATATCGATGACGGCAAACTGAGACGTTACTCAGGCAATTATTCCGCTTTCGAGCGCCAGCGCGCAGAACAGATGACACTGATGCAAAGCATGATCGAAAAGCAGACAAAACGCCGTGCCCATCTGCAATCCTATATCAGCCGTTTCCAGTACAAGGCTACCAAGGCCCGTCAGGCCCAAAGTCGTATCAAGGCACTCCAGAAAATGGAAGAACTGGCCCCCCTGCGTGCCACTGCCGAATTTTCTTTTGAATTCTTCGAGCCGGAATCATCGCCCAATCCGCTCATGGTCATGAATGGGCTGACCGCCGGATACACCGAGCAAGATGCCAATGGCGATATCGTCTCAAGCATCCCGATTGTCAAAGATATCCAGTTTGCCCTCCAGACCGGCGAACGCATCGGCCTTCTGGGTGTCAACGGCGCGGGCAAATCGACCTTCATAAAAACCGTTGCCTCCGAACTGGCTCCCCTGTCGGGCAAATTCACGACAGGCAAAGGCCTGAAAATCGGATACTTTGCCCAGCATCAGGTCGAAATGCTGCGAAACGAGGAATCCCCACTCTGGCACCTGATGAAAATCGCACCGGATACCCGGGAACAGGATCTGCGCAATTTTCTGGGCAGCTTCAACTTTCACGGCGATATGGCCACCAGCCCTGTCGCTCCCTTTTCCGGAGGTGAAAAAGCACGGCTTGCTCTGGCCCTGATCGTCTGGCAACGTCCCAATCTGCTGCTTCTGGATGAACCGACCAACCATCTGGACCTCGACATGCGTGAAGCCTTGACCGAAGCGCTGGCGCAGTATGAAGGCACCCTGTTACTCGTCTCGCATGACCGGCATCTTTTGCGTGCGACGACTGACCGTTTTTATATCGTTTCCGATGGCAAGCTGAAAGAATTCGACGGCGATCTGGACGATTACCGTGACTGGCTCTTCAAAATCCATCTCGAAAAAAACAGCATGCACCATAATGATGCCCGGGAAAATGTTCCTTCCAAACCGGCTTTGGACAGAAAAGAGCAAAAACGGCTCGAAGCGGAGGAACGGCAACGCCTCTCGGTTCTGAAAAAACCGCTGGAAAAACGGATCAACTGGCTGGAAAATGAAATCGGCAAGTTAAACGACATGAAATCCGCCATCGACAGCCAGTTGGCCGATCCGGCTATCTACGAACAGGCCAACAAGGAAAAACTGAAAAAACTGCTCGCTGATCAGGTCGAATGCACCCGACTGCTCGGCGCATTTGAAGAAGAATGGCTTGAAAAACAGGATGAACTGGAAAATATACTGCCATCCTGAGCCGTTTGTTTTCCCAATAAAAGAGCGGTCTGCACGAAAGAGGTGCATGCCGCTCTTTTATTGTGCACACCGAATCAACCCGTTTCCCGGCAAAAATCCGTCAGCCAGCAGTCACTTCCGTGCCGGTTCACGCTTGATGATCGCGACAGCGCCGCTGATATCCCGCACGATAATATACTGTTCCCGTCCATCCGGTCCCGTCAACAGATACAGGTTTCCCTGACGATAGGCATCATCATCCCGACTGATCTTTTCAATTCGGAAACCATATACTTCCGGACCGGTTGCCTGCGCAAAAGCAGCTGCGGAAAAACCCAGCAACACCAGTCCTGCCAGCAGCCGTTTGATCGTTTGCATCTGATACCTCCCTGAATTCGAAACAAACCGTCAACCTTACAAAATCGAATCGACCCCTTTATTCGCCAGCTGATCCGCTTTTTCATTGCCTTCATGACCGGCATGGCCTTTGACCCATCGCCACTGGATATCATGTTGTTCCGTTGCCTGATCCAGTTCCATCCAGAGATCAACGTTTTTCACCAGTTTCTTGTCCGCCGTTCTCCAACCACGCACTTTCCACTTGTGAATCCACTCGGAAATCCCCTTTTGCACATACTGGCTATCCGTATGAAGAATTACCCTGCAGGGTCTTTTAAGTGCCCGGAATGCCTCAATAACCGCCATCAGTTCCATGCGGTTGTTCGTCGTATCGGCATCTCCGCCAAACAGTTCCTTTTCATGATCGCCTGCGATCATCCAGACACCCCAGCCTCCCGGGCCGGGATTGCCACGGCAGGCACCATCCGTATAAATTTCAACTTCGTTCATTTTTTCACTATTCATCTGTCAATCTCAAACATTCGCGGAAATCTCTGGTTATAATAAATTTTTTTCGCCGCTGGAGACACTATGCCATCTTCGACCGATCAAATCCTTCAGGTCAGCCCCATTCCCGCGTTTAACGACAATTACATATGGGTGATCGACAACAGAAAAGTTGCCGTCGTCGTCGATCCCGGCGACGCCGCCCCCGTTCTGTCGACTTTGCAGAAACGATCGCTCAAACTGTGTGCCATTGTACTGACTCATCGTCATGAAGACCATATCGGCGGTGTATCGCGCCTGCTGGAAGAATACGATATTCCGGTTTATGGCCCACGCTTTGACCCAATCGAAAAAGTGACCCAAACGGTACAGGAGGGTGACATTGTCGCATTGCCTGAACTGGACAATCTCGAACTGTCTGTACTGGACGTACCGGGACACACCAAAGGCCACATTGCCTATTATGCCAAAGAACAGAAATGGCTTTTTTGTGGAGACATGCTCTTCGGTGCCGGTTGTGGCCGTATGTTCGAAGGCACACCGGAACAGATGTGGACTTCCCTGTTCAAAATGGCTGCACTGCCGGATGACGTTCAGGTATTTGCAGGTCATGAATATACCCTTTCCAATCTCAAGTTCGCACGTGAAATCGAACCTGACAGCCATGCTCTCGCCGACCGTATCAAGGACGACGTCGCGAAACGAAACCGCCGCCAGCCGACACTGCCGTCCACTATCGGACTTGAAAAGGCGACCAACCCGTTCTTGCGTGCCGACAGGGATGAGGTCATGAAACGGCTGGAAACCCTTGGTCGTCTTCAGGGCAAAGATCCCGTTCAGGCATTTGCCGCCATGCGGGAATGGAAAAACAAATACGCCTGATCACGCAAGCATGATCTCGTCACAAAAGCCGGATAATTATCATAAATCATCCGGCTTTTCTGTATTCAACCGTTTGCACCATGCAAATATTCCGGTTTGTGAAGTTCAAACAGGATCACGATATTTTTCCCTTTCTCACCGTCAAAGTTGCTTGACGCCATACACAAGCGTGAAATACCTTTCCCGATACATCATTTGAAAAACGGAAAGCATGATGGGTCAAATTACTTTTTTACTTTGAATAAATTAATATTCACAATACGTTGCATGTACAATATGACGGTAAAAATGGACTATACAAATACAGTCTGTTTACACTTGTGATGTCAGGCTGATCTGTTTTTGGAAGAAATGCATTCTGCTATTCATCAGAATGATGTTTACGATATCGGGAATGATGTCGGCTTCCGCCAATAACGCCCCTCGTATGCAAAAAACGGAAAAACGAATTGAAACAGCCAACTGGTTTGATACTCATCCTGAACCTGAATACGGCTGGCCTTTTCTCCTGAAAAACCTCATCTCCATTGTCTTGCATTCCGGTGAACCGGCCTGTATTGTCTGGGGAAAACAACTGGATACCTTTTACAATGACGCCTTTTCCGGACTGATCGACCGCAGGCATACAAAACAGGGACAGTCACTGGACAAATTGCTCTTTCGATTGTGGCCGAAAATATCTCCGGCAGTAAACGTTGCCTTGCAGGGGAAAGAATCGCAAACGGAAGAACTGTCCCTGTCGGAACTGCGTGACAACCTCCATGAAAACCGGAAATCCATCTTCAATTGTCTGCCCATAGCCGATGACAACGGAAAAACCGCTGCACTTTACTGCACTTTCCAGTCCGTTACCCAAATGCCTTCAGGCAGTGAAGCGGCTTTGTACGTTAGCTTGCAGAAAGACCCGATTCCTTTTCGCGACATGCTAGACGAGATGCACGTCGGTGTGATGCAACTGGCACAGAATACCCGGATCATGTATGCCAACAAAACCATTAAAAAAATGCTGGGATATACGGATGACTCGTTTCCTGCCACTTTCAATGAGCTTTTGCATCCCGATAACAGGAAAAAAGCGGAAACCGTACAATCCTGGCAGGAAATCTGGTATACGACCTCACATTTCCAGATTGAATTGCCACTTCGTTGTGAAAATGGCACTTACCGTCTGACCGATAATGAAATTTCCCTGAAACTTGACAGGAACCGCAGGCCTGACTATGCCCTGATCGTGACGATCCTGAGCGACAAGGACTATTCCGGTGACAGACGAAACCTGTTTCTCTACGACCCGTTGACATCCCTGCCCAGCCGGAATTATGCCGATCTGCTCATCAACGATGCCCTGGAGCATGCCATTGCGTCAGGACAGTCATGCGCGATCCTGCTGCTGAATATCAACCGTTTCAAACTCGTCAATGAAAGTCTGGGACATGATGTCGGCGATCAGCTGCTCAAATCGGTTTCCGTACGACTGACGACTTCCCTGAGACGTGAAGATGTTGTCATCCGGATGGGAAATGATGAATTTATCATCATGCTGCAAAATGTCAGAAACGACGAAAGCATCGACATGGTCGCTCATAATCTTTTATACGCCATTTCCCGCCCGCTTCATCTTGCCGGACATGAAATCACGATTTCCGCCAGTATCGGTTGCAGCGTCTTTCCCCGGGACTCCAAAGACATTGATTCCCTGCTCAAACACGCTGATATCGCCATGACTGATGCCAAGCGTACCGGTACGAATGCTTTCCGTTTTTTCAACAGAGGAATGAGCGTTTCTGTACTGGACCAGCTTTTAAACGAAACGAGTTTGATGAGGGCACTGGAAAAAGAGGAATTTCTGACCTGCTACCAGCCCCGGATGTCGCTTTCAACCGGCAATATTGTCGGACTGGAAGCCCTTATTCGCTGGCATCATCCCAAAAAGGGACTGATTCCTGCAGCCGATTTTATCGAACAGGCCGAAAAAATCGGCCTCATCCGCCGCATCGGTGAATTCATGCTGAATTCGGTGACGGAACAATTACTTGCGTGGCGTGACGAAGGAAAAACGTTAATGCCCGTTGCCATCAATGTTTCATCGACGGAACTCTACGATTCCGACCTGAAAAATGCCCTTCTGACTGTTCTGGACAAAACAGGGCTGTCACCGAAATTCTTTGAACTCGAAATCACTGAAACCAGCCTCATCGAGGATTTGCACAAGGTTCATGCGACATTGACGGAAATCCGGCAAAGGGGTATTGCCATTTCGATTGATGATTTTGGGACGGGGTATTCTTCTCTCAGCTATCTCTCGACGCTTCCGGTCGATTTTCTCAAGATCGACAGTTCCTTCATCGCCGATGTCATCACGAATCAGGGAACGGCTTCCATTGTCGAATCCACGATCAGTCTGGCTCATTCCCTTAACATGCAAGTTATCGCTGAAGGGGTATCCACACAGGAACAGCTTGAGTTTCTCGTCAATCATGGCTGTGACCAGATTCAGGGATACCTTTGCAGCCGCGCACTGTCACCACACGAACTGGATGCCTTTATGGCACAATTCAAACCTTCCAGTCTTGGACTTTCTTTCTAGAAGCACTCTTTTCACGAACCGGTAAAAGCCTGCACGGTTTATGCTCTCCGTTTGATGCATTCGAGAAAAAACCGGAAAAAACTGCCGTATATTGTCAAAGACATACCCGGCATTTCATAGCGATGCATCTGAACGGAAATTCATCTGCAAAAATCATCCATACCATATCGGCTACAGGGAGTGCAAATATGACCAGGAAAGCGGACACAAACGATCGACTGCCCGACCCGGATTCCGCTTCCGTTCCTGCAAAAACAAACGGCAAAAACCGTTATCAAACCATTCTCGACTATCTTCCCGTCGGCGTCATGCAACTCAGTGAAGATGAAGAAATCCTTTTTGCCAACACCCGTATTGCCGAAATGCTCGGTTACAAACCGGATGAGTTTCCACGCACCATCAAGGATTTGATCAGTCCGAATACCTGGTTTCATTCCAGGCACACATGGAAAGACATGTGGCATACACAGCGGCAGTTTCAGGTCGAAATCAAATTCAGGAATAAAAACGGCCTGTACATGCAGACCGAAAACATCGTCAAACTGATATTGGACGAGGATAAAAAACCGGATTTTGCCCTGATTTTATCCCGCATGACCAATCCGGAAGGGGTACCTTTACCCGACCAGCACATCTCCCTGTTTGATCCACTGACATCCCTGCCGACACGGAATTATCTCGACAGTTTTTTTGATGGAGCCATCGAAAGAACCCGGCAATCCGGCAAAATGCTGGGTATCCTGATTTTCAACATCAACCGTTTCAAGATCATTAATGAAAGTCTCGGGCACGATGCGGGAGACGCTTTATTGAAACTGTTCTCGAAACGCCTGATACACGGCATCGATGAAACCGATACGGTTGTGCGCATGGGCGGCGACGAATTCGTCGTCATTCTCGAAAACATCGACAAGACAAACGACATTTTTTCGATTTCAACCCGACTTCTGAAGACGGTTTCCGAACCCTTGCAATTATCGGGGCATGAGCTTTCGATTGCAGTCAGCGCCGGCGCAAGCGTGTATCCGCGCGACAGTTCGGATGCCAATACTCTTCTGAAATACGCCAGTGTTGCCTTGACTGAAGCGCGCAAACGCCGCTCCAGCGTCGTCAGGTTTTACAATAAAGACATGAATATCACTCCGATGCAGCGCCTGATGACCGAATCGGAACTCAGGCGAGCACTGGAGAAAAAAGAATTCATTCTTTATTACCAGCCACGTCTTTCTCTTTCCACAGGCAAGGTCGTCAGTTTTGAAGCCTTAATCCGCTGGGATCATCCGACAGAGGGGATTTTATCGGCTGCCAATTTCATCCCGTTGGCAGAAGAAATCGGCCTGATTGAAAGCATTACCGAATTTGCGCTGACTGCCGCGACACACCAGTTGCAAGAGTGGAAAGCACGACATTTCCCTGTATTGCCTGTTGCCCTGAATGTTTCATCAAGGGATTTGTTTACCTCTGAACTGATTCAGTCACTTCTTCATATCGTGACGGAAATGGGCCTGCCCGCCTCGCTTTTTGAACTGGAAATTACCGAAAGCAGCCTTATTGAGGACATTGACCTGGTCAAAGCCCATTTAATGGAAGTCCGTGACCTTGGCATTACCATTTCCATTGACGATTTCGGAACAGGCTATTCCTCACTGCGCTATCTGTCGTCCCTGCCTATCGACATGCTGAAAATAGACGGTTCGTTCATTTCGGGGCTGACTGAAAGCGATGGCATTAAATCCATTATTGAATCGACTATCGATCTGGCGCATTCACTGGGCATGCCGGTAATCGCCGAGGGTGTCGCAACACATGAACAACTGAAGTTTTTGGTGGAAAAAGGCTGTGACCAGATTCAGGGTTACCTGTGCAGCCCACCACTTCCGCCCGACAAGCTTGAGGTTTTCCTTGCCAAATACAAACCATCCGATCTGGGACTTGGCTGATTTTCCTTTTTTATGAAGACATGTTTATCCTGCTTTTTTCATATGTTCAAAAAGGCTGCCTCTGGCAGCCTTTTTCACAAAAACAGTCACTCTAGCGGCGACGTGCGACTTTCTCACGTGTTTGCTGGCGTGTAGTGACATCAGCCAGTTCACTGATTTCCTTGGAAAGGAATTTCCAGATATCGTCCACACTGACAATACCGACAAGACCGCCCATCTTGTCGACAATCGGAATGCGGCGAACTCCCTTGAAGCGCATTCTTTCAACGGTTTCAAACACATCCTCCGTTTCAACGGCTGTCATGAGTTCAACCTTCATGATGTCGATAACCTTGATGCTTTTCGGATCGAGACCTTCCGCAAGAACGACTACGACGATATCGCGATCCGTGACGATGCCTTGCGGAACCAGCATGCCATTGACTTCCTCAACCACTATCAGCGTACCGACATGATTGCGACGCATCAATTGCGCGGCTTCCATTACTGTCGTATTCGAAATGCAAGTCACTACATTGTTCGAGCAAATATGTCCAATCTGCATCTTTCTATCTCCTTATTTTTCTGTCAAAAACAAGAAACCGAAAACGGCAACGAAGAATTTCCAAAACAATTCCCGCTCTTTTAAAAAAGGATACCTTATAAATACGCTCATATAAAATTTATTTCAGACGAATTCCCTTTCTGTCAAAAATATGGGTTTCAATAGGGATCCCTTCAAGAACGCTCCGTGAAATCGCGCTGACATTTTCGAATCCCGACAGAACGTTTTCCAGTCCCTGCATTTCCTCTTCCGCTTTTTCTGTCGTAATGGCGACATTGATCTTGCCGACCCGATAGACCCCATCCTTGTTGCACATATCCAGCATGGCCTGTGTCTTGATATTTCCGCCATCGATGCCAAGGCGATTCAGGGAATACAGAAAACTCACCGACAGGCAATTCGCAACAGCCGCCAGAAGCATATGCGACTGTGCAGGCCCGCAACTTCCTCCAGACGGTTTTTCGATGTCTGACAAAAATCCTTTGAAAGACTCATTGAAATCCACTTCAAAACGATATTCATCCTTATGCGTCAGGGTTACCGATATACTTTCTGTCATACTCTTCTCCGTTACCGGTTAAAAACATGATTTAATTCAAACATAAACAGTTCCATCAATCATGACTTGACACAAAAGGCCTGTTTTTAAAGACCCGAACGACGTCTTTCGGATACACCGGAGAAAATTTCGGCTATATTCGACAAACGATTGTTTTTTACAAATAGAAGATAGTACTCCACCCGGTCTGACAGTAAAATAAAAGAAACCCGTCTTTTCCCAACGGACAAATGTGACGATTTTCACTGGCAATGAATTGACCAACCCGACCATACTGACTTTTTTCAAACATGAAAGCGTCTGAAGCCAAGATAAAAATCCAGATCATGCACGACTGGCTGATGACACCTGTCGGCCGATATATGCTGGAGTGGGAAGAGAACCTTTTCCAGACGCTATCAGCGGATATTTTCGGTTTCAACGCCCTGCAAATCGGCTTTTCCGAAATCAATGCATTAAAAGACAACCGGATCAAAAACCGATGGGTCAGCAACCAGTTTTTTCCTGAACCGCTTTCCTCCGAGACATCAGGTGAAACAGTCAAACTGACACTCATACACGATATAGAGCGCCTGCCCTTTGCCAATGAATCGATCGATCTCATTGTCCTTCCCCATGCATTCGAATTTGCGGAGAATCCCCATATGATCCTTCGGGAAGTGGATCGCGTCCTGATCCCGGAAGGCCAGGTCATCATCAGTGGATTCAATCCTGCCAGTTTATGGGGATTGCGCCAGAGTATCGGTAAACTGACAGGTGCCTACTTTCTGCCTTCCTATGCCGAATTCATCGGCCTCCCGCGTCTGAGAGACTGGCTGAAACTGTTGAATTTCGAAATCAACCGAGGGCATTTCGGATGCTATCGCCCGCCCTGTCACTCCGAACACTGGCTCAAACGCTATGCCTTTATGGAAAAAGCGGGAAACCGGTGGTGGCCTTTTCTGGGCGGCGTTTATCTGATACAGGCAATCAAACGGGTCCACGGAGTCCATCTTATCGATCCTGCATTCAAAAAGAGACCACGTCAATTATTTCAGACAATTCCCGTCAATCATAAAACTTCCGGAGAAAATCCTGATCAAACCTGAGTTAAGACATTTGACGAAAGGAAGATCATGACGACTGACGCGACACTCGACTACAATTCGCCCTATATGGGCTCATTGCGCTCGACAGCCTGGTGGCTGTATATTTTCCATGCCCTGTGTTTTCTGTTCACATTAGGCATTTTTTCATTTGTTCCACTGATCCTGAATTATCTTGTACGACCAAGAGCGATCCACACCTGGGTTTATACGCACCAGACCTGGCAGATCCGATCTTTCTGGTGGTACCTTGCATGGGTCGTTGTGGGCTGGATCCTGTATTTCACGATCATCGGCATGATATTCGCCGCATTGGTCTGGATTCTGGCATGGTGCTGGTATACCTACCGCCTGATCAAAGGTTTCCTGTACCTGAACGATGGCATCCCGATGCCTTATCCTGAAGAATAAGAAAGCGACATACTTTCAGTCATATCAAGCTCACCAATAAGAAAAGCATGCCCGATTACTCCGGCATGCTTTTCTTATTGGTTCAAACCGTATTTTCAGTTTTCAGTTCTCAGATGGGCGGATGACGTCATCTTGAGTCGTCTGGCAATATCGTTTCGACGGAAAACCTTGAATGTTCCCATCGCCTTGGCAATCAATGCATCCTGATTCCAGATTTCACCCTCACAGTAATACATCGTCGTCGACCGGTGAAGCACCTTGCCGCGACCGATAATCTGCTGGCTGATCTTGCCGCCCGGCTGAAAGAAACTGGTTTTCATTTCTACGGTAGCTGCACTCGTCACATCAGGCACCAGTGAACGGGCCGCTCGCGCCATAGCGGCATCCAGCAAAGTCATGATGATACCGCCATGCATGACCTGCCAGCTGTTCATATGCTGTGCCTGCAAATGAATGCCGACTTCCGCAATACCGTCCTTCATGTTCAGCAACTCGAATCCGAGATCTTTCAAAAACGGGTTATCGCTAATCTGTGCCATCTTGTCTATCCGTTTTCAATCGCTTATTTGGCCGATTCCTCTTTTTCCTCAGCAGGACTCTTGACCAGAATTTCAACCTTGGCTTCCTTCTTCAGATAATTCAGATAGGCGTTCAGATCCTGTTGGGACGCGACGTTGGCCATCTGCTTGTTCATCGCCTCACGCAGATTCCTGTCCGGATTTTGTGGTGTCACGACTTTGGTAATGCGATAGATCACGTAACCCAGTCCCGGAATATCCGTACCGACGTATGCTGGCAATTTGGAAACGTCCGCTTTCATGACTGGCGCCAGTTCCGAACGGTTGGACATGGCGATCTTGTGACGGGACACCATAATCGATGACGAGAAAGAAGAAGACGTCGCTCCACCCTGCAGTCTTTCCAGTTCGGCTTCACCGGCCGCTTTTGCCAGTTGCTGTGCCTTCTCACTGGTCACTTCAGCCACGATGGCCTGTCTGACCTTGTCAAATGGCGTCAGTGTGGCAGGATAATGCCTGGTAATGCGGGCCGCAACCAATACCTGCGGAGCGACTTCAATGGCTTCCGTATTGTGTTTTCCATTGATAACGTCATCAGAAAATACCGCCTGCAAAACCTTCGGATTGGACAGCAACTGATTCTGTTTCGCGGCAATTACCGGATCACGTGCCAGGTTCGGGAACGAATGAATGGTCAGTTTCAGGGTATCGGCAACCGGTTTCAGACTATCCGGTTTTTCGTAGACCATGTTCGAAAAGGTTTCGGACATTTCCGCATATTTCTTGTTGGCCTGTTCACGTGTCAGCTCCTGCAAGACACGATCCTTCACCTGTACCAACGGTTTGGCAATGGCGGGCTTGATGTCGGACACTGATATGATGTGATAACCGAAATCCGTCTGGACCAGATCGCTGATTTCGCCCTTTTTCATTCCGAAAACGGCATCATTGAACGGCTTGACCATCTTGCCGCGTGTGAAGAAACCCAGATCGCCGCCGTTTTGTGCCGAACCCGGATCCTGGGAATGTGCTTTTGCCAGTTCGGCAAAACGCGCCGGATTGGCTTTCAGCTCAGCCAGAATGCCTTCTGCCTTTTTCCTTGCCTCGGCTTTTTCCGATTCCGTTGCATTTTTGTTTACAGTAACCAGAATATGCTGTGCACGACGTTCTTCAGGAATAGAGAAACGATCCTTGTTCTGGGAATAATAACTCTGCAAATCAGCGTCACTGATCTTGATGTTTTTGACGACGGTCGGCATGTCCAGCACGACGACTTCAACATCAGCGTGTTCAGGAATCGTGAACTGGGCTTCATGCGTCCTGTAAAAAACGTCCAGTTCCTCGTCAGTCACAGAAACCTGTTTTTTATAAGTGGCATTGTTGAAGAGCAAATGCTGAACTTCACGTTCCTGCTCAAACAGATTGAAAACACGTTGAGTCACAGCGATCGGCTCAATCGCACTGTATTCGACCGGTGCAGCCAGTTGCTGGATGGCCATGTCCTGACGAACCATCGCAAAATGCATGTCCGGATTCAGGCCCTGTGCAGCAAGCGCTTCCTTGTAACGCGCTTCATCAAGCCTGCCGTCCGGTCCGATCAGGCCCGGAATTTCCCGAATACGCTGCAAGACGATCTGCTCTGGAACGGAAAGGCTTTCCCTGTTGACTGTATCAAGCAAAACACGTTTGACGATCAGGTTCTGCAAAACGTTCCATTTGAATTCAGACGATTCGATCCATTTGTTGTCGAATGGCTGTCCGGAAGCGGCAGCACGCTGGCGCAGGCGTTCCGCCTGTTCGCGTTGTGCATTGTCCCATTCCTGCTGCGTAATGGTCTTTCCGGCTACCTTGGCGACGGCATCACCATCGCCCAGACGCTTATAACCTTCAACACCGACAAAAATAAAGGAAGGGATGATGAAAACAAGAAGAATGATTTGAGTCAGACGTTTGTGGTTGCGTATAAACTCAAGCATGGCGGTCTCTGCTCATAAGAAGCGATTGAAATAAAAAAAAGGCGAACATGAGTTCGCCTTTTCCGATGATTGGCGGAGTGGACGGGACTCGAACCCGCGACCCCCGGCGTGACAGGCCGATATTCTAACCAACTGAACTACCACTCCTAAAACTGTACCTGTTTGACTGTTTGGTGGGTGCTGAGAGGCTCGAACTCCCGACCTATGCCTTGTAAGGGCACCGCTCTACCAACTGAGCTAAGCACCCTTCTATTCTTAGCCAGTCAAACTTGACGTTTGTCACTCGTCGAAGAAAACATTAGTTTACAGCATCTTTTAACAATTTACCAGCCCTAAATTTAGGAACTTTAGCTGATTTGATATTGATAACTGCACCGGTACGTGGATTACGGCCGGAACGAGCAGCACGTTCACCTACACTGAAGGTACCAAAGCCTACCAGAGTAACGCTGTCATTGTTTTTCAAACTTGTAGTTACTGCATCAATCACTGCATCCAGGGAACGAGCGGCCGCTGCCTTGGAAATATCCGCAGATTTGGCGATATGCTCGATAAGCTCAGTTTTATTCACGTAACCCCCTACAAATAATTAAATGTCCATCAGAGACACACTTGAGTGCATGCATTAAACAGGCGTGTCATAGAAGTGTCAAGAAAAAAAACGTACCGATGACCGGTACTCCAAACGAAACCTCAAATCCCCACCAATCGCTTGCTGACAGGGACACCTGACCATATTCGGTCGAAATCCGAACAAAATCAACACAAAATTTACAAAAATGACAGCTATATCAACTTCATTTGAGAATCAGCAAATTCAGCATTGGGCATGTTTTTTTGACAAGAATTTTTTGGGTGTGAATCTCATATATGTTGTATACAAACAACTTCTGGAATGCTCCCATCTCGGCAATGAAAAAACAATGACTTTATAAATAATCATTTCATGAAAAATTATCGAATTGCCACAGAGAATTTTCTTTTTCTCTATTCACTTTTTTGCTCATAGGCAAGCTCATCCATAACGTTTTTGTCTTGAGCCTGAAAAAAACATTCAGAAGAAATCCATCTTTTTTTGCTTTTTTGGAGAGAAAAAATTTTTTATCAGAATGTCGCAATCCAACAACACAACAAAGAAAATATTAAAATCCAATCCCAAACCGGCAAAAAAAAAGACCTCAGAGGTCTCTTTTTTATTTTCAGACTGTTTTTGCACCTTATGAAGTCCGGTTCGCACGCCTGCGATCAATATCGGACAGATGACGCTTGCGCAAACGGATACTCTTCGGCGTAATTTCCACCAGTTCGTCGTCTTCGATGAATTCAACGGCATATTCCAGCGACATCAAAATAGGAGGGACAAGCCGGACAGCCTCATCCGTCCCGGAAGCCCGGATATTGGTCAACTGCTTGCCCTTGATCGGATTGACGACAAGATCGTTTTCACGAGAATGGATACCGATGATCATACCTTCATAAACCGGGTCATTGTGATTGACGAACATACGGCCGCGTTCCTGCAATTTCCACAAGGCATAAGCAACAGCAGCGCCATTATCCTGTGAAATCAGGACACCGTTTCTCCGGCCACCTGCTTCGGCCCTGGCCGGATCGACAGGATAATAATCGTCGAAAACGTGACTCATGAGGCCCGTACCACGTGTCAGGGTCATGAATTCACTCTGAAAACCGATCAGACCACGGGCAGGAATCCGGTATTCGAGACGGACACGGCCCTTACCATCAGGTTGCATATCCTGCAAATCACCACGACGACGTCCCAGTTCTTCCATGACAGCCCCCTGGTTGGCTTCATCGACATCTACAGTCAAAGCCTCGTATGGCTCGTGTTTGACCCCCTCTATGTCCTTGTACACGACACGTGGACGGGAAACGGCCAGTTCATAACCTTCACGTCTCATATTTTCGATCAGGATCGTCAGATGCAATTCGCCACGACCGGACACTTCAAACACGGTATCGTCATCAGTAGGTGCCACCCGCAATGCGACATTCGATTTCAGTTCACGTTCAAGCCGTTCACGCAGCTGGCGGCTGGTAACGAATTTGCCTTCACGGCCGGCAAAAGGTGAGGTATTGACCATGAAGTTCATCGTCAGGGTCGGCTCATCGACGGTCAGCATTGGCAAGGCATCCGGATGTTCCGGGTCGCAGATGGTCGAACCGATATCAATGGCTTCGATCCCGTTGATCAGGACAATATCACCGGCACAAGCCTCATCGATGACCTTGCGTTCCAGTCCCTTGAATGAAAGAACCTGATTGATGCGCGCCTTGACCGGAGTGGAGTCCGGACCGTTCATGATGACGACGTCCTGCAAAGGTCTGACACGACCGCGGTTCACGCGACCGACACCGATCTTGCCGACATATGAAGAATAATCCAGAGAGGAAATCTGCATCTGGAAAGGGCCATCCAGATCGGTGTCGCGCACAGGAACGTATTTCAGAATCGCATCGAACAGGGGACGCATGTCGCCGGAACGGACGTTTTCATCAAGACCGGCATAACCGTTGAGCCCTGAAGCATAAATGACCGGAAAATCGAGCTGTTCTTCTGTTGCGCCAAGCTTGTCGAACAGGTCGAAGGTGGCATTGATCACCCAGTCAGGACGGGCACCCGGACGGTCGACCTTGTTGATAACGACAATCGGTTTCAATCCCAAACCCAGTGCCTTGCGGGTCACAAAACGTGTCTGGGGCATCGGGCCTTCCACAGCATCGACCAGAAGAAGCACACTGTCTACCATCGACAACACGCGTTCCACTTCACCGCCAAAATCGGCATGACCCGGGGTATCGACGATATTGATGTGTGTTCCCTCATATTCAACAGCACAGTTCTTGGCGAGAATGGTAATCCCGCGTTCTTTTTCCAGATCGTTGGAATCCATCACCCGCTCGGAGACGGTCTGATTTTCCCTGAAAGTACCCGATTGACGCAACAGCTGATCGACGAGAGTGGTTTTGCCATGGTCGACGTGCGCGATAATCGCGACATTGCGGATAGCGCGTGTAGTTTGAGACATAAAAACCTGATAAATGGTAAAAAGGATAACTAGTCATTTTAACACGTGAACGTTTGTGAAAATAAAAACGTCCACGACATTCAAGCATCAAAATAAAAGGCCGGTTGACGCTCCGGCAAGAGAAAAAAGGATATCATGTCAGCTTTCAGGAATTCGAGACAATGAAACCAGACGTTCAGGAGCCAGTACACCGTCATTCCTCAGTTGTGCCGTTCCCATGAAAACGCCATTTTCAGCCGCGTAAATCCGGCAACGTCCGGGTTTGACGGATAACCGAATGCCTTCCTTTACCAGAGACAAACGTTGACCGTTCAGAAAACGTCGGGTCAGGGTGGCATTTAAAGACACGGCAGGAAACGAAGACAGGAGGTAATCCACGGGTTCGAGACATTCCTGTCGTACACCGGCTTCTTCCGACTTTGCGACTTCCAGATCAGCCAGTGAAACTGCCTTTTCGATTTCCAGAGACCCAACCCGAATGCGGCGCAAGGCTTTCAGATGAGCGCCACAACCCAGTGCCTTGCCGATATCTTCTCCCAGAACACGGATATACGTTCCCTTGCTGCACGTAACACGAAGCGTCAGAAAAGGAGATGTCCAGTCCAGCAGCGTCAACTCGGAAATAGTGACTGGACGCGCTTCCCGTTCGAGTTCCACTCCGGCACGGGCATATTCATAAAGAGGCTTTCCATCCCTCTTCAGTGCCGAATACATGGGAGGCACCTGAAGGATATCCCCTCTGAACCGGTTCAGGACAGACCGGATTTCATCGACAGGAAATGAAACGGTTTTGCCGTTTCCCAACATCTCGCCTTCCGTATCGCCAGTTGTCGTGGCAATCCCCATATGAACGACTGTCTCATATGTTTTATCGGCATCAAGCAAATCCTGTGAGAATTTCGTCGCTTCTCCGAAACAGATCGGCAAGAGTCCAGTCGCAAAAGGATCAAGCGTACCGGTATGGCCAGCCTTTTTGGCATTCAGTACCCGCTTCGCCTTGATCAGGGCATCGTTACTGGAAATTCCGGCCGGCTTGTCCAGCAGAAGGACACCATCGATATCCAACCGTTTTTTCTTGACGGACGCTTGACTCATAAAATCCTTGAACCTGAAAAATGAAAGGCCCCGTTTTCACGAGGCCATATCCGGTAACCGTAAATCAGACTTCGCCATCGTCCTTGGCTCGCTCGGAATTGGCAATATCGATCAGATGGGACAAAGCCATCCCCTGTGCAATGGAATTGTCGTAAACGAAAGACAGTTGCGGCAAAGTATGGATATGAAGCCGTTTTCCAAGCTGCGCCCGAAGAAATCCCGACGCGCGATGTAAACTGTCCAATGTCGTTCTTACCTTGTCTTCACTATCGTCCAGCATAGTGAAAAACACCTTGGCATGAGCATAGTCAGGAGTCACTTTCACTTCCGTAATCGTGATCATCCCGACATGCGGATCTTTCAGTTCCGAAAAAATGATATCGGACAGATCACGCTGGATCTGGTCAGCCACACGAATACTGCGGCCGGGAATCGATTTGCTGTGTCTTGCCATGATCCACTCCCTATAAAATAATAAAATCCAACATCAACATATCCGAAATCGCCGTCCTTGTCCCGGGAAATTACAACGTTCTTGCGATTTCCTGAATTTCATACACTTCAAGCTGGTCACCGACCTTGATGTCATTGTAATTTTTCAGTGTCAGACCGCACTCGAAATTGGCTTTGACTTCCTTGACATCGTCCTTGAAACGTTTCAGAGAATCGATTTCACCGGACCAGATCACGACATTGTCACGCAAAAGGTGAACCGGAGAACCACGGCGAACCAGACCCTCGGTCACGAAGCAGCCTGCAATCGAACCGACACGGCTGACATTGATGACCTGCCTGATTTCGACCAGACCCAGGGCGTGCTCGCGTTTTTCCGGAGCCAGCATGCCGGACATGGCTGCTTTCACTTCATCAATGGCATCATAAATAATATTGTAATAACGGATATCGACACCATTGGCTTCCGCCTGATGACGTGCCTGAGCATCGGCACGTGTATTGAAGCCGATAATGACTGCCTGCGAAGCCAACGCCAGATTGACGTCCGTCTCGGTAATGCCGCCGACAGCCGCGTGGACGATCTGGACACGGACTTCGTCATTCGACAACTTCATCAATGAAGAAGCCAGCGCTTCCTGCGACCCCTGAACGTCGGTCTTGATAATCAGAGGCAGGGTCTTGACTTCGCCTTCCCCGATATTCTCGAACATGTTTTCCAGTTTTGCGGCCTGCTGTTTCGCCAGCTTCACGTCACGGAACTTGCCCTGACGGAACAGGCCGATTTCACGCGCCTTGCGTTCATCGTTCAATACGATGATTTCCTCACCTGCGGAAGGTACGCCGGTCAAACCCTGGATTTCGACAGGAATACTCGGGCCGGCTTCGGAAATGGCCTTGCCGGTTTCACTCAACATGGCACGGATACGACCATATTCCTGTCCGGCCAGAACGACGTCACCGCGATGCAATGTACCGGACTGAACGAGCACGGTAGCGACAGGGCCACGTCCCTTGTCCAGACGGGCCTCAATAACAATACCTTTCGCCATCGCATCGACCGGAGCGGTCAATTCAAGGATTTCGGCCTGCAACAGAACGTTTTCCAGCAGGGAATCGATGCCCTGTCCTGATTTGGCCGAAACAGGAACGAACGGAACATCCCCACCGTATTCCTCAGGAATGACGTCTTCGGCAACGAGTTCCTGTGTCACACGATTGACGTTGGCACCCTGCTTGTCGATCTTGTTGATCGCCACGACGATAGGTACCCCTGCCGCTTTCGCGTGGGCAATCGCTTCCTTGGTCTGTGGCATCACACCATCGTCAGCCGCCACGACCAGAATGACGATATCGGTCGCTTTTGCACCGCGGGCACGCATGGCGGTAAACGCTTCATGACCCGGAGTGTCGAGAAAAGTCACGATACCACGGCCGGTTTTGACGTGATACGCACCGATGTGCTGGGTAATGCCCCCTGCTTCACCAGTGGCAACTTTGGTACGACGGACATAGTCCAGAAGAGATGTCTTGCCGTGATCGACGTGCCCCATCACAGTGACAACCGGAGCACGCGGCAGCAATTCAGCGTTTTCATTCCGGCCGATTTCCGCCAGTTCGGCTTCAACGTCCTGAATCTTGGCTGCAAAAGCGCGATGCCCCATTTCCTCGACCAGAATCATCGCGGTTTCCTGATCCAGCACCTGATTGATCGTGACCATCTGGCCCAGCTTCATCAACTGCTTGATCACTTCAGAAGCCTTCACTGCCATTTTGTGAGCCAGTTCGGCAACGGTAATCGTCTCTGGCACATAAACGTCATGAATGATCGCTTCGGTCGGCTGATGGAAATTGCTTTCCCGTTCGGCAACCTGTGCATGACGGCGGCCTTTCGAACCACCCGAATTGCTGCGCCAACCACCGTCACGCCCCGATGCATCGGCCCCCCGGGTTTTGATACCGCGTTTCTTGCTGCCCTCTTCCTGCCAGGCAGAGGTCGATTTCAATGCTTTTTTCTCACCGGAAGTTTTCTTTTCCGATTTCTTGTCGCTTGCAGGAGCCGCTTTCTTTTCAGCCTGTTTTTCCTGAACCGGTTTGGCAGCCTGTGCCGGTTTGGAAATCGTACCAGCCGTTTTCGGAGACGCCACTCCGTTTTCAGGAGAGGTCGCAGCCTGCTTTTCCGGCTGCCTGACGACTTTGCGAGACACTGAAGCACTCATCATCGCCTTGATCTGGGCAACTTCGTCTTCCACTGCCTTGCGGGCACGTTCGGCTTCTTCAGCCCGGCGTACGCGTTCCGTTTCCGCTTCTTTTCTTGCTTTTTCAGCCTGTGCCGCTTCTTCAGCCATCCTAGCCATCTCTGCCTTCTTCAAAGCCTCGGCCGCCTCTTTTTCTTCGGCTGCCAACTGTTGTTTAGCCACTTCCTGCCGTTCAGTGTCCAGACGCAGTTTTTCAGCTGCTTCTTTCTGCTCGGCCTCTTTTTTCTTCAACTCCTGAGCTTCGATCCGTGCCTGTTCTTCGGCCTTGATCCGTTCCCGTTTCTCAGCTTCCATCTGCGCCAGCAAAGCCTGCTTTTCACGCAGTTCAGCCTGCTGACGTGCAATCAGTTCAGCCTGACGGCGCGCTTCTTCGGCACGACGCTGTTTTTCAGCCTCATCGATAATCGGAGGGGCAACACGCCTCTCAGCAGCAGCCAATTGAGCTGCACGTTCATCACGCTTGTCAAAAGTCCGTTTCTTGCGAACCTCGACCTGAATCGTTCTGGATTTGCCCGTTGCATCCGCCTGCTTGATTTCGCTGGTTTCCTTGCGGGTCAACGAAATCTTTCTTTTTTCTCCGGATGGCGCTCCATGTGCGGTGCGCAGATAACTCAATAACTTGTCCTTGTCTTCCTTCGAAAGGATATCATTGGCCGAATTTTTGTCTACACCCGCATCGCGCAACTGTTTCAACAGTACGTCGGCAGGCATATTCAGTTCGGCTGCAAATTGGGCTACATTGTTAGTCGCCATTCATTCCTCTTTCTTCTAATTGATGCGCAAATACGGATTCAGGACAAGCCAGAGAGGCTTACTTGGATTCAACCAGCTTCCAGGCATTCGCTTGCAATGCCTTCGCTTCATCGTCGTACTTCGCATCGATCAGTTTCATTTCATCATCCGTAACATCGGCGAACTCGTTTTCCAGCAACTGACGTGCCCGATCGGTAGGCAATGCCAGAATGGCTCCGAATTCGTCATAAGCCAGTTCGGTAAAACGCTGCAGGGTTTTCACACCGGCCAGGCCAAGCTTGCCGGCAACCTGACGACTCATTCCTTCCAGATTGACCAGTTCCTCATCCATACCGGTCATACCTTCCTCGGAAGCGATCGCTTCGGTAATCAGCGCATCACGGGCACGCTGACGGATTTCATTGACAGTATCTTCATCGAATGCCTCGATTTCCAGCATTTCGCTGATCGGCACATAAGCGATTTCTTCCAGCGCAGCAAACCCTTCCTCAATCAGGATATCGGCCACCTCCTGATCGACATCGAGTCTTTCCATGAACAGCTTCTGCAATTCTGCTTTTTCCAGAGCGGATTTGTCAGCCGATTCCTCAGCCGTCATGATATTGATTTTCCAGCCGGTGAGATCGGTCGCCAGACGGACGTTCTGTCCACTGCGGCCAATGGCGATAGCAAGATTTTCCTCATCGACGATCACATCCATCGCATGTTTGTCTTCATCGACCACAATGGACGTGACATTGGCCGGTGCCAGGGCACCGATAACAAACTGCGCAGGATCTTCAGACCACAAGACGATATCGACACGTTCGCCACCCAGTTCGCCGGTAACGGCCTGAACGCGCGAACCACGCATTCCGACACAGGTACCGATCGGATCGATACGCTTGTCACCGGTATATACCGCTATTTTCGCACGAACGCCGGGATCACGTGCAGCCGATTTGATTTCCAGAAGGCCCTGTTCGATTTCAGGCACTTCCAGCTCGAACAGCTTGACGATGAATTCGGGCGCGGTACGGGACAGGATAACCTGTGGGCCACGGGCACCGCGTTCGACACGCAAAATATAGGCGCGGACACGGTCGCCGACACGCAGGTTTTCCTTTGGAATCATCTGTTCACGTGGAAGGCGGGCCTCGACCTTGCCGGACTCGACAATGGCATCACCGCGTTCCATCCGCTTGACCGTACCGGTCACGAGCGAATCGCCGCGATCCAGAAAGTCCTGCAAGACCTGTTCCCGTTCGGCATCGCGAATGCGTTGCAAAACGATCTGTTTCGTATCCTGTGCGAACCGGCGACCCAGATCGATCGACTCGATCGGATCCTCGATGTAATCGTCCACCTCGATATCGGGGAATTGTTCCCGGGCTTCAAAGTACAGCATTTCCTGGTCCGGCTGTTGAAGGCCGGCCTCATCCGGCACGACGTGCCAGCGACGGAAGGTTTCGACCTCCCCTGTCGTCCGGTCGATGGAAACGCGAATGTCCGCGTCGCCGGGATAACGTTTTTTCGTAGCAAGGGCCAAAGCATGCTCAAGCGCGCCCAGGACGATTTCCTTGTCTACGTTCTTTTCGCGCGCCAGCGCATCAACCAATTGCAGAATTTCGAGACTCATGCTTTACGGCTCCTAAAATTCACCTGCGGCACCAAATGTGCCTTATCTATATCAGCGATTGTAAAATGCAAAACGGAATT
>JAEXJM010000053.1 GCA_023449275.1 Pseudomonadota bacterium | reverse complement strand
TTCCAAGCGTGAACGGCTCAGAAAGTGCGAGGATGCCGATGGACAGCCGCCTGTCAAGGCGGCACCTCAGGGAAAAAGACCCGAATGATGCAAATGGGTACGACGGCATGTCCGGGAGAGAGGAGGTTGTGTCATTGTACCTGTCGCTCTCTTTTTCCATGCCGATCTGAAAGCCACTGCCATTGAAGGATTCAGGCTGTCACCAAAACCAACTATGGGTGAAGAGATCCCGTGCATTCGTTATAATGCCGTTTTGCCTTATTGAATCCCGTCATGTCTTCATCACCTGAACTTTTATTGCCTGCCGGTTCTGTCGAAAAAATGCGTGCCGCGTATGATTTCGGCGCGGATGCCGTTTATGCAGGCCAGCCCCGTTACAGCCTCCGGGCCAGAAACAACGAGTTTTCCACACTGGAGGCGCTGAAAGAGGGGATCGATGAGGCACATCGCCGGGGCAAGCAGTTTTACGTCGCCAGCAATATCTATGCCCATAATGCCAAGCTGAAAACCTATCTGGACGATATGGCGCCGGTCATCGACATGAAGCCGGATGCGCTGATCATGGCCGATCCCGGACTGATCATGATGGTGCGGGACAAATGGCCTGAAATGCCGGTACATCTGTCCGTTCAGGCCAATGCGATCAACTGGGCCGATGTGACATTCTGGGAACGCATGGGACTGACCCGTGTGATTCTTTCCCGTGAACTGTCACTGGACGAGATCGAGGAAATCCGCCAGAGATGTCCGGATATGGAACTGGAAGTGTTCGTTCATGGCGCATTGTGCGTCGCCTATTCGGGACGCTGTCTGCTTTCCGGCTATTTCAACCATCGGGATTCCAATCAGGGAACTTGTACGAATTCCTGCCGTTGGAATTACAAAATATCGAATGCCGAAGAGAATGCCTGTGGAGACGTTTTGCCGCTCGACATGGCGCAGGTCATGGAGCAGTCGGAAACCTTGCCGTCAGCCATGGGGAACATGCCCCGTCATCCGGCTGCCGACCGGGTGTATCTGATCGAGGAAGGCAAACGTCCCGGACAGCTTCTGCCGATCATGGAAGACGAACATGGTACATATATCCTGAATTCGAAAGATCTTCGGGCGGTCGAACATATCGAACGGCTCGTCAGAATCGGTGTGAATTCGCTGAAAATCGAAGGGCGGACAAAATCGATTTACTATGTGGCCCGTACGGCACAGGTCTATCGCAAGGCGATTGATGATGCGGTTGCCGGCCGTCCTTTCGATGTAAGCCTGCTCGGTGCCTTGCAGAGCCTTGCCAACCGCGGGTATACGGACGGGTTTTACCAGCGGCATCATACGCAGGATTACCAGAATTACATCAGCGGTGCGTCGGAACTGAACAACAGCCATTACGTCGGCGACATTGTCGAGGCATCCGGTGGATGGGCTACCGTTCTTGTCAAGAACCGTTTTGCCGTCGGCGATACACTGGAGATCTATCATCCCGATGGCAATACCGTTTTGCCCCTGACTTCCATGCAAAACGAAGAGGGTATGGCGGTTGAAGTCGCACCGGGTAGCGGGCATCGCGTCAGGATTCCGCTGGAAGACCGTTACAAGGGCGCGTTTGTCGCAAGAAGATTGCAGGAAGAAAAGAACTGAATGAGACAAATCGTACTCGATACAGAAACGACCGGCCTTTATGCCAACGATGGCGACCGGATCATTGAAATCGGTTGTGTGGAAGTGCTTAGCCGCCACGTCACCGACAATTATTTTCATCACTACATCAACCCGGAACGCGATTCACATCCGGACGCGCTGGCTGTTCACGGACTGACGACAGAATTTCTCTCCGACAAACCCAGGTTCGCCGAGATTGCGCAGGCATTTTGCGATTATATCAAAGGGGCTGAACTCATCATCCATAACGCGCCTTTCGATATCGGTTTTCTGAATGCCGAACTGGCGCGGCTGGATATGCCACGGGTGGAGGATATCGCTGCCTGTATTACGGACAGTCTGGTCAAGGCGCGCGAAATGTTCCCGGGGCGCAGGAACTCACTGGATGCGCTTTGCGAACGGTTCGAAATCTCGAATGCCCACCGTACCCTGCATGGCGCGCTGCTTGACTCGGAATTGCTGGCGGAAGTCTATCTGGCCATGACACGGGGACAGGAAACGCTGGAAATCGAGCGGCTGACAATGGAGGCGGAAGAAGCGGCTGCGAAGGCGGCGCCACTCTCCAATTACAGGATTTTCGTTCTGGCTCCGACGGAAGAAGAACTGTCGAAACATGAAGAAGTCCTGAACGATATCGAAAAGTCCAACAAGGGCGCGCCATGCGTCTGGAGAGCGGAACCGGCAGAAACGGTCGGGGAATAAACCCGGATAGGGAGTCATCCGGCGTTTTCAACGGCCTTGCGCAACAGGGAACGGATGTTGACTTCTTTTTGCCAGCAGGCATGTTCCTCATTGCTGTTTGCCAGCCGTTTCATTTCTTCGATACCGATATCGGTCTGGCTTTTCAAAAGGCGTTCAGCCAGTCCGATATCCGGATGGACGCAACCGAAGAAATTGACGATATCGCCGTACTGGATCAACAGGCTCGGAAAGTTTTCAATGTCCAGATCGTCGAGCAGGTCGGCATGATCCTCGATGTCGATCCAGAGAAAAACGATGTCGGGATATTTTTCCGCGAATGTCCTGAACATGGGTTTATAGGCGCGACAGGCCCCGCACCAGTGCGCGCAAAAGCACGCAACGATCCATGAATTTTCTGTCAGTGTCGTGTTCAGAAGGGGATAGTCCTGTTCTTTCAACGGAATAAACGACGGCATGGCAACTCTTGAGTCAAAGCGGTAAACTTGGGGATGCCATTTTAGCCAAGGTCGGGTGAAAACGCCACTTTCCGGCAGCTTTATTTTTCCGTATTTCTTGTGCATGCGCAAAAAAACGACATGAATACAAGGCCTTGGCGCTTCAATAACCGATCTGGAGGACACGGGTTTTGGAAAAGCCGACTTATCGTGGACGGTTTGCACCGTCGCCAACGGGAGAGCTGCATTTCGGTTCCCTGATTGCCGCGGTCGGCAGTTATCTGGACGCGCGCGCCAACAGGGGCGAGTGGATTGTCCGTATCGAGGACGTCGATTCGACCCGATGCCATCCCGAATATGAAACTTCCATCCTGAAAACACTTGAAACCTTCGGCTTTGAATGGGACGGTCCGGTTATCCGCCAGACGGACAGGACAGATGCCTATCATGACGCTTTCGAGCGGCTGAAAAGGGAAGGGCTGGTTTACGGCTGTGCCTGCACACGTCGGGAAATTGCCGATTCGGTCATCGGTATCGATGGTGCTCCCGTCTATCCGGGAACCTGCCGAAACGGGCTGGAGAAAGGGAAAACGGCAAGGGCATGGCGCTTGCGGGTACCGGATGGAACGGTCGGATTTACCGACCTGATTCAGGGATACCAGAGCCAGAATCTGGAAAAGGATGCAGGCGATTTTGTCCTTCTGAGAGCGGATGGTCTTTTTGCCTATCAGCTTGCCGTCGTGGTGGACGATGCCGGGCAGGGCATCGACCATATTGTCCGTGGCGCGGATTTGCTGGCTTCGACGCCGCGACAGATATGGCTTTATGAATGTCTCGGGCAACCTGTTCCGGTATATGCGCATTTGCCTTTGGCCGTGAATGAAAACGGGGAAAAACTGTCCAAACAGACCCGCGCCGCACCGGTCGGCGATTCCGATCCGGTGTCGATGCTGCTGGAAGCCATGCGTTTTCTCAATCTTGTTCCAGAAAAAGATGACTTCGCTCTGCAGGATTTGTGGAACTGGGCCATAATGAACTGGTCGATAAAAATCGTACCCCGAACACAAACGATAAAAACCCCGATTTAACAAAAACCAGGAGAAGAAAATGATCGTTAAAGACGAAGCAGGCCTCAAAGACATCCTTCAGAAAAACCATGTCGTCGCCATCGTCGGCTTTTCGACCGATGAAAACAAGGGGGGCCATTACGTCCCGAAATTTCTGAAAGAACACGGCTATCAGGTCGTTCCGGTGAATCCCACCATTTCCGAAGGGCTGGGTGAAAAAGCATATGCCAGCCTGAAGGACATCCCGTTCCCGGTCGATATCGTCGACTGTTTCCGCCGGCCTGACGCCATGCCGGAAATCGCACGTGATGCCGTTGCCATCGGAGCCAAGGTTCTCTGGATGCAAAAGGGCATCGAAAGTGAGGAAGCCGCCAAGATCGCTTCTGATGGTGGCCTGAAAGTCGTATCCAACATTTGCATGATGGAAAAGTACACGGAACTCTTTCTGAAATGATTCGGATAACCGGAAAATAAGGCGGCTCGCAGGCTGAGCCGCCTTATTTGAAAAAGCCGTTTCCCGAAATTTCGGCTGTCACGGCGAAACCCGTTGCCCGAAAAGCGGTTTTCCAGACAAAAATCATATCCCGGCCTTGCATAAAAGGCGACAATCAATATCCGACTCTTTCGTTTTCTCAAAGGCTTGCAAGGTTCATCAGGAGGACATCATGCTGGTACAAGACCCCGAAGACATCAAACAAATCATGAAGGAATGCAAAACCATCGCTGTCGTCGGTTTTTCGGACGATCCGGGCAAAGCAGGCTATTTTGTCGCCGATTACCTGAAAAGCGTCGGTTACAAAGTCATTCCAGTCAATCCCAACCTGAAATGGGGACTGAAGGAAAAATGCTATCCCTCACTCCTTGACATCCCGAAAGAGGAAAAAGTCGATATGGTCGATTGCTTCCGGCGCTCGGAATTCATTCCAGACATCGCACGCGATGCCGTTGCCATCGGCGCGAAAGTGCTCTGGATGCAAAAGGGCATCAGGAGTGAAGAAGGCGCGAAAATCGCTTCCGACGCAGGCCTGAAAGTCGTCCAGAACCTTTGCACAATGCGCGAGCACAACCGGATTTGACCATGAAGCGTTCCCTGCAAACGGTTTGCGGGGAATGGTCACCGGCCGCTTCAGGTTTTTATCCATCACGGTTCGAATGAACGGCTTCACATTGTCGGCACATCGTTTATTCCGTTTTTCTCCCGCTTTTTATTCCTTTTTGCCGGTTGGCGGCAAACGGCTTGTCAAATAATCCAAATTCGGATAATCTCTCGTCGGATTTGTTTTTCACTTCTTTCAGGAGTGTCTTGTGATTACTGACGAGCTGTTTTACCGGCATTTTTCGCTGGCCCAGATCGAAAACCGTATTTATGCCGACTGGTGCAGGAAACGGGGCATTTCCTATTCCTGGCTGCTTATTCTGGATATGATTTTGCGGGCAAAAGAAGGTATCGAACCGGCGATGTTGTCCGACGTGCTTTTCATTCCACGGCAGACGATGACGAGCCTTCTCGACCAGCTGGAAAAGAACGGCCTGATCGTGCGTGAGCGCAGCCAGACCGACCGCCGCCGGATCAACCTCACTCTGACCGGGAAGGGAAATGAAACGATTGTCGGGATTCTGAAGGAACTGGCTGTTCATGAGGATGCCATCATCAGGGACATTTCCCGCGAAAAACTGGCGGTTTTCAACGAAATTTATGCCGAAATGGTGAATGGACTGAAAAGCAGGTTAATGGATGGCAACTGAGCATTTGAAATCGGGATTATCCGCGATACCGCCAAAAGCGGCGGGAACGACGACAGGGCACGGACATGCGACCCGGTTCGTTTTCCTGGCGTTGGGGCTGGCGATTTCAGCCTGGGCCGTGCTGGTTCCCTATGCCAAGGCACGCCTTGGCGTCAATGAAGCGATACTGGGGTTGTTGCTGCTGCTCGTCGGAACGGGAGCGATCATATCGATGCCTTTCGCCGGATGGCTGACCAGCAAATACGGTTGCCGGAAAACGCTGGTCGTTTCCACGACGGTGTTCATGCTGTCGCTGATCAGCCTTTCTTTCGTTTCTTCGCCTCTGGCCTTCGGCCTGTCGCTTTTCATGTTCGGTGCGTCGTCGGGCGTGGTTGACGTGGGCATGAACATTCAGGCCATTCTGGTCGAAAAGGAACGCAACCGCAGCATGATGTCCGGATTGCACGGGATGTACAGCGTAGGCGGTTTTTTCGGTGCGCTCATCATTTCAGGCCTGCTGAATCTGGGCCTGTCGCCCCTGGTGTCCATCATTTGCCTGACCGTCAGCCTGATTGCCGTCCTGTTCTTCATGGCACGTTACCTGTTTCCATACGGACATGAAACGAAAAACCGGAAGGCTTTCGCCCTGCCGAAAGGCAGCATTCTCATGCTGGGTATCCTGTGTTTCATCATGTATATGGGCGATGGCGTCGTACTCGACTGGGGCGCACTTTTCATGACGACGACCAAATCCGTACCACCCGACACGGCCGGCCTGTCGTTCGCCATATTTTCGGTAGCGATTTCCGTCGGCAGGCTGTTCGGTGACCGTCTGGTCGAATCGCTCGGTATCCGCAAGGTCATGACGGGTAGCGGGATTATCGCGGCAGCCGGTTTCCTTGTCGTGATGGAAGCGCCTTCGGCATGGATCGCCTTTACCGGTTTCGTGGTTGTCGGGCTGGGGGCGGCGAACCTGATTCCGCTGTTGTTCACGATCGCGTCCAGACAAAAGAAAATCCCGGTTCCGCAGGCGGTCTCGTCGGTAACGACACTCGGCTATCTGGGCCTTCTGGTCGGCCCTGCCATGATGGGGTTCATTGCTCATGCGACAAGCCTTTACGTCGTATTCGGCATCGTTGCCGCGCTGATGGTATTCGTCAGTATCACGTCCCGCTGGCTGCATGACTGAATGAGGCAGGGCAGCCACACTGTCGGCAACTTTTGCCGATACGTGCTGGCCCACAAGGCCGAAATATCTGAAAAATCAGGCGCACACGGTACAATAGCACATCATGCCGACTATCATTGCTCTCGATACTTCTTCCGATATGGCTTCCGTTGCGCTCCTGCGCGGCGGGAAGCTCCGCGCGCTTTCTTCCGAAGGTTTTTCCACCCATTCCCTCTCGACCCTGCCGATGTTGCAGCAATTGATGAACGACGAGGGAATTGAAATCAGGGACGTCGATGCCATCGCGTTCGGATGCGGGCCCGGTTCGTTTACGGGTTTGCGTACGGCGTGCGGCATTGCACAGGGCCTGTCCTTCGGGGCATCGGTTCCGGTCATTCCGGTGGTGACGCTGGAGGCGATGGCGGAATCCTGTCGGCAGAAATACGGAACCGAAGACGTTGTGGCGATGCTGGATGCACGGATGCATGAGGTTTACTGGGCACAATACCGGTATGAAAACGGCTGCTGGCGAACACTTGCCGAACCATCGTTGAATGCCGCTGCCGATATCATCCCGCAGGGAAAACCGGCTTTTTGCGGGAATGGCCTGACGGCTTATGCCGAAGAGCTGAAGCCGGTCGTCAACGACAGGCCGCAATACCCCGACATCATTCCTCATGCCGAAATCATGGCCCTTTTGGGGAGAGAACGTTTTGCACGGGGGGAAACGATCGGGGCTGCCGATATCGAGCCGCTTTACCTGCGCAACAAGGTTGCCCTCAAAACGGCTGAACGGCTGGCATTGAAGGAAAAGGGCGAATGACAGGCGAAGCGGAACGGACTCCGGCAATCCGGCCGGATGAAGGGGAAACAGTCGAAACACTGACGTTCGCGCCCATGCTGATGAAGGATTTGCATGAGGTTTATTTCATCGAACAGAGCGTGTTTTCCTACCACTGGACTTACCCCAATTTCCAGAGTTCGGTCGCGCATGAAGACGATGGCTGGGTCATGCGCAACGAACAGGGAAAACTGGTCGGTTATTTCATATTGCAGGAAATCGTCGATGAAATGCATTTGCTGAAGATTGCCGTCGACGGGAATCTTCATGGACAGGGATACGGGCGCCTGCTGATGGACAAGGCCATCGAAGTCGCGCGGGAGGCGAAAATGGAATCGGTACTTCTGGAAGTCAGGCCATCCAATGAACCGGCTGTCGGAATGTACGAAAAAACGGGATTCAAAACCATCGGTGTCAGAAAAGGCTATTACGTCGATACGAAAGAAGATGCCCTGGTCATGAGACTGATGCTGGGAGAATGATGCCATGAGCGGACTGGACGAAACGACACGCAGGAAATATCTGGAAGAGATGGGGATCACTGTCTGGTCGTCGCGCGCGCTGCAAAGTACGGATGAATCCGCTGAAACGGTAAAGGCGACAGCCGGTGTCGTGTCCGGGAAGGTTACTGTACCGGTTCCTCCAGTGAAACGGATAACGGCCGAACCCGATATCCCGTTACCGGAACCCTTGCCTCCGGATGCGTTTGCAGACGATTTTGCCGCCATGTCCGTTGAGATGGAACCGCCTGCCGGAACGGATGAACCCGTTTCTTTACCCGCAAGCGTTCCTGCAGGAGGGGATTCCTGGGAAGGGCTTCTGGATGAAATCAACCATTGCGAGCGCTGCCATCTTTGCCGGACACGCCATAAAATCGTGCCGGGTATCGGTGACCGGAATGCGGACTGGCTGTTTGTCGGTGAGGGGCCGGGCTATCACGAGGATCAGCGGGGCGAACCGTTTGTCGGGCGATCCGGCCAGTTGCTCGACAGCATGATGGCGGCCATGCACATGAAACGGGGCGATAACGTTTACATCGCCAACGTCGTCAAGTGCCGGGCCACGAACGAATTTGCGAAAGACCGCCAGCCGACGGAGGAAGAAGCCGCTGTCTGCATGCCGTATCTGGAACGCCAGATCGGCCTGATCAAGCCTAAGATCATGGTCGCGCTCGGCAAGACCGCTGCCTGTGCATTGCTCAATACCGGCCGGGAAGTCACGCTCGGCTCATTACGTAACAAGACGCATGTTTTCAAGGTCGGCAGCCAGCGGATTCCCTTGATCGTGACCTATCATCCATCCTATCTGCTGCGCACGCCGGGCGGCAAGAAACAGGCATGGCAGGACTTGTGCACGGCGATGGACATGTATGATGAGGAAGTGAAAAAAGAAGGCTGAAAGCATCTCCGGAATCTTTTTTAACGCAAAAAAAGCCGCTTGAAAAAGCGGCCTTTTTGTTCCGCATTTCCGGTTTTATGGTGTCGGTTGTGTGACGAATCCCAGTTTTTCAATCCCGGTGCGCTGTGCGGCAGCCATGACTTTCACGACTTCTTCATATGGTACCCGCCTGTCGCCGTAAAGCCGGATCTCGGGCTGGGGGTTTTGGGCTGACGCATCGAGAAGGGCTTCTTCCAGTTGTACCGGATCGACCGGTTTTCCGTCCCAGTAAACGGAACCGTCGCTGGCAACTGAAACGGCAATCGTTTTCGGATCGACGCTCGTGTCGAGCTTTTGCGTTTGCGGCAAATCGACATTGACGGAATGGGTCAATACCGGTACCGTCAGAATGAAGATCACGAGCAAAACCAGCATGACGTCCACCAGCGGCGTGACGTTGATCTCGCTCATCACATCTTCCTGATCGTTCAGTCCTCCTCCGAATGCCATGTCATTCTCCTTTTTTCGCCGTGTCGGCGGCAACGGGCGATCCGGTCAGGAAATAGGCATACAGTTGACGGGCAAAACGGTTGAGCTGTCCGGCAAACCGCCGGTTGATCCGGATAAGGGCGTTATAACCGAGCACGGCCGGAATGGCGACAGCCAGCCCGAGCGCAGTCATAATCAGCGATTCTCCGACAGGCCCCGCGATCCTGTCGATGGATGCCTGTCCGGAAACACCGATGGAAACGAGCGCATGATAAATGCCCCAGACCGTACCGAACAGGCCGATGAAGGGCGCGGTTGCACCGATGGAAGCGAGGACGGAAAGACCGCTTTGCATTTTGGCGGTACTGTCGTCGATCGAGCCGCGCAGGCTTTCGGCGAGCCATTCCGCCAGTCCGATTTTTGCCTGCAGGTTCTGCGCACCGGCCTGATGCAGGTTCGCCGCCTGCCAGCCTTCTTCCGCCAGAACATGAAAAGGATTATGGTCAGGTGCCGTTTTCAGGCTGTCCAGCCCCGCTTCGAAAGTCGGCGCTTTCCAGAACCCGCCCGTCCTCTTCGATATACTGTACAGTTGATAGGCGCGCCATGTCCTGATGGCGATGATAGTCCAGGAAATGACCGACATGAGAAGCAGCAGCAGGGCAACGAATCTGATGACCCAGCCCCCCTGATTCCAGAGTGCCAGTATGCCGTAAGGGTTGTTTTCCATTCTTCAAAAATCCACGTTCGTTATTGTCAATCGTCCAGTGAGAAACGGATCGGCTGAATATACCAGTAGGGGATGGCTTGCCCGTTTCGTCTGGCTGGAATATACCGCCATTTCCGTACCGTCCGGATGGCCGAGTCGTCCAGTCTGGAAAAACCGCTGGACCGTTTCAGTTTCACTTCATCGACCTGCCCATCGGAACGGATGTGCACGGACAGCAGGACAGTGCCTTCTTCAGCCATTCGTCTGGATGCCGGAGGATAGGGCGGCTTCGGATTGCTGAAAAATCCCGCGTCGGCATACGGGCCTGAAAATCCCTTTCCACCATTGCCTGAACCGCCTGCTTCTCCTGTTCCGTTCGCTCTGCCGGTTCCTGTCCCTGTCCCGATATCCGCACCGGCTTCAGCACGGCGACCGGTTCCGCTGTCACCGCCACCGGTAGCCGGTGTATCCTGTTTCGACGGGCTGTCTGATACGTTACCGGGAGAGGCTGAAGGGGCTGTTGCCTTTTTTTCACTGACGATACCGGCGTTTTTTCCGGAATGTGACAAGGATGGCGTTTGCGGTTTTGATGCCTGAGAGTTTTCCTGTTTCCCTGCAAGGTTTTTAGCCCTGTTCTTCCGTACCGGGGCATGGGCGGCTTGCGAACCGCCTTTTGATTCTCCTGCGGAACCCGAATCACCACCTGAACCCGTTCCGGAACCGCCTGAAAGCAGCATACCCATCATGGGCGGGACAACGTCGGGTTTCGTTTCGAATCCCCCGAAAACGATCCAGCCGACCAGAAGCAGATGGCAGGCCACCACGACAGCCAGACACACCCGGACTTCCCTTGACAGGGAAAGGCAGGGGACATCGTCTGGCAGGCTCGGGTTGTGTCCGGTGTTCATGAAAAGGAATCGGCAGGAAGCGGTCAGCCGGGTTCTTGAAAATAATAATAGCGGCTATTGTATCGTCGAATCCGGCCGAAGAATACCGGCTGAATCGGAGTACACTCTTGCCATGAAGGGATTTGGCGGGGTATAAAGACGGTTTTTCTTTCGTGGTATGAATCATGAGTGGTGTTTTACAGGCAGATAAACCGGCACGGATGAATTCAAGGCTGTTTTTGCTGGTCGTGATGGGCATGATGTCCGCGTTCGGCCCATTCGTCACCGACTTTTATCTGCCCGGTTTGCCAGCGCTTGCCGCCTACTTCGGTACGACGACTTCGTGGGCACAGTTAAGCCTGACGACCAGCATGATGGGACTGGCAGGCGGACAACTGGTTATCGGGCCTGCCAGCGACAAATACGGCAGAAGGGGAATGCTCCTGATCTCGATGGCGCTGTTTATCGTTGCGACCGTCGCCTGCCTTTTTGCATGGGATATCGAGTCATTCGTCTTTTTCCGGGTTTTTCAGGGCATAGCCGGGGCGGGAGGCGTCGTCATTTCCAAGTCGGTCGCAGCCGATCTGTATCAGGGAAAAGAACTTGCCGATTTCTTTTCGCTTCTGATGGTCATCAACGGACTGACCCCGATCATCGCTCCCGTTGTCGGCGGTTTCGTGATGAAGTACACCGACTGGCAGGGCATTTTCGTCATCCTTCTGGGAATCGGCATTATCCTGTTTGTCGTATCTGTCCTGTTCAGGGAATCCCTTCCTGTCGAGCGGCGTATCGCTGGCAGCATATTCAATTCTTTCGGCAAATTCGTGCCGATCATGAAAAACGGCAGGTTCATGAATTACGTCTGGATACAGATGTTCGCGATGGGCGTTTTTTTCACGTACATCGCTTCTTCGCCGTTCCTGATTCAGGAATATTTCCATCTGGATGCATTCATGTACAGTGTGTGCTTTGCCATTAACGCGTCGGGAATGATCGTCGGCAGCCGCCTGACGCCGCGTTTCGACCGGGTTTTCAATGCGCTTTCGACAGGCGTTTACTGGCTGGTCGCGGGCAGTGTCCTGTTCGTTCTCGTTCTGGTGTTCGGCTGGTCATTTTACCTGCTGGAAGCGCTGCTCTTTTTCATGATGGTCGCGCTCGGGATGATTTTGCCCACATCCACATCACTGGCATTGACGCTGGAACGTTCCAATGCCGGAAGCGCTTCGGCCATTATCGGTTTTTTCATGTTCATCTTCGGCGCCATTGTCTCGCCCATGACAGGTTTTGCGGACATGATCGTGTCGATCAGCGTCATGACACTGGCCTGCTGTGGCCTTTCCCTGATCTTTCTGATAATCGCCAGAAAACGGCTGGATACTCCGGTCTGATCGAGCCATGTTTTCATCCGTTTTGATGAAAGAGCGGTTTCCGGAACCCTGATGGACATGAAAAAACGGGATATCGGATCCCGTTTCCGTTTTCAGCCGTCAGTGCCGTTTTTCTTCGCCGATCAGGTGGAGAGAATCCTGCTTTTTCTGGTTGCTGGCATGCCAGTACATGACAAGCAGCATCGTGGCGGTCACGAAACTGCCGAAGATGACAATAATGGCATTCGTGGACAGGTCGAGCGCGATCAGAAGCGAATAGACACCAAGCATCGTCAGGATGGACAGGTTTTCATTGAAATTCTGGACGGCGATGGAACTGCCTGCCGACAGGAGGACATGCCCGCGATGCTGGAGCAGGGCGTTCATCGGGACGACAAAGAAACCGGCAAGGCCGCCGACCAGTACCAGAAGCGGATACGCGAGCCAGACGGAATGCACCATCGTCATGACCATGACGACGATACCCATGGCCGCCCCGAGCTTCATGACTTTGAGGGAATTCTTCAGCCGGATGAACCGGGCAGCCGATATGGCGCCGACGGCAATGCCGACCGCGACGATCCCCTGCAGGAACGCCGCCTTGTCCAGGGGCAGTCCGAGAGCGTGTTGCGCCCATTTGAGGACGATGAACTGGAGGGTGGCACCCGCCCCCCAGAAAAGGGTGGTGACCGCCAGCGAGATCTGTCCGAGCTTGTCGTGCCAGAGAGTCGTGAAGCTGTGATGGAAATTTTTCAGCAGCAAAAGAGGATTGAGCGGCTGTTTGGGATAACGTGCACCGGGATCGGGAATGCGCAGGTTGAAAAGGGCGGCAAGGATATAGACCAGCATGATGACGGTCAGTGCGGCGATCGCAGGGGTGGCTTCCGCAAAATGGATGAGGCCGACAAGAAAGGACGAGACATGCGGATTGATCAGCGCGCCGCCCAAAACGGTACCCATAACGATCGAGCTCACGGTCAGGCCTTCGATCCAGCCGTTGGCGATAACCAGTTTTTCCGCAGGCAGCATTTCCGTCAGGATGCCGTACTTGGCCGGGGAATAGGCTGCAGCTCCAAGGCCGACGATGGCATAGGCGATCAGGGGATGGACGCCGATGAAGATCAGGCTGCAACCGACGAATTTGACCGTATTGGTGATGAACATGACCCTGCCTTTGGGCATCGAATCGGCAAAAGCGCCGACGAAAGCGGCCAGACAGACGTAGGACAGGACAAAGAAAAGCCTTAAAAGCGGTGTCATCCAGGCAGGGGAATCCATTTGGGCCAGAATGGCGATGGCAACGATCAGAAGCGCATTGTCTGCCAGCGATGAAAAGAATTCCGCTGCCATGACAGCATAAAAGCCACGATTCATAAATTCGGTCTTCTATAAACATCAAAACATCAAGTTTACAATATTAAGAGTGGCAGGGTCAGACTTTTTTGTTTTATGGGCCATCTTTTCCGCCTTGTTCCGGTATTGTTCCCGCGTGAGATTGCCTATGGGATGCAGGGGGGGTAATATGCTTTTATTTGCCGATAGGCCCGGTTCCCGAATATCAGGGAGGGCATTTTCCGTTTCCGCTGGCCCTGCCGCCGGGACGGGTTTTTATTTTGGATTGACGTTTTCCCATGACCAGACCTTTAGTAGCCAACATCGATATCGCTGCCATGCAGCACAATCTTTCCGTCGTCCGTTCCACCGTTCCCCGCGCGAAAATCTGGGCTGTCGTCAAGGCCAACGCCTACGGCCACGGGCTTGAACGTTCCGTACGTGCATTGAACGATGCGGACGGGTTCGCCCTGATCGAAATGGAATCGGCCATTCACCTGAGGGAAATCGGCTGGAAAAAGCCGATCCTGCTGCTCGAGGGCTTTTTCTATGCACATGAATTGCCGATTCTGGCCCGGTACAACATCGCGTTCGCCGTCCATTGCGATGAACAGATCGACATGCTGGAAAAAGCCCATATCGATATGCCGGTGGATGTGCACCTGAAAATGAATACCGGGATGAACCGGCTCGGCTTTTTGCCTTCCGAATACGCAGGGGCGTACGAACGCCTGAAAAAAATCCCCAATGTCCGCGAAATTTCCCATATGACCCACTTCGCCAATTCCGAAGTGCCGGGACACAGACGGCTGTCGGTTGAAGAACAGCTCAAACGGTTCGATTCCGGAACGGCCGGATTGCCGGGCGTCCGCAACCTGTCCAACTCCGGCGCGATCCTGCTGCATCCACAGTTGCGGACGGACTGGGTCAGGCCGGGAGTCATGCTCTACGGCGGTACGCCCGGCGGCAGGACAGCGGAAGAATACGGCCTGAAACCGGTCATGACCCTGTCGAGCGAAATCATCCAGATCCAGAACATAAAGGACGGCGATTCCATCGGATACGGCAGCATCTTCACCGCGACAGGCCCGATGAAAATCGGCGTGGTCGCCTGCGGCTATGCCGACGGCTATCCCCGCATGGCTCCGGAAGGCACGCCGGTGATCGTCGATGGCGTGAAAACCCGACTGGTCGGGCGCGTTTCGATGGACATGATTACCGTCGATCTCACACCCGTTGCCAATGCCCGTGTCGGCAGCAAGGTCGTTTTGTGGGGCAATGGCCTGCCGATCGACGAGGTCGCGGAAGCGGCCGGTACGGTCGGGTATGAGCTGATGTGCGCCCTGTCCCTGCGTCCACGGATCGTCGAATGCTGGTAGGCATTCATCGATAGTATCTTCCTGAAACGATATCTATGGCTAAAGCGAAAATCCAGTACACCTGTACCGAATGTGGCGGCATCAGCAGCAAGTGGGCGGGAAAATGCCCCGCCTGCGGGCAATGGAACACACTGGCCGAAACGGTCGTCGAATCATCCACCAACCGGTTCTCCGCCAGCCGGCAGGGAATTGCACAGACATCTCCCGTCCTGTCGCTGGCCGATATCGATGCGATCGACGTTCCCCGTTTCCCGTCGGGTATCGGCGAATTCGACCGTGTGCTCGGTGGCGGACTGGTTTCCGGCGGCGTCGTCCTGATCGGGGGTGATCCGGGCATCGGCAAATCGACACTGCTTCTCCAGACACTCGTCAACCTGGCACGGATCAAAAACGTCCTGTACGTCAGCGGGGAAGAGTCCGGCGCACAAGTCGCCCTTCGTGCCAAACGGCTTGGCCTGACCGCGGAAAACCTGCAATTGCAGGCTGAAATCCAGCTGGAAAAAATCATCGGGACGCTGGACAGACTGAAGCCCGAAGTCGCCGTCGTCGATTCGATCCAGACCATTTATTCCGACGCCCTGACATCCGCCCCCGGTTCAGTGGCACAGGTCAGGGAATGTGCCGCGCAGCTGACCCGTTTTGCCAAACAGTCGGGCACGACAATCATCATGGTCGGGCATGTCACCAAGGAAGGGGCACTGGCAGGCCCGCGTGTGCTGGAACATATCGTCGATACCGTTTTGTATTTCGAGGGGGATGCCCATTCGAGTTTCCGCCTGATCCGCGCATTCAAGAACCGTTTCGGGGCAGTCAATGAACTGGGCGTTTTCGCGATGACGGAAAGGGGACTGAAAGGGGTTTCCAACCCATCCGCCCTGTTCCTGTCGCAACACCAGCGTGAAATCGCCGGTTCATGCGTCATGGCGACGCTGGAAGGTATGAGGCCCTTATTGGTCGAGATTCAGGCACTGGTCGATACGTCACCCACACCGAATGCACGGCGCCTGTCTGTCGGGCTGGAACAGAACCGGCTGGCGATGCTTCTGGCGGTCATGCACCGGCATGCCAATATTTCCGCCTATGATC
>JAEXJM010000045.1 GCA_023449275.1 Pseudomonadota bacterium | reverse complement strand
GCATCACCAGCTCTTCCCTGGACGAACTGGTCGTGACCGACACGATTCCATTGTCCGATGCCGCCAAAGAATGCAGCAAGATTCGCCAGCTTTCCTGTGCCGAACTGCTTGCCGAAACACTGAAACGCATCAATACGGGCGATTCCGTCATGTCCCTTTTGAAAGGCATGTACGATTCTGATCATTGATTGACCGTTTCAATAAAAAAACCGCTCACGTCATTTGAGCGGTTTTTTTATTGGCCATTCCTGTTAACGAGTCGTATGCAAATCCTTCATTGCCTTGTCGAACTGGCCGTCACACAGCAAGGGAATGATCTGCATGCCATGATCGATGGCCTCATTGATCAGGTTCTGGTCTTCATGTCGCGGGCGCTGGAGAACGTAATCAATGACCGGCGACTTCAGATTCTGGTTACGTGGATGTCCGACCCCGATACGCAAACGCCAGTAATTCTGGCTACCCAACGCGGACGTGATATCTTTCAATCCATTGTGTCCGGCGCTGGAACCTCCGTGTTTCAGCTTCGCCGCTCCCGGGTTGATATCCAGATCGTCATGCACGATGAGAATGTCCTCGGGAACGATCTTGAAAAAGCGTGCCAATGCACCGACCGCTTGCCCGGATCGGTTCATGAACGTCTGCGGTTTCAGCAACCAGACGTCATTTCCGTTTATTTTCGTTCTTGCGACAAATCCGGAAAAACGGGTTTCCTTTTGCCAGCGACCGGCCCGGCCGGCATTTTCAAGATTGTCCACAAACCAGAAACCTGCGTTATGTCGGGTCTGTTCATACTCCGGGCCGGGATTGCCCAGCCCGACAATAAGCCGAATACTCATAATTGGAAAGGATATTTGAAAAAAGTGACAATCAGTTTGCGCGCTGCTGGACAAGAATCCACGGCCTGACGACAACAGCCCATAATGTGGCACCGGAATCCGACCAGACCTGTGCCTGCGAATCCGTCACACGTTCAATCTGTTTTTTCTCCAGCATGTCCGAAATGGCCTTGACATCATCAGCGGCCATCCGTGTCGCCACCTGGATCATATCGACGGAATCGTCCACAGAAATGATTCTGCCCGCAGCAAAGTAACGTTCCAGTTCTTTCCACGGGATCTGGGCTGTTTCCATATTGATTTTGGCATACAGCACTTCATCTTGTTCAGGATTGGTTGGCATACTGTTTCACAAGCGATTAATAATGAGGTGGTCTTTCATTGATCGTTCTGTCGTTTTCAAGTTCAATGATTCTTTTCGCCATGTCTTTCAGAACGGCCTCCATTTTATCAATCTTGACCTGTTTCTTATAAACCAGTTTGTTCAATTCATCGATCATATCTTCCTGGTGGCTGATCCTGAGCTCGAGATCGACAAAACGTTCTTCCATTTTTGCAGTTTCCATTATATTCTGGAATAAAAATCGGACAATATCCCAGTTTATGCCGCTTTTGGTTTTTGTAACAGGGCTTTCAGATTGGCCAGTCGCGCTTTCGGCGTGATCACTTCCGATTCTTTTGGCGGTGCATCACCTTCATCCAGCTTCATTTCCTCAATAAACCGTGATGGCTCACATTGCACGATTTCACGTCCGCGCTTGCGTTTGCCACACCACGAAATGTGAAGCGACCGTTGCGCACGGGTAATGCCGACATACATCAGACGACGTTCTTCCTGAACCCGTACCGACAGCTGCTCGTCGGGAGTATCGGGATCCCCCAAATGAGGCAAAATCCCTTCTTCCACACCGACCAGAAAGACATGTGGAAACTCCAGCCCCTTTGCGGCATGCAAGGTGGACAGATGAACCGCATCCGGTTCCTGATCCCGGCCTTCCAGCATGGTCATCAAGGCCACCATCTGGGTCAGCTCGAGCAGGTTTTTCTCTGGGCCGTCCTCATGCTTGCCGCCCTTGCTTTTGTCTTTGAGCCAGTTGGTGAATTCAAGCACGTTTTGCCACTTTGTCTTGGCCGTTCTCTCGTCGAAATTATCGTAGAGATAAACTTCATAGGCGATTTCATGCATCAGCTCGTCCAGAAGTTCAGCGGCATTCTCGCCTTTTCCGGACACACCCTGTCGGCTGGCCCGCTCTTCGATCCGGTTGATGAAGTCGCAAAATTCCCGCAAAGGCGTCAACTGTCGTGGAGCCAGCTTGGCTTCAATCCCACCCTTGAAAACCGCTTCGAACAGTGAACATTGCCATTGTCCGGCAAACGCGCCCAGCGTTTCCAGAGTCGATTGGCCCACACCGCGACGAGGTGTAGTCACGGCACGGATAAAAGCCGGATCGTCATCCAGATTGGCGATCAACCGGAGATAGCTGATGATATCCCTGATTTCCGCACGTGCGAAAAAACTTTGTCCCCCTGAAACGGTATAGGGAATATTTTCCCTTCTTAACGCTGTTTCGAAAATACGGGCCTGATAATTGCCACGGTAAAGAATGGCATAATCGGAAAATCTGGTGCGACGCTCAAACTTGTGGGCCGAAAGCCGCATGACGACCTGTTCCGCTTCCTGTTCATCATCGGCGACTCCCGTGACTTCAACGGGTTCACCCAGGCCATGCTCGGACCACAAGGTTTTCTCGAACAGTTTCGGATTGTTTTTGATAACGGCATTGGCTGCCTGCAGAATACGCGTCGAGGATCGGTAATTCTGTTCCAGCCGGATGATTTTCAGATCACTGAAATCATCCTGCAAAGTCTTCAGATTTTCAATCGTGGCTCCTCGCCATGCGTAAATCGCCTGATCATCGTCACCCACGGCGGTGAACATGGGTTTCTTGCCAAGGCCTGTCACCAGCATCTTGACCAATTCATACTGGCAGGTATTCGTATCCTGATATTCATCGACTAACAGATAACGCAACCTTCTTTGCCACTTCTCACGCACCTTGTCATTCGTCCTGAACAACTCGACCGGCAAGCGGATCAGATCGTCAAAATCGACGGCCTGATAAGCGGAAAGCGTCGCCATATAATTCCGGTAAATCCGGGCAACCTGCGCTTCTTCGTCATCAATCGCATTTCTTAAAGCGATATCCGGGCTGACAAGGCCGTTTTTCCAAAGCGAGATCACACTCTGGATCCGTCTGATGGCCTGCTTGTCGGTCGTTACGGCCAGATCCTGAACCAGCGAAAAACAATCGTCGCTGTCCAGAATCGAAAAGCGATCTTTCAGATTCAGTTCTGCCGCTTCCTGTCTCAATATCTTGACGCCAAGAGAGTGGAAGGTCGAAATCGCCAATTGTGAAGCCTGCTTCGGCTCGGACAACAACTTTGAGATACGCTCCTGCATCTCGGCAGCCGCCTTGTTGGTGAAGGTCAGGGCAGCGATGTTTTTCGCCTCATATACTCCACTGTCGATCAGGTGTGCGATTTTCTGGGTAATGACGCGCGTTTTCCCTGAACCGGCTCCAGCCAGAACAAGGCATGGGCCATCCATGTAAGTCACTGCCTCGTGTTGCTGTGCATTCAGTTTGGCTGGCACATTCATTGATTCATCCCAAGAATTTCATAAACAATAAAGGGGTGCCATTATAGCAGCGGACGAGAAAGCCATCTCCAGCAAGTTCGGGTTAAACTACAAACTTGTGCGATTTGACAAACCTTGCAATTTGAAAATCAGACCATATATTCTGGAAAATAAAAGAAAACGACATTATTCAGCAGTCCGATCCATCATCACAGGAATTCAAATGGAACAATTTCACGGGACAACCATCGTATCAGTCCGACGCGGCAGTACCGTCGCTCTGGGCGGGGATGGTCAGGTCACACTTGGCAATATCGTTATCAAGGGAACCGCAAGAAAAGTCCGTAAACTCTATAACGGCCGTGTACTGGCAGGATTTGCCGGAGGCACCGCCGATGCATTCACCCTGATCGAACGGTTTGAAGCCAAACTCGAAAAACATCAGGGCAATCTGCTTCGTTCATCGGTCGAACTGGCAAAAGACTGGAGAACGGACCGCATGTTGCGTCGTCTGGAAGCCATGTTGCTGGTTGCCGACAGGGAATCCACTCTTGTCATTACCGGTAATGGCGATGTTCTGGAACCCGAAGAAGGCGTCGGTGCCATCGGTTCCGGAGGAGCGTACGCCCAATCGGCGGCACTGGCCCTTGTACGCAACACGGACTTGCCACCCGCCGATATCGTCGGAAAAGCGCTCGAGATTGCAGGTGACCTGTGCATTTACACCAACAAGTCCCACATTATCGAAACACTGGATTAAGCACTTACTTTCAGAATTTCTCTTTTGCAGAATATAAATCATGAATTTAACTCCGGAACAGATTGTCACTGAACTCGACAAGCACGTCGTCGGCCAGTCCAAGGCAAAACGCGCCGTTGCCATCGCCTTGCGTAACCGCTGGCGCCGTCAGCAGGTCGCCGAACCTCTCCGTCACGAAATCACACCCAAGAATATCCTGATGATCGGCCCGACCGGTGTCGGCAAAACCGAAATCGCCAGGCGGCTTGCCCGTCTGGCAGAGGCTCCGTTCATCAAGATCGAAGCGACAAAATTCACTGAAGTCGGTTACGTTGGAAGAGACGTCGATACCATCATTCGTGACCTCGTCGATATCAGCATCAAACAAACCCGTGAGGCGGAAATGAAAAAAGTCCGTACCAAGGCTATCGATGCAGCGGAAGACCGCGTTCTGAACATCCTGATCCCACCACCAAGAGACTTCGGCTTCAGTACAAATGAACCTCAAACCTCTTCCGGCGAAAATACCCGGCAGGTATTCCGGAAAAAACTGCGTGAAGGCAGCCTTGACGACAAGGAAATCGAAATCGAGGTGGATGAATCCGGCCCGCATATGGAAATCATGGCCCCTCCCGGTATGGAAGAAATGACGGAACAGATCAAATCCATGTTCTCAGGTCTCGGCAGCGGCAGAAAGAAGAGCAAAAAAGTCAAAGTACGCGATGCAGTCAAATTGCTGATCGAAGAAGAAGCCGCCAAACTGGTCAACGAAGACGAATTGCGTCAGAAAGCCATCACAAATGCCGAGCAAAACGGTATCGTCTTCCTGGATGAAATCGACAAGATCGCATCCCGCTCGGAAATCGGCGGAGCAGACGTATCCCGCGCTGGTGTCCAGCGCGACCTGCTGCCTTTGATTGAAGGCACGACCGTCAATACAAAATACGGCATGATCAAAACCGATCATATCCTGTTTATTGCCTCCGGCGCATTCCAGTTGTCCAAACCGTCCGACCTGATTCCGGAACTGCAGGGCCGCCTGCCCATCCGGGTAGAACTGGAATCCCTGTCCATCGAGGATTTCGAGCAGATTCTGACCAGTACCGAAGCCAGCCTGATCTCGCAATACAAGGCATTACTGGCAACCGAAAGCATGCAGCTGGAATTCGACAGTGAAGCCATCCGGCGTCTGGCGGAAATTTCGCACACCGTCAATGAGCGTACAGAAAACATCGGCGCTCGCCGGCTCTATACGGTCATGGAAAGACTGCTGGAAGAAATTTCTTTCACCGCTGTCGATTACAACGGTACGTTTACAATAAGCAAGGCTTACGTCAACGAGAGACTGGAAGCCCTGTCTGCAGACGAAGACCTTTCCCGCTACGTCCTTTAATCAGGCCAGCAAAAAAGCGGCGCCCTCCCGTGGAAAGCGCCGCTTTTTTCTACTTGACCCAGACAATGACATCCTCCGGAGCCTGACGGGTTTTTTCAGCCGGATCTTTCAAACGATAACCGAAAGCCACCATCACACCCAATCCGAACTGGCCGTTATCCGTCAGGCCGTTTTTATCCAGCACTTTTTCAATCTCGGCCATATTGCCGCCTTCAATGGCACAGGAATCGATTTTCAGAAGCGCCGCTGTTGTCATCATATTGCCAAGTGCGATATAAGCCTGCTTCACGGCCCAATCGAACAGTGCCCTTGGTGTGGCGCTGATACCGTTTTCTTCCTGAAACTGGCGAAAACGTTCCCGTTTCATTTCCGCCGTCTCAGCAGAGAGATGCTGGATATCCTTCATCATATGTGTGATAAAAGGGGAATCGTGACGCATGCCGTCCTTGCGGCACAGGATGGCAACATAATGGCTTGCCGTCGGTAATTGTCCCTGTGCTCCCCACGTCACCGGTTTCAGTTCTTCTCTTAATACCTTGTTCTGGATCACAACAAAACGCCAGGGTTCGAAACCGAATGAACTGGGAGACAACCTGCCGGATTCAAGAATGACATTGAAATCCTTTTCATCGATCTTTTTCGTCTCATCGAACTTCTTGGTCGCATGACGAAACTTGAATGCTTCCAGAATATCTTCACGGGAAACCATAGCACCTCCGTATTGTTTGAATTGACTTGCCAGCACAATACCGGAAATCCGGCTATTGCATGGCATTCGAAATAAAAAAGCGCACCTCTGAAAGATGCGCTTTTGGTCAGCACCGTGCTGTCCGAATCCTTATTTTGCGTTCCAGAGCGCCTGCGCCGTATCCAGCATACGGCAGGAGAAGCCCCATTCATTGTCGTACCAGGACATTACCTTGACCAGTGAGCCACCAATGACACGGGTCTGGGTCGAATCGAAGATACTGGAAGCCGGATTATGGTTGAAGTCCGTCGAAACAAGCGGCTCGACATTGTATTCAAGAATACCCTTGAGCTTGCCTTCGGAAGCGGTCTTCATGATCTTGTTCACTTCCTCCACGCTGGTACTGCGGGAAGCGTTGAAGGTCAGGTCGACAACAGAAACGTTGATCGTCGGGACACGAACGGCAAAACCGTCCAGTTTGCCATTCAGTTCAGGCAGAACCAGGCCAACGGCAGCGGCAGCACCTGTTTTCGTCGGAATGATATTCAGTGCAGCGGCGCGGGCACGTCTCGGATCATTGTGATAAACGTCGGTCAGTACCTGGTCGTTGGTATAGGAGTGAATGGTCGTCATCAGACCGTCGACAATGCCAAGACCTTCATTCAGCGCCATCGCAAGAGGAGCCAGACAGTTCGTCGTACACGATGCATTCGAAATGACCGTATCGCTGGCTTTCAGTACGTTCTGGTTAACACCGAAAACGACCGTCGCATCGACATCCTTTCCACCCGGAGCGGAAATGATGACCTTTTTGGCGCCTGCGCGGATATGTGCGGAAGCGGCTTCCTTACTCGTGAAAAAGCCGGTACATTCCATGACGATATCGATGTCCAGTTCTTTCCATGGCAGATTTTCAGGATTTCGGTCACCGGTCACACGAATCCTGTCACCATTGACGATCAGGTAGTCGCCGTCAACAGATACTTCGGCAGGAAACTTGCCATGAGCGGTATCATATTTGGTCAGGAGAGCGATAGTGTCGATATTGCCCGGATTGTTGATGGCAACAATTTCAATATCGTGGTGTTTGCCGTATTCATAATGAGCGCGAAGAACGTTTCTGCCGATACGGCCATAACCATTGATTGCCACACGGATAGTCATAGATTAGCTCCTGAAATAGTATTAAACCGATTAATCTGCATGCGAGTTTACCACCCGCATGCCGTAAAACTTGTCTTATTTGCTCAAAACGGATTCGACTTTCGAGACAACGTTTTCCACTGTAAAGCCGAAATGCCTGAAAAGTTCGCCTGCCGGAGCGGACTCACCGAAAGCCGTCATGCCGACAACATCTCCATCCAGACCGACATACTTGCGCCAGAAATCCGAAGCGCCCGCCTCGATTGCCACCTTCGGCAATTCTCCCGGCAAAACACTGTTTCTGTAAAGAGCATCCTGCTTGTCGAATATATCAGTACATGGCATGGAAACAACTCTGGCAGGAACGTTTTTTCTTGCCAGTTCATCGGCCGATCTCATCGCCAGTTCGACTTCCGAACCTGTCGCAATCAGTATTACTTTCGCATCCGGTACGTCTTTCAGGACATAACCTCCCTTGCTGATGTCGCCGATCTGTTCCGGTGTTCTTTCAAAATAAGGCAAGCCCTGACGCGACAGAATTAAAACACTTGGCGTTTTGCGTTTTTTCACCGCATTGCCCCAGGCAATCGCCGTTTCAACCGTATCACATGGACGCCAGTTTTCCAGCCCCGGAATCAATCTCAAACTGGCGACCTGTTCGATCGGCTGGTGGGTCGGGCCGTCTTCGCCGACACCGATGGAATCATGCGTGAAAACGTAAATGGTACCGATCTGCATCAGGGAAGACATCCTGATCGCATTGCGACAGTAATCGGAAAAAGTCAAAAACGTGCCGCCGAACGGGATGAAGCCGCCATGCAAGACAATACCGTTCATGATGGCTGACATACCAAATTCGCGAACGCCGTAGTTGATGTAATTGCCTTCTTTCCCTTCTCGAATCGGAACACAGCCTTTCCAGTTCGTCAGGTTCGAACCGGTCAGATCGGCTGAACCGCCAAGGAACTCCGGCAATGCAGGAGCCAGTGCATCAATGGCATGCTGGCTTGCCGCACGCGTTGCCAGTTTTTCTTTTTTGGAAACACAATCCGCAACATAATTGCGAAGAACCTCGTCGAAATCGGCTGGCAACTGACCGGTAATCCGGCGGATCAGCTCATTGGCTTCTGTCGGATATTTTTCGCTGTATTTTTCAAACAGGGCATTCCATGCCGATTCCAGCGCATGCCCGGATTGGCGTGCATCCCATGCGGCATAGACATCTTCGGGAATCTCGAAAGGAGGATATTCCCAGCCGATCGCCTTGCGGGTGGCCGCGATTTCATCGTCTCCCAGAGGCGCGCCATGAGCCTTGTTCAGGCCTGCCTTGTTCGGGGAACCCTTTCCGATCACTGTCTTGCAACATATCAGAGTAGGCTTGTCGGATTTTTGTGCGGCGACAATAGCGGCATCGACCGCTTTCACATCGTGGCCATCCACGTCACGGATGACGTTCCAGCCATACGCCTCGAAACGTTCAGGCGTATTGTCGGTGAACCAGCCCTTGACGTTTCCGTCGATGGAGATGCTGTTGTCGTCGTACAAGGCAATAAGCTTGTTCAGCTTCCATGTACCCGCCAGCGAACAGGATTCATGCGAGACACCTTCCATCAGGCAGCCATCACCGAGGAAAACGTAGGTGTAGTGATCGACGATATCGAAACCGGGCTTGTTGAATTCTTCCGCCAGCAGTTTTTCAGCCAGCGCCATACCGACAGCATTGGAAATACCCTGCCCCAGCGGACCGGTGGTCGTATCGATACCCGGTGTGACATGAACTTCCGGATGACCCGGTGTTTTCGAACCGAACTGACGGAAGTTCCTGATGTCTTCCATCGTCAGGTCGTAACCTGTCAGGTGCAGCAAAGCGTACTGCAGCATCGAACCATGACCGTTGGACAAAATGAAACGGTCACGATTGAACCAGTTCGGATTTGCCGGATTGTGACGGTAATGTCCAGACCACAACGCAACGGCAATATCCGCCATACCCATCGGCATTCCGGGGTGTCCTGAATTCGCTTTCTGAACTGCATCCATCGCCAGCGCACGGATAGCACTGGCCATTTTGGTAACAGGTAATGTATTGTTCATGGCTGCCAAATAAATAAAAGATTAAAGGCATAATGGATGAATCATTATGCCAACCGGGCTTTTCCCTGTATTCTATCAGAGACTAAACCCCAGATTAAAATCAATCTACCGCCTGCACTTTGACATGACCCGTCTTTTTTGCGACTTTCCCCTTGTTGTCGGTACAAAAATTGATCTCCCCAAAGAGATTTCCAGACACATCCACGTTCTTCGTTTGACCGAAGGAAACGACATCGTTCTTTTCAATGGAAAGGGAGGAGAATATCCGGCACGGATAAGCACCCTCGACAAGTCCGGAACACGTGTCGAGATTCTTTCCCATAAATCGCGTGAAGTGGAACTGCCATATGAGATCACACTGGCGCAAGCCCTTCCCGAAACCGGAAAAATGGACTGGATCATCGAAAAAGCGGTTGAACTGGGTGCCGCTGCCATACAACCGCTGGCTGCACGGCGCTCTGTCGTTCGCCTGAATGCGGAAAGGGCTGAAAAAAGGCTCGCAAGATGGCAAACCATCGTGAGTGCCGCTTCGGAACAATGTGGAAGGAACACGTTGCTGAAAATAAACGAGCCGCTTGGTTTCAATGATTTCGTCGAGAATCCAAAGGGACAACTTCGGATCATGTTCACGCCACGTGCCAATGAAACCTTTCCCGTCTGGGCCGCAAGACAGGTTCCACAGGCCATTACCATCATGATCGGCCCGGAAGGCGGATTTTCCCCTGACGAAGAGGAACTGGCCATTCAAAACGGGGTCATTCCCTTGTCAATGGGTCCCAGAATCCTCCGAACGGAAACGGCAGGTATGGCTGCGATTGCCTCCATCAATGCCTTATGGGACAAAAACCGATTCTTCTGAAAAGGAAAGATCATGCCGGGAAAAACCGAAAAAGAGAAAATGCTGGCAGGTGAACCGTATTTCTCAAACGACCCGTATCTTGTGCGGGAACGTGATCATGCCCTTGCCCAGTCCCGGCTTTACAATTCCCTGGGAACAGGGCAAAGAAAAGAAAAACTCGACATCCTGAAATCCTTGCTGGGAAGCTGTCCCGACGATCTGGAACTTGTGCCAGCCTTCCATTGCGACTACGGTTACAACATCCACCTTGGACACCACTTTTACGCCAATACCAACTGTGTCTTCCTCGATTGCGCTGAAATCAGGATCGGCAATTACGTTTTTCTGGGTCCCAATGTCCAGCTTTACACCGCAACCCATCCCCTTGACCCGGCATTGCGCCGTCAGGGCATTGAAGCGGCCAGACCGATCACAATAGAGGATGATGTCTGGATCGGCGGCAATACGGTCATCAATGCAGGTATAACGATCGGTTCAGGAACAACGGTCGGTTCCGGCAGTGTCGTCACAAAAGACATTCCACCTCATGTTCTGGCTGCCGGCAATCCCTGCAGGGTCATACGCCCGCTGAAATAAATCCGTATCAACCGGCCTCGTTCAAGGAGGCCGAGTGTTCTCGCGTCGCATGGAATCTGACCTTGGGCCAGCGTTCCTGCGTCAGCCGCAAATTCACACCGGACGTTGCCAGATACGTCATATTGCCTGCGGCATCATAAGCGACGTTATGCGCCAGCGAACGTTCAAAATCCGCGAGTATCTTTTTATCATCACAGGATACCCAGCGCGCGCTACTGGTACTGGTGCCCTCGAAAACGGCATCCACTCCATACTCATTCATCAGGCGGCTGGCAACCACTTCAAACTGAAGGACACCGACAGCACCCAATATCAGGTCACTGCCTATGACCGGCTTGAAAACCTGAACGGCCCCCTCTTCACCCAGCTGCTGCAACCCCTTGTGCAACTGCTTGACCTTCAGTGGATTGCGGATCCGGACGCTTCGGAAAATTTCCGGCGCAAAAAAAGGAATCCCGGTAAACTGCAAAACTTCACCTTCGGAAAAACTGTCGCCGATCTGCATATTGCCGTGATTTGGCAAACCGATGATATCGCCAGCGTACGCTTCTTCCACCTGTTCCCGGGAAGACGCCATGAACGTCACGACACTCGACACCTTGATGTCCCTGTTCAGACGCAAATGTTTCAGGCGCATGCCCCGCTCGAACCGTCCTGAAGTGACCCGCAAAAAGGCAATCCTGTCACGGTGTGCCGGATCCATATTGGCCTGAATCTTGAAAACAAAACCGGAAAACGCCGTTTCCGTCGGTTCAACCTTGCGCTGGATCGCCTCCCTGCCAAGAGGCGGCCGCGCCCAGTCCAGCAGGGCATTCAACACCTCACGCACCCCGAAGTTGTTGATTGCCGAACCGAAGAATACCGGCGTCAATGTCCCTTCGAGGAATTCTTCCAGAACAAACGGATTGGAAGCGCCTTTCACCAGTTCGACTTCCATCTTCAGCTGCTCCATTTCCATCGGGAACATGTCCATCAGACGTGGATTATCGATCCCCTTGATGATCTCGAAAGTCTGATCCGCCTTTTCGTTTCCCGGCGCAAACAGCATAATCTCATCATTCAAAAGATGATAAACGCCACGGAAATTCTTGCCCATGCCGATAGGCCAGGTCACTGGCGTACTTCGAATATGCAAAACCGTTTCCAGTTCGTCCAGCAATTCCAGCGGGTCTCTCGCTTCACGGTCAAGTTTGTTCATGAACGTGATGATCGGAGTATTGCGCATACGGCAGACTTCAAGCAGCTTGATCGTCTGAGCTTCGACGCCATGGCCGGCATCGATTACCATCAACGCCGTATCGACCGCTGTCAGAACACGATAGGTATCTTCGGAAAAATCCTGGTGGCCCGGTGTATCGAGCAGATTGACGATATGATCACGATACTCGAACTGCATCACCGAACTGGCAACCGAAATGCCGCGCTGTTTTTCGATCTCCATCCAGTCAGACGTCGCATGACGGGCACTCTTTCGAGCCTTGACCGTACCGGCCATTTGAATCGCACCTGAAAACAGAAGCAGTTTTTCAGTCAGCGTCGTTTTGCCGGCATCCGGATGGGAAATGATCCCGAACGTACGGCGACGAGCCACTTCGCGGGCGATTTTTCTGGATAAATTGTCTCTGGTTTCAGAAGTTGGGACAACCTCGTCGACAACTGGCGGATTTTCCGAATCGGAAGAAACAGTCATAATGCTTTAGGGAAATCGGGTGAGATAAAACCTGAAAGTTTAGCGTTTCTTCAAAAGAAAGTGAATTCAATCGGTTAAAACGCCCGGAAAAAGGTATAATTATAAATTGCTTGAACATTTCTGTTCACAGAAATTCAAAACTCTTCTTCAGAATATGGGGGCGACTTGGATTCGACAGGGGTTGCAAAGCAGAACAGGGCATATCGAGGACTGGTGACCTCGTAAATCCATCCAGAAAAAAGTAAACGCTAACGATAACAGTTACGCATTAGCCGCTTAATACCGGCTATCCCTGCACTGTTTCTTTCCTGGGACAGGCCGCAAGGCACGTAGGGTCATATACAGGAAATCGCCTTGGGTCGGGTTACTTGGCCGGAGGTTAAACAAAAGGTAACTCGTCTGGCTGCAGCGTGCATGTCCGCGTCAGTCAGGTCAAATCAAATGACAACGCTAAATATGTAGAACTGTCTGTAGAGGACTTCTGGACGCGGGTTCGAAACCCGCCGCCTCCACCATCCACCCATTTAAAGCAGTATTATACAGTCTATAAACCCTTGTAAAAACAAGTGTTTACACGGGTTTTTTATCAAAAGTCTTGCAGTTAGGGAATTTTTGACACATGGTTTCAGAAATTTTTTGTTACGTAACCAATTGTCGGACAATTAGTTTGGAAACATCTGAATACCTGTTGAAATACAGGTATTCAGATTCTATTTTCCCGATTTTTATTCAAAATCTGGTAAAGGCTGGCATTTTAAGCTGGTTTCACCTTCATTTTCACGCCTGATTTCGCTTTTTTCCTGAATCAGGGCGCACTCATCCTGTCAACCGCATTCGCACTCGCATCAGATTGGCAAAGCCTGACAACAGATAAAGCCGGTTGGCATTCCCGGCTATTCCCTTGTACCTATATAACCGGCATCTCCATGTATGGCTTTTTCTTCACCATACAACAATTTCGAGACCTGTGTCATGTCATGTTCGTTGGCACCCGTAAATGCAAGACTATGAACAAGACCATTTTCTGCATCAACTCCTGCATGCAGCCTCATTCCAAAATGCCACCGATTGCCTTTCCTGCCAGAACTCATCTCCGGATCCCGCCTGCCTTTCCTGTTCTTCTTCAATGACGCCGTTTCTATGAAGGTGGCATCCACTACGATCCCTTTTCGTATCATGCGTCCCTTTTCCATGAGTTCATGATTGATTGCCTTGAACACCTCCCTGCCAAGACCATGACGTTCCAAAAGATGACGAAAATTCAAAATGGTCGTTTCATCAGGTATGCGACCTCCCTCTCCAATACCGGCGTATTCCCTGACAGCGTACATGTCATAAAGCGAGTTCTCCATTGCCGGATCACTCAGATTATTCAGTTGGTAGGTATGGATGCACAGCATAACTGAAAGTGGATAGGCAGACCTTCCTCCTTGAAGTCCACTTTTTGCATAGTACCGGGATACCATGGATTCCAGTTTCTTCGAGGGAGTTACCTGCTCCAGTATCTCTAAAAACCTCTCTTATCTGGTCTTTTTCTTCTTGCTACGCTGTGCAGTTGCACCTGAAAGAAGGTCCGTTGCTTATCCATTGGTTTTTCCCTGTTATGTCAATTACTTTCCATCTGTTTATGAATTCCACGAATTCTTTGTTAAGGTTTTTCAGGGTTGCCCTAATTTTAGCCATTGCACATTTCTTGATGTTAATTGTTTCTTGTTTTGGGCACTTAAAATATCTGAGATAAATATATTTGAATCCCTTGCTATAACCCTATCAGCAGATTCTGTCTAAGAATGAAAATCAGTAATATTTGTGGAGATGAAACGATTTTCCTCTTACAGGATAAGAAGTGAAACAAATACCTTATCCTGTAATAACTTTGTGAAAACAGGTATATCAACACCATGTTGTGGGAATGTACGGAATTTTGTGTCTGGCTCAGTTATTGCAGAAATTTGAAGGGCGGAATCACTTGATCCCAAGCTCTGCGCCAAATCGGCACGATGTAAGAATATCGCTTGTCCAAAGTGCTCTCAGCAAACTCTTCCAAAGCCATTTCAGCAGCTTCAGCGCTGGGAGCTTGATAAATCTTCTTGAGGCTTTCCGTCAGGGGCTTCATATCCTTGAAGCTGGCAAAGGCAATACTGTTGCGGATTAAATGCACAATGCAGGTCTGGTGGCGCACATTGGGCCATGCAGATTCCAGTGCAGCCGTCATACCAGACAAGCCATCACTGACCGCAATTAAAACGTCCTCTACGCCTCGATTTTGCAACTCTGCAAAGGCCTGACGCCAAACAGAAGCCCCTTCATTATCAGCCAGCCACATCCCCAAAACATCACGTCGACCTTCGTACGTAATCGCAAAAGCAATGTGAAGAGCCTTATCGTTTGCGGGATTGCTACTACCTCGAATCTTAATGCGAATAGCGTCAAAGAAGACAATCGGATAAATACGGTCCAAAGGACGAGCCTGCCATTCCTTAATTTCATCGAGGAGGATGTCGGTAATCTCGGAAATCAATGACGGGCTGATGTCGTAGTTATACAGCTTCTTAATGAAATCCTGAATGTCACGAGTGCTCATTCCGCGATAGTAAAGCTCAATGATTTGATCATCAAACCCCGGTAAACGACGGGCATGAGGAGGGACGATTTGAGGCGTAAAAGTGCCGTTTCGATCTCGGGGCATCTCAAGCACTAACGACTCGTTATCTGCCGTGACAACCTTGCGCTTATAGCTACCATTGCGCTTGTTTTGGGTCGAAGCTGAGGCTTCCTTGGGATTGTTGAGATGGTGGTCAAGCTCAGCATTTAAGGTGCGTTCTAAAAAACGCTTCTTGAGCTCTTGAGCGAAACTGGTGAGACCAGCAAAGGCTTTGCTGCTATCGGATTCCCCAGCCATAAGGGCATCCAAAAAGCTTTCGAGGGCTTGCTGTTGTTCCGAAGTGAGTTTAGAGGGTTCAGTATTCGTCTTTAATGCCATGGTCGGCTCCTTCCACGAAGGAATTTTACCGAGCAGACACAAAATTATTTACATACCCTATTTTCCAACGATATTCTATAGATAGAATCAATCCACATCAGGATTGAAACCCGAACAAAACATGAACAGAAAACAGTGTGACTCATATGGTCGCCAAAGATTCAAGCATGGCAGGCGTGATTCCAAGGGAACGTAATGACAACGTTGTTAAAACCCCTTTCATCGACCATAGCTGTGCTATTGTTACCGAACTGGTTTCATATATTTCAGTCCATCATCTCTATCAGGAACAGACATGACTGCATCAGAAAAGTCTGGTTTCTTCAGATACTGGGGAAAAACAGGTAATGCTCAGGATGGGCTGGAGAAGTCATTCCATCTGTTGCCGTATCACTGTCTCGACGTTGCGGCATGCGGCATCGAGATGATTAGAAAAGATGTTTTCGGCTTCAGGAAATTTCTCGAACAACTAGGCGACCCAGATGCTTTGATTCCATGGGTTGCCTTCTTTTTTGCACTGCACGATATCGGTAAATTCTCAAGGGGATTCCAGCAGAAGGTATCTCCACTGCCTCAGGACTTTGTTCAACCTGTATCAGGAATCAGGGACGATGAACGCCATGACGCCTTGGGCTATCTGCTCTGGAACAAAGTTTTAAGGACTTATTTGCGGGAGTCGGCGTTCTCAACTAGGGACTCAAACTATGCATTAGACGAATGGATGGGAATCAGCGCCGGCCATCATGGTCTCCCTCCCAAAAGCCTGAAGATGGCATGGGAAAGTTTCTTCTGCCCAGAGGACATCAGTGCGGTCAAGGAATTCATCGAGGAACTGAAATCGGTCTTGCACCTCGAATCGGTTCCCGAAGACTGGGAAGATGACGTCTGGCAGGATGAAATACTCAAGTCTTCAAGTTGGTATCTATCCGCATATCTTGTAATGGCGGACTGGCTCGGATCAAACCAACAGTACTTTCCGCTTAGGCAGAATCCGATACCATTGAGTGAATACTGGAAACTGGCACAGGAACAGGCACGTCTGGCGGTGGCATCCTTTCCGAAAGCTTCCACAATCTCCACCTATACCGGATATAAAACGCTTTTCCCCTTCATCTCTGAACCAACCCCTTTGCAGGCTTATGCAGAAACGGTTGATATTTCTCAAGAAGGACCGCAGTTGTTCATCCTGGAGGACGTAACTGGTGCCGGTAAAACTGAGGCGGCAATGATTCTTGCTCATCGTTTGATTTCTGCCAGCAAAGGAAACGGGATATATGTAGGACTGCCGACCATGGCCACTTCCAACGCCATGTTCCAGCGACTGGCATTGGCCTATCGGACAATGTTCGACAAAGGAACCAAGCCATCACTGATGCTTTCCCATGGAAGCAACAAGATGCTGGATATGTTCAGGAATTCAGTGTGGCAACCACTTGAAAACGACCAAGCAGACAAGACCATTCCTGATTCTAGGAATGAGTGCCATGCCTGGTATGCAGACTCTCGGAAAAAGTCCCTGTTAGCTGAGGTTGGCGTCGGGACAATCGATCAGGTTCTGATGGCGGTCATGCCATTCAGGCATCAGACCCTGCGTCTTCTAGGTCTTTATGGCAAGGTATTGGTATTGGATGAAGTGCATGCCTACGATTCATACATGTCCCGTCTTCTGGAAGGTCTGCTGACATTCCATGCCGCACAAGGTGGCAGTGCAATCATCCTGACTGCAACAATGCCAGGCAGTCTGAAGCAGAACCTTGCCAACGCCTTTTCAAAAGGCTGCGGAAATAAATCCAAACTGCTGACTTCTTCTAATGAGTTTCCTCTAGCAACCAGTTACTCGAATGGAACCCTCAATGAAATGCCGCTGCAGACCCGAGAACAGGTAAAAAGAGAGGTCAACGTGACCTGGCTGCACAGACAACCAGATGCCGTACAGTTTGTGTGCAGTTCAGCAAAAAGTGGGAAATGTATCGTCTGGATCCGAAATACTGTCGATGATGCACTGGATGCATATAAACAGATAGTGGCAACAGGAGATATCCCTGAAGATGATATCCTTGTCTTTCATTCAAGGTTTGCTTTCGAAGACAGGATGGCTGTTGAGAACAAGACGTTGTCATGGTTCGGCAAACAGAGCGGTCCCGCAGAACGCACCGGCAAGGTACTGATTGCAACTCAGGTGGTTGAACAGAGTTTAGATCTTGATTTCGATGAGATGATTTCGGATATAGCACCGATTGATCTGCTGATACAACGCGCTGGCCGCCTGCATCGCCATGTCCGGGATATTGACGGTAACGTGAAAGAATCCCTGCCTGATGATAGATCAATGCCAGTCATGCATATCCTTGCGCCAGAATGGGATGAGAATGCTGGGAAAGACTGGTTATCCAAGGGATTCAGGGGTACAGGATTCGTCTATTCAAACCATGTATGGCTATGGCGTACCCAGGCAATCCTGAAAAAGCTCGGTGCAATCAGGATGCCGGAAGAGGCTCGGACACTCATTGACAGCGTTTACGAAGAAGATGCTGATTCCATACCTACAGCGCCGCAGGCACTGCTTGATGCTGCTGATAAATGGTATGGCAAATCACTGACGCACAGGGCATGGGCCAAAGAAAATCTGCTGTCTGTCTGGGATGGCTATGGGGAATCGCTTGATGCCTTCTGGAACGAGGATACGGAACTGGCAACCCGCCTTTCCGAACCGACAGTGAATGTCTATCTTGCTTTCTTGGATGAGATGGGTAATCCACATGCAATAGCTCAAAATGGACTGTTTCAATGGGAACGGAGTCTGCTCAGGGTCAGGAAAACCTGGTGGGAAAGGCAGTGCTCAGATTTTCCGCACCTGGATGGAGAAGCATTATCAGTATTTCAGGAACAGCACCATACACCAGATGCGCAGGTACTTTTGGTCAAGCGTGAGGGTGAAGCTGACCATTACACGAAAAAATTCGGTTTAACAGGTAGCAAAAGTTCATAGGTGTAAGACAGTATGGATTTAATCAGTGAAAAATGGATACCAGTTTCCATGAAGAATGGGGCACAGGAAAAAGTGTCGCTTCTTGGAATCCTTGGCGATGATATTGTCGACTTTGCGTACCCGCGAGCCGACTTTCAGATTGCCGCATGGCAGTTTGTCATCGGTGTAATGCAATGTACCGTTGCACCACGGAGCAGACGATATTGGAATCAGACATTTGAAAAGGGTATTGATGCGGAGACATGGCAAAGTGGTTTGCAGAATATTTCGGCCGCATTAAAGTTTGGCACCACAAAACCTTCTTTCATGCAAAGCCTGATTGCCATCGACAAGGAACCGATGAATATTTCCAGTCTTCTGGTCGGTACTCCCGGCGAGAACACTCTCAAGAACCACGCAGACTTCTTCATCAAGAAGGTTGACGGAAGAATGTGTCAGCATTGTGCGGCAATGGGACTTTTTGCCGCGCAGGTCAACGCTCCTGCAGGTGGGGCTGGCTATCGGGCAAGTCTGAGAGGCCCCAGCCATATAACCACCTTGATAACCTCCAGAGATGAAACTGCAATCCCTCTATGGAAAAAACTATGGCTGAATGTCCTGGTCGATAAAGAGCCGCTACCATCATCCTTGGCGGAAGTTTTTCCTTGGCTGGCTGAAACAAAGACCAGCAAGAATGCCGGAAGCAACATCACCCCAGACAATACCGACTGCCGGCAGGCTTATTGGGGGATGCCCCAGCATCTTGAGATTGATCTGGAAAACCTGTCTTCAGGCAGATGCATGATATGTGGATGCGCAGGAGAATCGCTTATATGCAATATGCGGAAGACCAATTACGGCATCAACTATACAGGCTGGCACCATCCACTGTCTCCATACAAGAAAAGTAAGACGGATGATTCCATCTATGCGAGTAAGGTTCAGGCCGGTGGGGTAAGTTACAGAGACTGGGCAGGACTGATGTACCTGAATCCAGAGAAAGATGATGTCAAACCAGCAAAATCCGTTCTGGAGATATCACCTGACATGGAAATTGAACTTGGGCTCTGGTGTTTCGCTTGGCACATGGACAATGCAAAGGCACTTGGCCTGTACCAGAGCAAGATTCCTTTCATGCCGGTGAAAGATTCCAAAGAACTTTCTGATCATATCGGCGCAGTCACAGCACATGCGTCAGAATCACTCAGCATTCTCAGGACTGCAGTCAAAGCCGCCTTCTCCAAGAAAAATGCCAATGCAAAAGAAGGTATCTCACATATCGGCGGGACAGAAATGGATGGTATCGGCATCGCATTCTGGAACGAGACGGAACCCATGTTTACCAAACTTCTGCAGGAAATGCTGCAGAAAACGGGAGCAGACAAGGAAATCTATCAGGAAGCTATCGCTACCTGGGAAAAGAAGATTTCTGCCTATATCTTTGATGCATACGACCGTCTCGTCATGCAGGGAACGGGAGCTCTGGATAAGACATTACATGAGCGCCTGAAACAGCGGAAGATGCTTAAAGGCAAATACGACAAACTGAAAACAGGGCAGGTGGTAAGAACCATAGCCGGGAAAGGAGACAAGAAACAGTGAACGACAGTGATACACGAAAAGAACTGGTGTTCTGGTCGCAGGACGCAAAAAGAGCTCTGCGGAGTTGGTTCTCGACCCTAGCAGGCGGCAATACTTTTACCACTGAAGGGAAAGTAAACGGCGGTGCTTGGCGGTCTGAACTGCGGCGTCAGGAACCTCCTTACGGAGCAATGACCTGTGCTGGATTCGACGCGCTGAGAACCCGATTGAAGAAAGTCATGCGAGTTAATCCAGAGGAAGAACTGGCTTTGGCTGTTTTCGCAGGAGTGGCGGCACATATCAAGAGTGACAATGCATCCAAAAGTTTTGCCGCACAGCTTGGTGAAGATAAGAACGGATCCCCATACCTATCATCGCTCAGGTTTGAACGCCTTCAGCGGGCACGCACCCCAGAAGAACTTTTCCAGCAACTTGTACGGGCAGTTGGACTACGTGGAGACAGTGGGGTGAATGTGGTTTCACTGGCAGATGGCATTGCACTGTGGATGCAGGAACACCACACCAAAAACCAGGATCTGCAAGACAACCCTTTCAGACGGATCCATATCCGCTGGGCAAATGAATACTTTTCAGAAATAGACAAATAAGAGGACGATTATGACAAAGTTTATCCAGTTACATCTTTTGACCGCTTACCCTCCATCCAATCCCAACAGGGATGATGCCGGTCGCCCGAAAACAGCACAGATGGGTGGCGTTGAGCGTCTGCGCATTTCCTCCCAGAGCCTGAAACGTGCATGGAGAACTTCGGATGTTTTCCAGTCCGCAATGGCTGGTCATATGGGTGTCAGGACAAGACTGCTTGGCAAAGAGTATGTCTACGACCCTATGGTCGCAGCGGGTGTTGATGAAAAAAAGGCAGAAGCCGATGCAATACAGATTGCTGGTGTTTTCGGCAAATGCGAAGACAAGAAATACAGTCTTAAACAGGCTGTCCATGTCAGCCCATATGAAATTTCCCAGATTGGTAACCTCGTTAAAGAGAGAATCGCCTACTATGCGGAGTCTTCTAAAGGTGATGACAAAATTTCAGATAAATCTCTTGCCCTTCTGAAGAATGAACAGCGCAGTGTGGATATCGCCATGTTCGGAAGAATGCTGGCGGACAAAACAGAATTCAACTCCGAAGCGGCATGTCAGGTTTCTCATGCACTCGGCGTTAGTGCAGTTACTGTTGAGGACGACTTCTTTACAGCAGTTGATGACCTGAACAAAGACAACAACGGTGCCGCTCACATGAACGAACAAGGGTTTGCATCTTCTCTCTGCTACACCTATATCTGTATCAGCAAAGACCTTCTTGTCCAGAATCTTGACGGCAATGAAGAACTGGCAAACAAGGCAATTTCAGCATTACTGGAATGTGCATTGACCATTGCCCCATCGGGCAAGCAGAACAGCTTTGCAAACCGTGTCTATGCATCTTATGCAATGGCCGAAGTTGGAACACAGCAGCCACGATCATTGGCCGTCGCTTTCTTCAAGCCGGTCAGTGGCACCGACCAGGTTACTGAAGCCATCAACAGACTCGAAAAACAGCGTGCAGATTTCAATGCAGTTTATGGATTGTCTGATGAAAAGTCTTACATCATGAATGCATCGATGGGGAATGGTTCGCTGAAAGAATTGCTGGACTTTGTACAGCAGTAAAGGACCTCTATGAAGAAGTATCTGGTTTTTCAGCTTTATGCACCGATGGCTGCATGGGGTGAAGAAGCCGTAGGTGAAAACCGGCATACGGACAATGTACCGACACAGTCTGCAATCCTTGGTCTGATTGGTGCTGCGGCCGGAATCAGGCGTGACAACACGGATATCCTAGATCGTCTGGCCAACGGATATAGCATTGCCATACAGCATCTCTCCACTGGACAGTCATGGTTAAGGGATTTCCATACTGTGAATTCCTTTTCCGGCAGACAAACGCCGTATACAAGAAAAGACGAACTTACCTTCGGAAACATGAATACGATGATCTCCCGGCGCGAATATGTCTGCGATGGCTACTGGCGTATCGCTGTTTCTGAAAAAGATGGGGCCCCATTTTCCCTGGAAGAGATAAAAGGCTATCTGGATTCACCACAGTTTCCGCTATATCTCGGCCGTAAATCCTGTCCATTGGCATTACCACTATGTCCGACCATGGTAGAAGGCACCCTCCGTCAGGCATTTCTTGATGCTTCGGAGAAAATGCCAGCCGGTAGTCTTTCCAGCCTTGTTGGCAACATGACTGTTTGTTATTGGGATGATCCTGACGAATCCAGTATCGAGTGCCAGAAAATCGAGACGCGAAACCATCACCCCATCAACCGGGAACGTTGGCAATTCGCCCCCATGAAGCGTTTCAGTGGCGTACTTACGGAGGATAAGTAATGTATTTTTCCCGTGTACAAATCAGACTAGGAAACCTAACGCCAGAAATGATGGCGCAATGGGATTCAGTCAGGCCTTATGCCGCCCACCAGTGGTTATGGAAACTTTTCCCTGGAATTAAAACGAGGAACTTCCTATTCCGACAGGACAAGAACGGTGTGTTTTACATCCTCTCAGAAACCCAGCCCGTCCAGAACAATCCGCTATTTTTCGTTCAGACAAAGCCATTTAATCCCCAGTTTTCCATTGGAATGGAGCTTGAGTTCTCTCTGCGTGCAAATCCAGTTGTAACGCGAGATGGGAAACGCCACGATGTCCTGATGGATGTGAAATTCCAAGCCAAAGGCTCTGAAGTGGCGGGGGCTGAGTTAGAACAGAAACGTCAGGATGCAGCTAGAAACTGGCTAATTGCTCAAGGGACCAAACATGGTTTTGAACTGATTCAAGAAGAATCCCTAATGACTGATGAGCCGTTTTATCAGTTGGACATCAACGGCTATCAACAGAATGTACTAAAAGGACCAAATCACGAAAAACCTGTTTTATACAGCACGGTTGATTTCAGTGGAGTACTCCGAATCACAGATATTGCATTGTTTAGGGAAGCCCTAAAGAAAGGATTTGGTAAAAGCAAAGCATTCGGTTGTGGATTACTATTATTGAAAAAGAGGTGATATGGTCTGGTTGCCGATAAGGCCGATACCATTGAAAGACCGCGTTTCAATGATTTTCCTTGAGTACGGTCAGATAGATGTCATAGATGGTGCCTTTGTACTTATTGATAAAAATGGGATTCGAACGCATATCCCTGTTGGAACTATCGCATGCATCATGCTCCAACCTGGCACAAGGGTATCTCATGCAGCCATCCGATTAGCCTCAACTGTCGGCACATTGCTTGTATGGGTTGGTGAAGCAGGAGTTAGGTTATATGCATCAGGACAACCAGGTGGCGCACGGTCGGACAAATTGCTCTACCAAGCAAAACTGGCACTAGACGACTCTTTACGACTTAAAGTGGTCCGAAAAATGTTTCGCCTGCGCTTTGATGAAGAACCGCCTGAAAAACGCTCAGTCAACCAACTTCGTGGAATAGAAGGAGCTCGAGTCCGTGCGATTTACACACATTTGGCCCAAAAATACGGGGTTAAATGGTCAGGACGAAACTACAACGTAAGCGATTGGAATAAGGGCGATGTTATCAATCGATGCATTAGTGCCGCCAATGCCTGTCTTTATGGCATTACAGAAGCTGCTGTTTTGGCCGCTGGCTATGCTCCTGCTATTGGTTTTCTTCATTCTGGCAAACCATTGTCTTTTGTCTACGACATCGCCGATATCATCAAGTTTGATACGGTGGTTCCCAAAGCATTCGAAGTGGCGGCAAGCTCCCCAACAAATCCAGAAAGATTGGTTAGGTTGGCATGCAGGGATGTTTTCAAAAAGGATAAAACCCTCGGTCGCCTGATTCCACTTATTGAAGATATTCTTTCTGCGGGAGGAATAGAGCCTCCACCGCCACCAGAAGATGTACAGCCTATTGCGATTCCTATGCCTGAAAAATTCGGTGATGATGGACATAGGGGATAACGATGAGCCTACTGACAGTTGTTACAGAAAACATCCCACCAAGACTGAGAGGACGTCTTGCAATTTGGCTGCTCGAAGTCAGGGCAGGCGTTTATGTGGGCGATGTTTCGGCGAAAATACGTGAAATGATTTGGGAAAACATCACAACTTTCACTGAAAATGGAAACGTTGTCATGATATGGGCAACCAATAACGAGTCTGGGTTTGAATTCCAGACATATGGGGAAAATCGCCGCATGCCATTGGATTTTGATGGTTTGAGGTTGGTGTCTTTCTCCTGACATAAGCTCTTTAACAAATTGATAAGTTAATCGGTAGAAAATTCTGATACATAAATATCCTTCAGAATCATTTGACTATAACTAGTCTGTTCCCCGTATGTGCGGGGATGAACCGCGTTGAGAGGTCCACAGGGTGAAACTGGAGCTCTGTTCCCCGTATGTGCGGGGATGAACCGTTTGATTGTATAGGTGATCTATGCATGGGGCGCTGTTCCCCGTATGTGCGGGGATGAACCGCCGTTTCGGGCGTGAAAAGAGTTATAACGGTTCTGTTCCCCGTATGTGCGGGGATGAACCGTTGATGTTGTTCGAAGTGATAAATAGCAGATACTGTTCCCCGTATGTGCGGGGATGAACCGAAGAGACGTTCAGTTCGCCGCCACCCAGTTTGCCTGTTCCCCGTATGTGCGGGGATGAACCGCCGCAACCGTAAAAACGATTGCA
>JAEXJM010000031.1 GCA_023449275.1 Pseudomonadota bacterium | reverse complement strand
GCCTCATCTACTTTTGCAGTAGCGGACAAGAATTTTGGATTGGCGCTCATATTGATTCCTTAAACATTTAACACTAACCCAGCTCAGGAATCTTATGAGGCACGTGCGGTATCAGCGCTTGCACATTTTTCGCTTCCCTTCGCTGGCATTACCCAGATCAGGTTCAGAGGGTGTATCTCGCCCGGCCTTTCAGCCAGAACCCCTAGCATTCTGATGAATTTTACTACATTTGGACAATTATAACGTCATCTTTCGAGTTCGTCCCTGTCGTCGTCCATTATAATAATAGCTTTATCGAATTTTAGCAAAACATAATCAGATCATGGAATTAGCCAAGTCCTTCGAACCTTCCGAAATTGAAAAACACTGGAGAGAAATCTGGGAAAAATGCGGATACTTTCGCGCCACTCTGGATGAAAACAAACCTTCTTTTGCCATCCAGCTCCCTCCTCCCAACGTGACGGGTACCCTTCACATGGGCCATGCCTTCAATCAGACAATCATGGATGGACTGGTGCGTTACCACCGTATGCGCGGATTCAATACGGCATGGATTCCCGGAACCGACCATGCCGGTATCGCCACGCAGATTGTCGTCGAACGCCAGCTCGATGCACAGAAAGTTTCCCGTCATGATCTGGGTCGCGAAAAGTTTCTGGAAAAAGTATGGGAATGGAAAGAAAAATCCGGCTCGACGATTACCGGACAGATGCGCCACATGGGCACTTCCCCGGACTGGGAACGCGAATATTTCACGATGGATGAAACCCGCTCGAAAGTCGTTGCCGATGTTTTCGTGCGGCTGTACGAAGAAGGCCTGATCTACCGTGGCAAGCGTCTGGTCAACTGGGACCCGGTTTTAGGTACCGCCGTATCCGACCTCGAAGTCGTTTCCGAGGAAGAAAATGGTTCGATGTGGCATATCCGCTATCCTTACGCCGATGGTTCCGGCTATATGACCGTTGCGACCACCCGTCCGGAAACCATGCTCGGCGACGTTTGTGTTGCGGTCAATCCGGAAGACGAACGCTACAAGGCTCTTGTAGGCAAGATGATCAGGTTGCCATTGACCGACCGTGAAATCCCGATCATCGCCGATGAATATGTCGACAAGGAATTCGGTACCGGCTGCGTCAAGATCACCCCGGCCCATGATTTCAACGACTATGCCGTAGGCGCACGTCATGGCTTCGAACCACTCAATATCTTCACACTGGATGCGAAGATCAACGACAATGCACCCGAAGCCTATCGCGGGCTTGACCGTTTTGTCGCCCGCAAGAAAATCGTGGCCGACCTCGAAGCTCAGGGACTGCTCGATTCGATCCAGCCTCACAAACTGATGGTTCCCCGTGGTGACAGAACCGGTGTCGTCATCGAACCGATGCTGACAGACCAGTGGTTCGTCGCCATGAGCAAACCGGCTCCTGAAGGCACGTTCTTCCCGGGCAAGTCGCTGGCGGAAGTCGCACTTGAAAAAGTCCGCGACGGCGAAATCAGATTCATGCCGGAAAACTGGACGAATACCTATAACCAGTGGCTGAACAACATTCAGGACTGGTGCATTTCCCGCCAGTTGTGGTGGGGCCACCAGATTCCCGCATGGTATGACGACGAAGGCAATATCTATGTCGCCAGAACCGAAGAAGAAGCCAAAACCAGGGCTGGAGGAAAACCGATCCATCGTGATCCGGATGTTCTGGACACCTGGTTCTCGTCCGCACTTGTTCCGTTCTCGACGCTGGGATGGCCTGAAGAAACGGTCGATTACAAAATGTTCCTGCCATCCACCGTACTGGTTACCGGCTTCGACATCATTTTCTTCTGGGTTGCCCGTATGGTCATGATGACCCTGCACTTCACCGGCAAGGTTCCGTTCAAGACCGTTTACGTTCATGGCCTTGTCCGTGACGCCAGTGGTCAGAAAATGTCCAAGTCGAAAGGCAATACCTTGAACCCGATCGATCTGATCGACGGTATTGACGTCGAATCGCTTGTCCAGCAACGGACTTTCGGATTGATGAACCCGAAACAGGCTGATTCGATTGCCCGGGCTACCCGCAAGGAATTCAGCAAGGGTATTCCGGCTTTCGGTACGGATGCACTGCGTTTCACCATGGCAAGCTACGCATCGCTTGGCCGTAACATCAATTTCGATTTGAACCGTTGTGAAGGTTATCGCAACTTCTGCAACAAGCTCTGGAATGCGACCCGTTTTGTATTGATGAATACGGAAGGAGAAGACTGCGGTTTCTCCGGTAATGACACTCTGGAATTTTCGCTGGCTGACCGCTGGATCGAATCCGAGTTCCAACGTGCTGCATCGGAAGTGGAGAAAGGCTTTGCCGAATACCGTTTCGACAATATCGCATCGGCCATTTACCGGTTCATCTGGGATGAATACTGTGACTGGTACGTTGAAATGGCCAAAGTCCAGATTCAGGAAGGCAATGAGGCCCAGAAGCGAGCCACGCGAAACACGCTTTTGACCATTCTGGAAAAGGTCTTGCGCCTGGCCCATCCGGTCATCCCGTTCATTACGGAAGAACTCTGGCAGAAAGTCGCTCCCCTTGCAGGCAAAAACGTCAGGGAAGGCGATACGATCATGCTTTGCGCCTACCCTGTCCCCGCAACCGGCAAACTGGACGAACAGGCCGACCAATGGATGACACAGTGCAAAAATCTGGTGGATGCCTGCCGTAACCTGCGCGGTGAAATGAAACTGTCACCCGCCCAGAGGGTTCCTCTTTTCATGGAACCGGCTGCCAAGGCTGAGAATGCCCGCCTTGAATCGTTCATCCCGCACCTGAAAGCTTTGGGCAAACTTTCCGAGGTCAACATTCTCGACATGTTACCACCTTCCCCAGCGCCGGTTTCCATTGTCGGCGAAGACAAGCTCATGCTGAAAGTGGAAATCGACGTGACAGCTGAACGTGAACGCCTGAACAAGGAAATCACAAAACTGGACGGTGAAATTGCCAAGCTGGGAGCAAGGCTGTCCAATGAAGGCTTTGTTTCCAAGGCCCCGGAAAAAGTCGTGGCGGCCGAACGTGAACGTCTTGCCGGTTTTTCCGCTACCCTGGAAAAACTGAAAGAACAACTGTCCAAACTGGATTCGCTCTGATCGCCCAGGCTGTCAGTCGGTGAACTCAACCACCAGGCCAGGTAGTGGCAAACCTGAAATCGCGGAAAGCCACACATTGCCCGGCCTGATTGCGATGGGTTTGGTCCACGATCCGGATGCAACGATATCACCCGCCTGCAATGAAGAAAACCGTGACTGCCGACTTAGCATCTGATGCAATTTCAACAATCCGTGCAAGGGATTGCTGTAAGAATCGCTTCCAAACCCGGCCGTCTGAATGACTTCACCACATGCCAGAGACATGCTGGCACACTCCAGCACATCGGCAAGACTTTTCCGGCTTCCCTCGGACACGATCCTGGGTTCACCCACCAGCAAGGCGCCGTGCATGCCAAAACCGGCAATGGCATCGACCAGATTGCGAGACGAATCGGCAAAAGGATATTCCGTCACCTCAATCCCGTGAGCCATCCATTCGACACAATCGGCCATTTGCCGGACTGTCGCATTTTCCGGCGGGACTTTCCCAAGTCTGAAAATGACTTCAGCTTCGATATGGGCTTGTCGCAATCCTTTCAGACTGAAAGAACCCTCACTGTTTTCCATAAATTTTACGGTCGAATCATATAGCCACCCCCAGAATGGAAGTTGGGTTTTCCGATAACTCTCAGGCGAAATATCATTCAGATAATCGAATTTTCTGCCGATAATGTTTTCACCTTCGGCGACACGTATATCGCCAATCCGTTCCGCAATTTCATAGGCATCTTCGACGGTTATCGGAAACCGTGACGACAGGGACGGCATCGGTTCCGACCTCTGTCGCGCATCGAGTAACTCGTGTGCATAACGATTGGCGAGGGCTGTCATTAGCATGGCGACCTCTCACGTAAGTATGTTCTGTTTCAGTTCAGAATCACTTTACGCAAGCCTGAAGCTCCACCATTGCGCATTCTCATTAAAAATGCAATTAACCGATACCGGAAAAATTCAAAACCGGTCAAAAAAGAAAAAAATCGATGATCCGATGGATTTAAAGCACCCTTCCGGCATAATCCCGGGCAAATTGCCATGCCGTACGGCCCGATCGGGAACCACGGTGCAATGCCCACTGCAGGGACTCATCCCGGGATTGCACGATCTGGTCTTCCGAACAACCGAGCGACCTCAGCCAATGAGCCGTAATGAAAAGATATTCATCCTGACTATACGGATAAAAGGAAAGCCAGAGTCCGAAACGATCGGAAAAGGAAATTTTCTCTTCCACTGTTTCGCTGGGATGCAAATCACCGTTTGCATCATGGGAATACCCTTCGTTATCGGACATTTTTTCCGGCAACAGATGTCGTCTGTTCGACGTTGCGTAAATCAGGATATTGTCCGGTTGTGCGGCAACGCTGCCATCCAGCGCGACTTTCAGTGCCTTGTAGCTGCTGTCGCCTTCATCAAAGGACAGGTCGTCGCAATACATGATGAAACGCTCCGGACGGGATGCCGTCAAAATCGAAATTTCCTCAAGGTCGATCAGGTCGTCCTTATCGACCTCGATCAGACGCAGCCCCTGATCCGAAAATTCGTTGAGACAGGCCCGAACAAGCGAGGATTTGCCTGTTCCACGCGCACCGGTCAGCAAAACGTTATTGGCCGGTTTTCCTTGCAGGAACTGGCGTGTATTCTGTTCGAGCAACGCCTTCTGCCGTTCGACGTAAAACAGGTCGACCAGTGAAATGGGAGATATATGGGCAATAGGAACCAGCGTTCCCCGCCCGTTTTTTTTCCTCCAACGAAAAGCGGATGTCGGAGAATCCCAGTCGATCGATTCAGCCGTTGTCGAAGGCGGCAACAGTTCTTCAATTCGTGCCAGAACCGATTCGGCCCGAGTCAGGAATTGTTCAAGGGTCGTCATTTACGAACGGTAATCGGCATTGATGGAAACATAGTCATGCGAGAGATCACATGTCCAGACCGTTGAAGAGGCATTGCCCCGATCCAGAGTGATTCTGACAAGAATTTCATTTTTCTTCATCACGCGCTGACCGTCTTCCTCAAGATAATCGGGATTTCTGCCACCCTTTCTGGCAACCCAGACATCATCGAGATACAGGTTCAGTTTCCCAACGTCCAGATCGTCAATGCCTGCATACCCGATCGCGGCAAGAATTCTGCCCAGATTCGGATCAGAAGCGAAAAAGGCCGTTTTGACCAATGGTGAATGGGCAACAGAATAAGCGATCTGCCGGCACTCCTCTTCAGACCTGCCTTCTTCCACGGTAATGGTGATGAACTTGGATGCACCTTCCCCGTCACGGATGATTTTCTGTGACAGTTCCTGAGCCAGATCCGTCACGACATCCAGCATTTTCCGATAATTCACAGATGCCGTACTTATGATGCCGATATCGACCTTGCCTGTCGCTATCAAAATCAGGGAATCATTTGTAGAAGTATCGCCGTCAACCGTAATGCAATTGAAGGATTTGTTGACCGCCGATTTCAACATGACATCCAGCACATCCTGGGGAATGACGGCATCGGTGGCTATATAGCCCAGCATGGTTGCCATATTCGGCTTGATCATACCCGAACCCTTGCACATACCGGTAATCGTGACAGTCTTTCCATCAATCGTAACGACCCGGGAAGCCGCTTTCGGAATCGTGTCCGTCGTCATGATCGCTTCAGCGGCATTCAGCCAGTTATCCTCTTTCAGGTCAGCAATGGCGGCAGGCAACCCGGCAATGATTTTGTCGGCCGGAAGCGGTTCGAGAATGACGCCTGTCGAGAAAGGAAGAACCTGTTCAGGCTCGCAACCCAGCAATTCCGCCAGTGTAGCACTGGTATCGACCGCATTTTTATAACCGGATTCTCCCGTACCGGCATTGGCGTTTCCGGTATTGACCATCAATGCACGGATCGGCTTTTTGTGCTGTTTCACTTTTTCCAGATTGGCCTTGCAAATCTGGACAGGAGCGGCACAGAAGCGGTTTTTGGTAAACACACCGGCAACCGTCGCCTCCGGCGCCAGTTTCATGACCAACAGATCCTTCCTGTCGACCTTTTTGATATTGGCTTTCGCATAGCCGAGTTCAAGACCCGAAACAGGTTTCAGTTCCGACGCGAGAGGAACGGACAGATTCACCGCCATAATATTTACTCCACCAAACCAGATTGACCCCAAACACCCGTACTCATTGAAGACGGCCCTTATTCCAGACGACCGTGGCAATGCTTGTATTTCTTGCCGCTCTGGCAAGGACAAGGATCGTTTCTCCCGACTTTCGGAACCGTATTGACGACGGGTTGTTGCTTCGTTTCAGCGTCCTCTTCCCTGGAATCCGTATCATCCCCGATTTCAGGGCGGTCATAGCTGACATCCGAATATTGCGCTTCCTCCTGCATCGCGGCAGCCATTTCGACCTCTTCGCGCGTCTGGATTCTGACCAGCATCAGCACCTTCGTGACATCGTTTTTGATCATGTCCAGCATCTGGCTGAACAGCTGGAACGCCTCGAATTTGTATTCCTGTTTAGGATTCTTCTGGGCGTAACCGCGCAAATGAATACCCTGACGCAGATGATCAAGTGCAGCGAGATGTTCACGCCAGTAATTGTCCAGACTCTGGAGCATCACACTGCGCTCGTAAGCCGCAAACGCTTCCTTGCCGACCAGATCGACCTTGGCCTGATAGAATTCGTCCACCGTTTTCAGAATATGCTCCAGCATATCCTCATCCGTCAATGTCCTGGATTCCTCCAGCATGGACGTCAATGGAATATCGAGCTTCCACTGGTTGGCGAATTCTTTTTCGAGCCCTTCGATATCCCACTGCTCCTCAACAGACTGTTCCGGCACATAAGCCCTGAACATGTCCGTAAAAACGCCATGACGCAGAGACGTGATCAGTTCCGTCGTATCGGTCATTTCCAGCAATTCATTACGCTGTGTATAAATAACCTTGCGCTGGTCGTTGGCAACGTCATCGTATTCGAGCAACTGTTTGCGCATATCGAAGTTGCGGCCTTCGACTTTTCTCTGCGCCGATTCGATCGAACGTGTCACAATACCCGATTCGATCGGTTCACCTTCCGGCATCTTCAGGCGCTCCATGATCGAACGCATCTTGTCACCGGCAAAAATTCGCAGCAACGGATCGTCCAGGGACAGGTAGAACCTTGAAGAACCCGGGTCGCCCTGACGGGCTGCACGGCCTCTCAACTGATTGTCGACACGGCGGGATTCATGGCGTTCCGTACCGATGATATGCAACCCTCCCTGTGCCAGGACAAAGTCATGCAAAGACTGCCATTCATTGCGCAACTGGCTGATTTTGGCCTGTTTCTGGTCTTCCGGAATGGAACCGTCCGCTTCGATGAACTCGATCTGTTTTTCGACATTGCCACCCAAAACGATATCGGTACCACGACCTGCCATGTTGGTCGCAATAGTGATCATCTTCGGGCGTCCTGCCTGTGCCACGATTTCCGCTTCACGCGCATGCTGCTTGGCATTCAGGACATTATGTGGAAGGCCTGCCTTGGTCAGGATACCGGAGAGCATTTCGGAATTTTCAATGGAAGTCGTACCGACCAGAACCGGCTGACCACGTTCGTAGCACTCCTTGATGTCTTTCAGCATCGCCGCGTATTTTTCCTGATCGGTCTTGTAAACCTGATCCTGTTTGTCCGTACGCTGGTTTGTCTTGTTCGGTGGAATGACGACGGTTTCAAGTCCATAGATTTCCTGAAATTCGTATGCTTCCGTATCGGCCGTACCCGTCATACCGGATAGTTTTTCGTACATACGGAAGTAATTCTGGAAAGTAATGGAAGCCAGTGTCTGATTTTCATTCTGGATCTTGACGCCTTCTTTTGCCTCAACTGCCTGATGCAAGCCATCCGACCAGCGGCGGCCTTCCATCAGACGCCCCGTGAACTCATCCACGATGATGACCTGACCGTCCTGAACGACATAATGCTGATCCCGATGGAACAGGGTATTCGCACGCAATGCCGCATACAGATGATGAACCAGAATGATGTTGCTGGCATCGTAAAGGGAAGCACCTTCTGCCAGCAAACCCATGCTAGTCAGGATCTTTTCCGCTTTCTCGTAACCGGCATCGGTCAGATAGACCTGATTGGCTTTTTCGTCCTTGGTAAAATCACCCGGAACTTCAATCTTGCCCTTGCCGTCACGTGTTTCCTCTCCTATCTGGAGCGTCAGCAATTTGGGAACCGAGTTCAGTTTATAGTAGAGGTCGGTATTGTTTTCAGACTGGCCTGAAATGATGAGAGGTGTTCTGGCTTCATCGATCAGGATCGAATCCACTTCATCCACGATGGAATAGACCAGACCGCGCTGGACACGATCTTCGGTGTCATAAACCATATTGTCGCGCAGGTAATCGAAACCGAATTCGTTATTCGTACCATAAGTGATATCGGCCGCATAAGCGCGCTGTTTCTCGTTGTGATCGCTGTTCGAGAGGTTGATACCGGTCGTCAGGCCAAGCCAGCCATACAGGCGGGACATCCATTCCGCATCACGCTGTGCCAGATAATCGTTGACGGTCACCACGTGAACACCCTTTCCAGTCAGACCGTTCAGATAGGCAGGCAGGGTTGCCACCAGCGTCTTGCCCTCACCGGTTCCCATTTCGGCAATTTTTCCCTGATGCAGTGCCATACCGCCGATCAGCTGGACGTCGAACGGCCGCATTTTCAGAACACGCTTGCTGGCTTCACGGCAAACGGCAAACGCTTCAGGCAGAATACTGTCGAGCGACTCACCATTTGCGAATCTTGCCTTGAATTCAGGAGTTTTCGCCTTCAATTCGTCATCGGACAGTTTTTCCAATGTTGGTTCAAGCGAGTTGATCTTGGCTACGGTCTTGCCGTATTGCTTCAACAGCCGTGAATTACGGCTGCCAAAAAGGCTGGTCAATATGGACATGTTACATTCTTGAAATTGTGCTGTGGAGCTGATCGGTCAAATATCGATTTGACAATCAACGCCAACCCCGGTAAAAAATACATTCTATCACGCCCCATTCGGGGCAATAAAACAACTTTAATATCTCTTTACACATTAGGGCACAGAGAATTCGCAATTAACTCATCAATTCCGGAATGGATGTTGTTTTAATACGGCAAATTCGACAATCCCTGGCAAAGAATGGATCGGTTATACTTCCATCGCAATATATATGACCCTTTTTACAATTCACAAGCCATTGTTTCCTGCATGAAACCCGACAAGCTTTTTGCCAATGCCGCAGAATATCTCGACCAGCACGAAAAACTGTCGGGACTGTTGCAAATCGCCCGGCGCCTGTCGGAAATCGAAAAAAAATGCCGGACAATCCTGCCACGGCATTTTTCGTCATGCTCCGTTCTGAAGCTGGAAAACGGCAAAATGATTATCGGCGTCCCGAACCAGTCCATCGCTGCGCGCATGCGCCAGCAACTCCCTTTTTTGCAGGATGAACTGGGCCGTTCAGGCTGGCCTGTCGATTCGATACGACTGAAAGTCCAGCTTTCCCTGAAACGGTTTGCGGAAATACCTGTCGCCAGTAAAACCTTGTCGCCAAAGGCTTATGAATCCCTTGTCGATCTGCATTCCAGACTGTGCAAGACAAAACAGAACGGCAAACTCATGTCTGCCTTAAGCGAACTGATCAAGAGCCATCAGCAGAAATCAGGCCTGCGCTGAACACTGCCCGTCATGATCAGGCCGGCATCCATTCCAGGGTGGATTGTTCAAAGAGTGAATTCGGTGCTTCGTTTTCAGTCGTGAACGTCACGATCTCATACGCGTCAGGCTGTGCAAGCAATGCCCGGATAAGCTGGTTATTGAGTGCATGACCGGATTTGTGGGCCGTATAGCTCGCCAAAAGCGGATGACCGATATTGTACAAATCGCCAATGGCATCCAGAATCTTGTGGCGTACAAACTCGTCTTCATAACGAAGCGCATGCGCGTTAAGAATCCGGTATTCATCCATGACGATGGCATTTTCAAGAGAACCGCCACGAGCCAGTCCCATGCCACGCAGGGTTTCAACATCTTTCACGAAACCGAAAGTACGCGCTCTGGAAACGTCCCTGACATAGGAAACCTGCCCCAGATCGATAACCGCTCTCTGGTGGGTCGAGTCGATGGCCGGATGGTTGAATTCGATGAAAAAATCCAGTTTGAATCCATTGTAGGGTTCCAGTCTGGCCCATTTTTTGTTGGCTCCTTCCCCTTCGCTGATTTCAACCGGCTTTTTGATCCGGATGTACTTTTTCGGAGCGTCCTGCTCCTTGAGACCCGCCTGCTGGAGGAGGAAAACGAAAGAGGATGCGGAACCATCCATAATCGGAATTTCTTCCGCATTGACATCGACATGCAGATTGTCGATGCCAAGCCCCGAACAGGCTGACATCAGGTGTTCGATAGTGGAAATGCGCACACCGTCCTTGACAAGAGTAGAAGCCAGCATCGTTTCACCGATGGCTTCCGCGCCGACAGGAATCGATACCTCCGGTGTAAGGTCGGTTCGATGAAACACAATACCGGTATCGGGGGCGGCAGGCCGGAGGACAAGTTCAACCTTGTATCCGGAATGCAGTCCGATCCCGACCGTTCGGGTTGGATATTGTATGGTACGTTGCTTCAGCATGATTCGGGTCGCTATCTCGTTATTGATCGCCAGACGGAACAAAATATCCGTTCAAGGCTTATTTTACCGTGCCACGGAATATCCTGCTTGAATGAGGAAACCCATGACAGACGCCGTTTCTGCCATTTATACGCTTCTGGTTCAAACAGGCAATCTTTTCTTACACTTGTAACAATTTTACAGACAAGCCTCCGGCCGGAATATGTCCGGCCGGAGAGAAAGAGCGAATCAGTCCGCCTGTCTGCGCAAAAAGGCCGGAATGTCATACGTTTCCATGCCGTTCTTTTCAAGCGCACGAACGGTATCGGTCGCCGATTCACGTCCGTGACGCCAGACTGCCGGCTTCTGAAGCGTTTCGAAAGACATGGTCTGTTCCTGGGTAGCCACCGCATCGTCGGCAACAGGCATGACGACATCATTATTGGTACCGGTTCTCAACTGCGGCGTCTGGATCAGGCGCATCGGTTTTTTGCTGCGCCCCAAGCCTGTCGCCACCACGGTTACACGGAGGTCTTCACCCATCGTGTCATCGTAGGCAATCCCCTGTGCGATCGTCGCATCCGGAGAAGCGAAGGCACGAACCGTTGCCATAACTTCCTTGATTTCCTTGCCTTTCAGGCCACGGCTTGCGGTAACATTGACCAGTACGCCACGTGCCCCGGAAAGATCGATGCCATCGAGCAGTGGGGAAGCGACCGCCTGTTCCGCTGCGATTCTGGCACGATCGACACCGGACGCGACAGCCGTACCCATCATGGCCTTTCCCTGTTCGCCCATGATCGTTTTCACGTCATTGAAGTCGACATTGATATGTCCCCTGACGTTGATGATTTCGGCGATACCGGCAACAGCATTGTTCAGTACGTCATCGGCATGCTGCAACCATTCGATCATGCTGTCGTCCTCGTAAATTTCCTCCAGTTTTTCATTCAGGATGACGATCAGGGAATCGACATGAGCGGCAAGCGCTTCGAGACCTTCCTCCGCGATTTCCATGCACTTGTCGCCTTCGTAGGAAAACGGTTTGGAAACGACGGCAACCGTCAGGGCACCGAGGGACTTGGCAACCTCCGCCACGATAGGAGCCGCACCGGTACCCGTACCACCGCCCATACCGGCTGCGATGAATACCATATGGGCCCCTCTCAAGGCATCTTCAATGCGGGAACGGGATTCTTCCGCCAACTGGCGGCCTACGTCAGGGCGCATGCCGGCTCCCAGTCCCGTATCTCCGATCTGGATGATATTGTGTGCATCCGAATGCGACAGTGCCTGTGCATCTGTATTGGCCGCAATAAATTCAACACCGGACACTCCCTTGTTGATCATATGCTGGACCGCATTGCCGCCAGCACCACCTACGCCAACCACCTTAATGATGGTACCCAGCGTTGCATTGTCGACCATATCAAATTCCATTTTTAACTCCTGTCAGAAATGCTGTTTTCATTTGGAAATTCTCACGCGATGTGACAGCTTCCAGCTAAAAACAGCTTTTAATAAAACTTTCAATCCTGATAAATCAGAAATTCCCCATAAACCATTCTTTCATCCGTTGCAGCACGGCCTTGCTTGATCCCTGCTGCTTCGTGATGACACTGCCCCTCATATACTGTTTTTTCGCTTCCCCAAGCAAACCATGAGCTGTCGAGTAGCGGGGGCTTCTGACAACATCAGCCAGCTGCCCGTTGTACTGCGGAATGCCTACCCGTGCCGGTTTCAGAAATATATCTTCAGCCAGTTCGGCGATGCCCGGCATGAGCGCTGTTCCTCCGGTCAGAACAACACCGGACGACAGCACTTCTTCATAATCCGATTCCCTGACGACCTGCAGGGCCAATGCAAACAATTCTTCCACGCGCGGTTCAATAACAGCCGCCAGCATCTGTCTGGAGAGAGTACGCGGCCCACGATCACCCAGACCCGGGACTTCGATCGTTTCGGACGGATCGACCAGTACCTGTTTGGCGATCCCGTAACGTAACTTGATCTCTTCCGCTTCGAGCGTCGGTGTACGCAAGGCCATCGCGATATCATTGGTGATCTGGTCACCGGCAATCGGAATGACTGCCGTATGACGGATTGCGCCTTCCGTAAAGACCGCGATATCTGTCGTGCCCCCACCGATATCGATCAGGACGACACCCAGTTCTTTCTCGTCTTCCGTCAGAACCGCATCGGCTGACGCCAGTGGCTGAAGAACCAGATCGGATACTTCAAGACCACAGCGGCGAACGCATTTGACGATATTCTGCACAGCTGAAACCGCACCTGTCACGATATGGACCTTGACTTCGAGACGGATACCGCTCATGCCGATCGGTTCGCGAACGTCTTCCTGATTGTCGACCACGAATTCCTGCGAAACCGTATGAAGGAATTGCTGATCCGTGGGGATATTGACTGCCCGGGCCGTTTCGATGACTCTTGCCACATCGGCAGCCGTCACTTCCTTATCCTTGATGGCGACCATTCCACGTGAATTGAAACTGCGGATATGGCTGCCGGCAATACCTGTATAAACGTTTCGTATCTTGCAATCGGCCATCAACTCGGCTTCTTCAAGGGCAGCCTGAATCGATTCCACCGTTGCCTCGATATTGACAACCACTCCCTTTTTAAGGCCCTTCGACTCATGCTGTCCCAAACCGATCACTTCGTGCCTTCCATCGGGCAAGATTTCTGCAACAACAGCGACGACTTTGGATGTCCCGATATCCAGGCCGACAATCAAATTTTTAAGATCTTTAGTCATAGCGCCACACTATCCTGTTTATTGTTTGAAGCAGAAAGCGTCCCCTTCACCTTCAAAGCCACCCCATTCGGATAACGCATATCGATGCTTTCGATACCATTATTGGCTTTCTGTGCCAGCTGCGGATACGCTTTCAGCAAGCGATTCATCAAATGACTCATCGTGCTTTGATTCTTTTCGCGACCGAACTCGACTTTCATACCGTTATCCAGTTTGACGGACCATGCATACCGGTCCGACAGTTTCACCTCTTTTGGAACCAGATGAATCCCGGCAAACAACCTGCAAAAATCCTCATAACGGGCCAGAACCTCTTTTTCACTGCCCTCCGGCCCCGCAAATTTCAGCAAATCGTAATCTTCCTCAGCCTCGGCCATATTGACTGTAAAAAGATCACCTTTGGTGGAAATGAGCCGTCCGTCATTCCCCCATACACCCAGAGGCTGATACTCTTCCAGCGATACGACCAGCCTGTCCGGCCACTCCCTTCTGACACTGGCTTCCCTGACCCAGGGAACCGCTTCAAAAGCCGCCCGGACTTCATTCAGATCCACCGTGAAAAAATTGCCTTTAACATTCGGCAGGGCGATATTTCTCACCGTCAGCGCGTTCACATGCCTCAACCCATGACTACTGACCGACTGGACCCGAACCGCTTGCAAGGCATATACCGGCTTCTGGATCAGCCAGCCGATAACGCCCGCCCCCATTGCCAGAATGAAAATGGCGAAGAGCGTGCTTGAAATCGCATTCAGCAAACGGACGTTATGCCACATAGCCTTGCTCAGTTTTCTTTATGTTTAATATGATCCAGCGTTGCGGACGCCAGAAGCGTTACACACAAATCCTCATAATCCAGCCCTGCCTGTTTCGCAGCCATCGGAACCAGCGAATGTCCTGTCATGCCCGGAGACGAATTCAGTTCCAGAAGAAACGGTTTGTTGTCCGACGAACGGAGCATGACATCCACACGTCCCCAGCCCCTGCATCCCAAAGATCGGTAGCTCTGGACGACATATTCCTGTATCTTCCTTTCAAGATCGGCATCCAGCCCGCATGGACACAGATATTTCGTTTCATCACTGAAATACTTGTTGTGATAATCGTAATTGGCATCCGGAGCATTAATCCGGATCATCGGCAGCGCTTCGGGCTTGCCATTGCGATCCATCACGGCACAGGTCAATTCAATGCCTTCAATAAACTCTTCTGCCAGAACCGACTGATCGTGTGTTGCGGCGAGTTCGTAAGCCGCTTTCATCTGGTCAGCCTGCCTGACCCTGGTCAGCCCCAGCGTCGAGCCTTCACGGGCCGGCTTGACGATCAGGGGCAACCCCAGTCTTTCGACGACAGCATCAAAATCGGTATCGGCCTTCAGTTCGACATAACGAGGCGTCGGCAAACCTTCCGTCAGCCACAGGCGTTTTGTCATGATCTTGTCCATTGCGATGGCTGATGCCATTACACCCGACCCCGTATAGGGAACCTGCAACTCTTCCAGCAGTCCCTGCATGCAACCGTCTTCACCATAAATGCCATGCAAGGCAATGAAAACCCGGTCGAACTTTTCCTTTTCCAGTTCAGCCACCGTTTTCAAACCGGTATCGAACAAATATGCATTGACCCCCTTGCTTTTCAGAGCGTCATAAACCGCTTTTCCGGATATAAGTGAAACCTCGCGCTCTCCTGACCTGCCACCGTACAGAACGCCTACCTTTCCGAATGCATCCATTTTCATCTCATTACTCATTGTTTTTCCAAAGCCTTTTCCAGGAGTTTTCCTGAAACACTGCTGATCGAGCCAGCCCCCATCGTGATGACAATATCGCCGTCTTCAACCACATTCAAAACGGCTTCCGGCATTTCCTCCATATTTTCCACAAAGACGGGATCGACCTTGCCCGCTACACGAATGGCTCTGGCCAGCGTCCTGCCGTCAGCGGCGACAATCGGCTGCTCCCCTGCCGGGTACACTTCCCCCAGAAGCAACACATCGGCTCCGGAAAGCACTTTCACAAAATCCTCGAACAAATCACGGGTTCTCGTATAACGATGCGGCTGGAAGGCGACGACAAGCCGCCTGCCCGGATAAGCGCCACGGGCAGCAGCGATCGTCGCTGCCATTTCGGAAGGATGATGTCCATAGTCATCCACCAGCTCCACTTCTGCTCCGGCCGTTTCCGTCTTGTGAGGCAGACGTACCGTTCCCAGTCGGGTAAAACGCCGGTTGACCCCGTTGAACTCTTCCATCGCTTTTTGCGTTGCGCTGTCCTCGATACCCAATTCACGCGCAATGGCAATGACAGCACAGGCGTTTTGCACGTTATGCATGCCCGGCTGGTTCAGCCGAATGGAAATCGGCGGGTGGTCTTTCTGCAAGACGGTAAACGTCATCATGGTGCCTTCGGCTTTCGCGTCAATCGCCCGGACATCCGCTTCTTCATGAAAACCATAGGTCGTAACCGGTTTGGAAATGAACGGCCTGATTTCCCGAACATTCCTGTCATCGATGCATAACATAACCCGACCGTAAAACGGCAGGCGCTGCGTAAACTCGACGAAAGCCTGTTTCAGACGGGCAAAATCGTGACCATACGTATCCATATGGTCGGCATCGATATTGGTAATGACTTCGATCACCGGATACAGATTCAGGAAAGAAGCATCCGATTCATCCGCTTCCGCAACGATAAAGTCACCCGCACCCAAACCGGCATTGGCACCCGCACTGTTCAGACGCCCGCCGATCACGAATGTCGGATCGAAACCGCCTTCAGCCAGAACGCTGGCAACCAGACTGGTCGTCGTCGTCTTGCCGTGAGTTCCCGCAATCGCGATGCCACGTTTCAATCTCATCAGTTCAGCCAGCATCACAGCTCTCGGCACCAGAGGAATATTCTTTTTACGGGCTGCCAGCACTTCGGGATTGTCATCCTTGATAGCGCTTGAAACGACAACTGCATCGGCATTTTCGATATTTTCCGCAGCATGTCCCAGCATGACGTGCGCGCCCAGCGCTGCCAGATGCCGGGTGGAAGAGTTGCTTGTCAGATCGGAACCGGAGATTTCATAACCGAGGTTGACGAGCACCTCGGCAATGCCGCTCATCCCGCTGCCGCCGATTCCAACAAAATGGATTCTTTTAACTTTGTGTTTCATACACTCAATCTGTCTATTTGCCTGCCGCTTTTACAAGCACCTCGGCAATTCTTTCATTAGCATCCCGCTTACCCAGTGCATAAGCCGTTTTCGCCATCGCAAGGCACTTTTCGCGGGTCATTTCCTTCAAAATTCCTGCCAGATATTCCGGCGTCAAACTCGTTTGCGGCAAATGGGTTGCCGCTCCTTCCTTGTCCATCAATATGGCGTTGTCTCTCTGGTGCGACGTACTCGACGCGATGAGAGGCACGAGAATGCTTGCCACACCTGCAGCCGTCAGTTCGGACACCGTGATCGCGCCGGCCCGGCAGATCACGAGATCGACATTGGCATAACGTGCTGCCATATCATCGATAAAATCGAGCACTTCTGCATGAACCTGTGCCTTCCTGTACTGTTGCCGCACGGCCGCCACCTGTTCCCTTCCCGTCTGATGTGTGACGTTCGGTCTCGACTCAAATGGCAACAACGCCAATGCGGCAGGCAGGCAATCGTTCAACGCTTTTGCACCCAGACTTCCGCCGACGACCATAATGTTCAATACACCGTCCCGTTTGGCATAACGTTCCTGAGGATGAGGAATTTCCCGGATTTCCTGCCGTACCGGATTACCGGTCAGAATCGCTTTCCGTGCGGCTTCACCATAATCTCCCGGAAAACCGAACAGGACATGTTTTGCCGAAGATACCAGTGCCCTGTTCGACAACAACAGTTTGGCATCCGCATTGACGACCACGACAGGAATACCAAGTATTCTGGCGGCCATCCCGCCAGGAACAGTGACATACCCGCCCATACCGAGAACCAGATCGGGCTTGCGCCGCTTCATGATGCCGATACATGCCGTGAAACTGGTTGCCAGCTGAATACTTCCCCTGATCGTATGGGCCAGCCCCTTGCCTCTCAAACCGGCAAAATTGATCGTATCCATTTCGATACCGGCAGATGGAACGATCCTGCCTTCCATGCCATGCTGCGTTCCCAGCCAGCTAACATCCCATCCCCGCTCCTGCATGGTTGCGGCGATGGCCAGCCCCGGGAAAATATGTCCTCCCGTTCCAGCGGCCATAATCATGAGTTTCTTACGTTCGCTCACGTCCGCCTCCACGCATGATCTTGCGGTTTTCATAATCGACCCTGAGCAGGATCGCCAGTCCGACGCAATTGATCAGAATCCCCGATCCGCCATAACTCATCAGCGGCAAGGTCAGGCCTTTCGTCGGCAGCAGTCCCAGATTCACACCCATATTGATGAAAGTCTGCACACCGATCCAGATGCCGATACCCTGTGCCAGCAATCCTGCAAAAATCCGGTCCATCGCGATAGCCTGCCGGCCGATTTCGAAAGCCCGTTTGACAATCCAGTAAAACAGCGCAACCACGACAGCCACACCGACAAAACCCAGTTCTTCACCGATGACCGCCATCAGAAAGTCCGTATGGGCTTCCGGAAGATAATGCAGTTTTTCTACGCTGCCCCCCAGCCCCACGCCGAAAATCTCCCCACGCCCGAATGCAATCAGGGAATGGGAAAGCTGATACCCCTTGCCGAGCGCATTGACTTCATCCCAGGGGTTCAGATACGCGAAAATACGCTCCCGGCGCCATGGGGACATGACAATAACCATGCTGAAAATCCCGACCAGGGTCGCTGCTATCCCCCCAAACCAGATACCATTGAATCCGCCAAGAAAGAGGATACCCATCGCAATACAGATCACGACACCCAGCGCACCCAGATCGGGTTCCAGCAAAAGCAGCAATCCGATCAGGCCAAGTGCGGTAGCCATCGGCAAAAAACCTTTGGTCAGCTTGTGCATGAAATTCTGTTTTCTGACCGTGTAATCTGCCGCATAAAGAACGATGAACAGCTTCATCAGTTCGGATGGCTGGAGATTGAAAATCCTGAATGACAACCAGCGTCTTGCCCCGTTAACGCCTTTACCGATTCCCGGTATCAGCACGAGCAACAACAAAAACAACGTCATCACGAACAGAAGCGGTGCATATTTCTGCCAGGTATCGATTTTGACGCGGAACGCCATGACAGCGGCAATCAGGCCGAGAACAATGAAAATAGCCTGACGGAAAAAGAAATGCTCGTTCCGGTAACTGGCATATTTCGGTGAATCCGGCAAAGCGATAGAAGCCGAGTAAACCATGATGAGACCGAGAATCATCAGCGACAGGACTGCCCAGATCAGATAAATGTCGATCTTCATCATCTTGGCATTTTTGGCAGCAGTCACACGACTGGAATTGCTGCCGAAAACATTGCCGACGAATTCCTTGACGGCATCCATATTCAGATTGAGGTTCATGGCATCACCTCCCCGCAGGCTGAAGCGACTTCCCTGACCGCATCGGCAAATACTTCCGAACGATGGGCATAGTTACGGAACATATCCATGCTGGCACATGCCGGGGAAAGCAGGACAGTATCGTTTTCCTGTGCCATCTTTGCCGCTTCTTCCACAGCGTGTTCCAGACTGTCGGTGTACACAAGCGGTATACCCGTTTCAGCCAGCGCATCATGAATCTGCTTCGCATCCTTGCCGATCAGCATCACCGCTTTCACATACCGTGCAACGACATCGGACAGGGGCGAGAAATCCTGATCCTTTCCAAGCCCACCGGCAATCAGGATGATGTTTTTGCGCCCTTTTTCACCCAGTCCGTTGACCGCGGCAACTGTCGCACCGACATTGGTGCCCTTGCTGTCATCGATATAAGAAACCGTTTTGACGGTAGCGATCAGTTCGACACGATGCCGCTCACCCCGATAATCGCTCAATGCCTGCAGCAGTGGCGCAAATGGCAACTGAATGGCACGGCACAAGGCAAGGGCCGCCAGCGCATTGCCGGCATTATGCCGACCACGGATTTTCAGTGCTCCGGCCGGCATCAGGTTCTGTACGGCATATTCAACCGGCACATCGTTCTTTCTGTTTCTTCTGACAATACCATCCTCGACGGGAGACATGACAGCAAGCCATTCCATATCCCTGTCCAGATGCAGTCCGAAAGAACCGGGCTCAGTCGGTTCATCTGTCCCAAAAGTCAGCACCGGAGAATCAGGGGATGCCATTTTCATGACAGCAGCATCTTCACGATTCAATATCCGAACCGTTTTCGCGCCGAATATTCTGGCCTTGGCTTCACCATACGCTTGCATGCTGCCATGCCAGTCGAGATGATCCTGTGTCAGATTCAGAACAGTGGCGGCATCGGCCTCCAGACTATACGTCGTGAATAACTGGAAACTGGACAATTCCAGAACCCAGACATCCGGCAACTCATTCTTTTCAATGACGTCGAGCAAGACATCCAGCGCTGCAGGGCTGATATTGCCTGCCAGCCGAACCGTCTTGCCCGCCCGCCGACACATATGTCCGGTCAGGCTCGTCACTGTCGTCTTGCCGTTCGTTCCGGTCACGGCAAGAATATTCGGTTTGTAGGCTGTTCCTTCTTCCAGCCCCTTAAGGGCCTGTGCAAACATTTCGATTTCGCTCCAGACAGGAATGCCGTGTTCCCTTGCAAAAGGCAGGATATCTTTCAGTTCAACCTCTGGACGCAAACCGGGGCTCACAGCAATGACATCGAACTGATTCAGCCCCTTCACCGAAAACGGGCCGGACATGAAACGGCAATCCGGTACCCATTCCCGCAATTGCGGCAATCTGTCCGGGCTTTCTCTCGTATCGGCAACGCAAACGCTCGCCTTGCAATATGCACTCCAGCGCGCCATTGCCAGTCCGGACTCACCGAGCCCCAACACGAGAATTTTTTTGCCAGCCCAGTTCATATCATCTAATCTTCAAAGTCGATAAACCAATCAAAACCAGAATCATGGTGATGATCCAGAAACGGACAACCACCTGAGTTTCCTTCCAGCCCTTTTGTTCGAAATGATGATGGAGCGGCGCCATCAGGAATATCCGGCGTCCGGTTCCATACTTCTTTTTCGTGTATTTGAAGTAAGTCACTTGCAACATGACCGAAATGGTTTCCACTACAAAAATGCCGCCCATGATGAAGAGCACGATTTCCTGTCTGACGATGACCGCAATCGTTCCAAGAGCACCGCCCAACGCCAAAGCGCCGACATCCCCCATAAACATTTGTGCCGGATGGGCGTTGAACCAAAGAAAGGCCAGACCTGCTCCAGCCATCGCACCACAGAAAACCAGCAGCTCGCCTGTTCCGGGAATGTATGGAATGAACAGATAACGGGAATAAATCGAATGGCCCGTCAGATAGGCGAAAACACCCAGCGCCGTACCTACCATAATGGTCGGCATGATCGTCAGGCCATCGAGACCATCCGTCAGATTGACGGCATTGCTCGTTCCGACGATCACGAAGTAAGTCAGTGCGATAAATCCCCAGACACCCAGCGGATAACTGATCGTTTTGAAAAATGGAATGATGAAATCCGCCTTGGGCGACAGGTCCATATTGAAGCCAGAGCGAACCCAATCAAGAAAGAGTGTCCAGACTTCAGTATTGGACTGTCCCGATACGGCAAAGGCCAGATAGACCGAAGCGACAATGCCTATCAGGGATTGCCAGAAATATTTTTCCCGGGAGGACATCCCGTTAGGGTTTTTATAGACGACCTTGCGGTAATCATCGACCCAACCGATGATCCCGAATCCGATAGTCACGATCAGTACGATCCAGATAAACCGGTTCGACCAGTCACACCACAACAGTGTCGAAATCGTAATGGCGATCAGAATCAGCAAGCCTCCCATGGTTGGTGTTCCCGACTTGACCAGATGCGTTTGCGGCCCGTCTGTGCGAACCGCCTGCCCGACTTTCAACCTTGTCAACAAACGTATAACGGCTGGCCCGGCCATCAACCCAATAGCCAGAGCCGTCAATGTGGCAAACACCGCTCTGAACGAAATAAAACTGAAAACGCGGAGCAACCCCACATCCTGTTGAAAAAATTGTGCCAGCCAAAGCAGCATATCAACTACCTTCCTTATTGTTCTTATCCATCAATCGATTGACGACCCGTTCCATTTTCATGAAACGCGATCCTTTCACCAGTACGGTCATATCCGGCTCAAGCAACTGGCTGAGTACGGCATTCATTTCATCCATATCGTTGAAATGCCGGCCGCTGTATCCGTATGCTTTCGACGCAAAACAGGCCATTTCACCAAACGTGAAGAAATGCCCTATGTGACGTTCCCTCGCATATTCGCCGACTTCCGCATGGAAACGCTCACCTTCGCTGCCAACTTCGCCCATATCCCCGAGAACGAAAATGCCTTTCCCGGGGAGTTCGGCCAATACGTCAATTGCCGCCCGGACCGAATCCGGGTTGGCATTATAAGTATCGTCAATCAGAAGTGCACCATTAAAAGCCAGTTTCTTTTCAAGACGACCGCGGACGGGGAAAAAAGCCTCAAGACCTTGCACAATCGTTTGCCAGTCAATACCGGCGGCATGAGCACACGCCGCCGCTGCCAGGGCGTTTTTGACATTGTGTTTTCCACTGGTCACCAGATTGACGGCATATGTCTTTCCTTCATGTTCAATCACGACTGACGTACCGCTGTTTTCGTTCCTGTACTGCCCGCCAACATCTGCATCGGCCGAGAGTCCGAACGTAATGATTCTTCGAGAAGCGGCATATCCTGCCCACAGGGCGGAATATGGTTCATCTGCTGGAAAAACAGCCGTACCGTTTTCCGGCAATGAGCGGATGACCGTACCGTTTTCTTCTGCAACGGCCTGAACCGTTTGCATGAATTCCTGATGTTCGCGCTGTGCGTTATTGACCAGCCCGACAGTCGGCTGGGCAATATCCGACAGATACGCCATTTCCCCGACATGGTTCATGCCCAGTTCGATCACAGCGGCACGATGGCTTTCATTCATCCTGAAAATGGTCAGGGGAACACCGATATCGTTATTGAAATTGCCCGAGGTCGCCAGCCGTCCGTCTTCTCCGAAAGCCGTTTTGAAAATGGACGCGATCATTTCCTTGACAGTCGTCTTGCCATTGCTGCCGGTTACCCCGACAACCGGTATCGAAAACTGTCTGCGCCATTGCCTTGCCATTTCACCCAGCGCCATCCGTGTGTCCGAAACGAGCAGAGATGGAAGGGGATATGCTTCCGGAATCCGTTCTGCCACGACAGCCGCGACCCCTTTTTGAGGCAAATCGGCAAGGAAATCATGCGCATCGAAATTTTCACCCCTCAACGCCACGAAAAGATTGCCTTTGCCGACCTGACGTGTATCGGTCGAAACACCGTCAAACGACACATCGGCAGTCATCCTGCTGCCGTTTATCCATTGATGGAGTTGCCCAAGCGTCGTTTTCATGGCTCCACCTTTTGGGTTGTCAGGCGCGATGCCAGTGCCAGTGCGACATGGTCCGTATCGGCAAAAGGCCTTTTTACACCTTTGACCTCCTGATAGGCTTCATGCCCTTTTCCGGCAACGAAAATGACGTCGTTTCTGGAAGCCTGTTTGACCGCCGTCAGAATGGCCGTGGCCCGGTCTTCCACCTGAATAGGGACTCCGCTCATGCCGGAGACGATTTCCTCAATGATCTTTTTAGGGTCTTCGCTACGCGGATTGTCACTCGTGACAATAATGACATCAGCCGATTCGGCTTTTTGCCCCATCTCCGGACGTTTGCCATGATCCCTGTCACCACCACATCCGAAAACACACCAGAGTTTTCCATTCCGGTCGCTGGCGACATGACGCAAGGTGGACAATCCCTTCTCCAGGGCATCCGGGGTATGGGCAAAATCGATCACGACAAGCGGCGCGTCCTTGCCCCCCATCTGCTGCATTCGCCCCGGAGGTGCTTCCAGATGGGCAAGCGACTGGACAGCAGCATCCCACTGAATGCCCGTTGCCAGCAACACACCGAGTACGCCAAGAACATTGCTGACATTGAACCGCCCGATCAGTTGTGTCTTGATTTTGGCCCTGCCATAAGGAGACTCGATCCTGAATTCATCTCCCTGGGGCCGGTTACGGATATCGAGCGCTTTCAGAACAGGAATATCCGCATCGGCGTCATTGATCGAATATCCCGTCACAGCCATCTTCGGCTTCAGTTCTCCTGCCAGCTCCTGTCCCATCACGTCATCAAGATTGATGACGACATGTTTCAGTCCGGGCCAGTCGAACAGGCGACGTTTTGCCGCCTTGTAGGATGCCATGTCATGGTGATAATCGAGATGGTCACGCGTGAAATTGGTAAACAGCGCGATATCGACCGTTAGTCCATTCAAACGTCCCTGATCGATTCCGATGGACGACGCTTCGATAGCGACATACTTCACTTCCTTCGAATGCAACTCCGCCAGTATTCTCTGCAGCTGAACCTGATCAGGAGTCGTATAACCCGTTTCTTCACTGGTTCCACTGACTCCATCTTTGAAAATGGAGACGCCCAGCGTACCGACTACGGCCGTTTTTCGCCCCAACCTGGACAGAGCCTGCGCTATCCATTGCGTCGTGGAGGTTTTCCCATTGGTTCCGGTCACTGCAATAATCGACATGGAACGGCCTGGTGAACCGTAAAAGGCATCGGCAATCGGACCGGCATTGGCTTTCAAGCCTTCAACCCCCAGATGAGCCACCGCCCACTCCGGATTCCATTCAAAGCCCGCCGATTCGTACACAACCGCTTTCGCACCGTTTTCAATGGCTTTTGCAATGTAATTTCTTCCATCTGCCGAATC
>JAEXJM010000021.1 GCA_023449275.1 Pseudomonadota bacterium | reverse complement strand
ATAACAGTCCATCAAATCTTCACGTTCGCGGAAAGCATACAGGAAAACCGCCATCGCTCCCATATCCAGTGCCTGTGCTCCCAGCCACAGCAAGTGGCTCATGATGCGGGTGATCTCGTCGAACATGACCCGGATATACTGCGCCCGGACCGGGACTTCCAGTCCCAGCATTTTCTCGATCGCCATGACATAGGCATGTTCGCTGCACATCATCGACACATAATCGAGCCGGTCCATATAGGGCAATGCCTGAAGGTAAGTCCGCTGTTCGGCCAATTTTTCCGTTGCGCGATGCAGCATGCCGATATGGGGATCGGCCCGGACAATCGTTTCCCCGTCCAGTTCCAGAATCAGGCGCAACACGCCATGAGCCGAAGGATGCTGCGGGCCGAAATTGACGGTGTAATTGCGGATCTCGGCCATTATTTCCCGCCTCCATCATGATCGCGGATCACTCTGGGCGTGATTTCGCGCGGTTCAATCGTGACAGGCTGATAGACCACCCGCTTCTGTTTCTCGTCATACCGCATTTCCACATACCCCTGAACCGGAAAATCCTTGCGGAATGGATGACCGACAAAACCGTAATCGGTCAGGATACGGCGCAAATCGGGATGTCCTTCGAAAAGAATGCCATACAGATCGAATGCCTCACGTTCAAACCAGTTGGCGGCTGGCCATACCCCCATGATCGAAGGCACTTCAGGCATAGCGTCGTCATCGGCAAAAACACGGACTCTCAGCCTGCAATTGAACGCCAGCGACAGCAAATGCACCACCACGGCAAAACGCTTGCCTTTCAGCTCTTTCTTCCCGTTGCCGTATCCGGCATAATCCACACCGCACAAATCGATCAGCTCTTCAAACCGGAATCGGGAATCGTCCCGCAACTGCTGCATAACATCGTAATACACGGCCTTATCGACAATAATCGTCACTTCACCGAAAGATTCAGTGAGATCCTGAAGCGTCGCGCCGAAAACCGCGCGCAACCTGTCTGCCAGTTCAACCGGATTTCTCTGCATGCCTTTCTCCGTTTACTGACGTGCGATGGTGGAAGTACGCCGGATTTTCCCTCTCAGTTGCATCAGCGCATACAAAAGGGCTTCGGCAGTCGGCGGGCATCCGGGTACATAAATATCGACTGGAACGATCCTGTCGCATCCTCTCACCACGGAATAGGAATCGTGGTAATACCCCCCTCCATTGGCGCAGGAACCCATTGAGACAACCCAGCGGGGTTCGGCCATCTGGTCGTATACCTTGCGCAGGGCCGGGGCCATCTTGTTACAGAGCGTACCGGCCACAATCATGAGATCGGACTGTCGCGGAGAAGCGCGGAAAAAGGTACCGAACCGGTCCATGTCGTAACGAGACGCGCTGCTGTGCATCATCTCGATCGCGCAACAGGCCAGCCCGAACGAGACCGGCCATACCGACCCGGTACGCAGCCAGTTGATGGCCGTATCCAGCGTCGTCGTGACAAATCCCTTGTTCAGCAAACCGTCAATCGCCACAGATTACTCCCAATTGAGCGCCCCCTTTTTCCATATGTACCAGAAGCCGGCAACCAGTTCTGCCAGAAAAATCATGATCGCGACAAATGCTTCCCAGCCCAGATCTTTCATCGCTGAAGCCCATGGAAAAAGAAAAGCCGTTTCCAGATCGAAGAGAATGAACAGAATCGCAATCAGATAAAAACGAACGTCGAACTTCATCCGTGCATCGTCAAAAGGCACCATTCCACATTCGTAAGGAGAATTTTTCTCCGTATCGGGACGATGGGGAGCGAGCACTCTTCCCAAAAAAAGGGAAAACACACCAAAAAACAAGGCAACAAGAAGAAAAAGCAGAACGGGGAAGTAATTTTCTAGATTCACGTTCAACGCTTGTACACAGGAAATGTTGAAAGACGGGCCGTGCCCACCCATATGGCGCGCATTTCCAAAGGACGATTCAGTCTGGATCTTGAACATAAAGATGAAACCGAACCGAAGCGAATCAGGAAACGTTTAGCAAACATACTAAAGCTCTATGATACACCGAAACGGAAATTTCATGAAATGACGTATCAAAAAATGGGGGAATTCCCCTGCTAACACACCATAAAGATGGGGTTTTCTCAAATCCCATCTTTTGGTTTATGGTGCCAATCAGTTCAGACGGTCACTCATCAGCATCAATATGCTTTCCTGTTCTTCCGCCGTAAGCTTGCTGAATAAAATGATCATGTTCGCCAGCGAATTGTCATCCGCATAAAAATAGGCCAGTGGAACTTTCAGAACTCTGGCCAGCAAAGATGCCGTCGCTTCATCTGCCTGGTGGATGCCCTTTTCATAACGATTGATACGTGTGCTGGCGACGAACTCATCTATCCCGGCTTCTATTCCAAGCCGTTTCTGGGATAGTCCTGCTTTTATCCGCGCTTCTTTCAGACGGCGCGGAAAAACCGAGGAATTATATTTATGGGATTCAGACATCGCAGCTCTTTCACTTTGCTACGATCATCGTAATTTTTGCCCGCGCAAGATACTACATTTATCGTAGTATCGTTAATAAACTGCAAATCCCGAATTGATACTTTTCAAACTTATAGCCCAAACAACGTGAAATTCACAGTGAAATCCCATGCAATACCCTATTTTAGAAATCCTTAATCATTGTTTCTTTTCAGAAAAATGCTTATTTGTAGTTGTTGTTTTTTGGTCAGTTTGCATTCTTTACATGCCAGAAATGACGTTTTGCCTGGCGCTTTATCAAAAAGGCTTTTATTCGGAAATTTCTGAAAGATTCCTGTCTCTGGCTGCAAGCGGTAATCGGGATGGGCTGTTCAATCCTGGCTTTATATACGACGAGAAACAGGTACAGAGAGTGATTATTCGGCATCCTGGAAACGGCTCTTGCAATCAGCAAAAAAGGAGGTGCTGGAACGGAGCGCCATTTGGTGAATCCTTACAAAAACGGACAAAATGTCCGGCAAGGTGGCAAACCATTACTATGTACCGGCCCGATACATTCTTGTCTTACCATATCCAGGCAGGCGTGGCATGACACAAAATTCATACATCACATCCGAACGGTTTCTCAAAGCAGTAGAAAATGGCATTGCTGAAGCACAATATCAGATCGGCTACGATATTTCAGAGACCTTGAAATTCAGGGTAGCCCAGAAAACTCATCAATGGTTGACAAAGCAGCCAGACAATAAATGAACCTGCAATACATTTTATTCAGACTCACTTCAACAAGAAGACTATGGAACAGACATGCTTTTAAACGATTTTGAAATTCATATGTATTCTATTTTCAGCTTGCTGGTTTCAATGAAAGAGAACGACTGTCGTTCAGCTTCCTGAAATATACGGATGGTCTTCCATAACCCGTTCCTTTTCGGCAAATACGGGACTTAAAACATCGTCGGCAGCATGATAAAAAGGCGTTTCGATATGAAGAAGTCCCAACAATGTCGATTCGAGTCTGTCCATCTGGTATGCACGCTGCTCAAGTCGGACTTCGGCACCACCTGTCTGTCGGTTGTCATCAATACCATAGGCACTTCCCAGCCACTTTTATCCGACTTCGACGGACCACCATGATCGCGATAATGGCCGACTTCCTGTCCATGATCCGAGAAGTAAAGCAAGGCGCTCCCTTTTGCGGAATCCTTGCCACCGACACCGGAAAACAATTCCTGCGCCAATTGCGACCACAGGGCATCAGTGAACAGAATCGAATTGTCATACTCATTACGTTTGGTGATCATCCAGTCCGGACGCCCCGCCTTTTTCATTTCTACGGCAACTTCATCGTCATTACTGCTGAAACGGGCATACTTTTCTGGATACCGGAATTTGTAATGGAAATGGCTGCCCAACAAATGGACGACAATCAATTTCAGAGGCGCCGGATCATTCAAAGCTTCTTTATAGGGTTTCAGCAAGATGTCGTCATACGGACTTTCGGAAATAACGCTGCCATGATTGCAAAAATGGTGAACATCCGCCCCTTCCGCTATCAGGGTCAGCAAACCGTCAGTCGCATTCTGGTTGGACAGCCAGAATGTTTTATATCCAGCCCTTTTCGCAATCGTAATGACATCCGGCAATGCTTTCCATCCGTCCCTGTCTTGCCTGTTCGCAGGAGTCAGGGCCATGGAAAGTGACGGCGCTGTCATGTAACTGGCAGAAATGACATCCCTGAAAACCGTAATGCGATCCTGCATACGATTCATTTCAGGTGTCGTATCGCGTGGGTAACCGTAAACGGACATATTGTTGCGATTGGCACTCTCACCGATAACCAGTACCAGTGTTCTGTTCGCTTCTTTTCCGGCATACCGGCTCTGAAAAACGTTTTGATGAATATTCCGGTTCTTTCTCAATCGTTCCAGTTCTTTTGCCCGATTCTGGTATTCCCTGTATTGATTGGGCCAGAAAGTGATGGGGCTTTCACGTCGCATTGCCGACAAGGCATGTAAAACAATAAAAAGGAAACAGATAAAACCGAAAATGACTTTCTGTGACAAACGCGATTGACCTGTGGTACCGGCATTAAATCGATGGCGCAATTTTCGTTCGATGAAAACGAGCAATACGAGTGCCAGACAGTAAAAAACGACTGAAATGATCAGGGAATGCCAGTTTCCACAAAAAAAGTTATACGCTTCCTGAGTGGATGTATTGAAAACCGTCGTAAAAAAATCGACAGGATCAGGACGGAATCCGAAATACAACCGATTGAACCCCCTAACAGACACATCAAGGAAAAAATACGCCCAGACGGTGATCATTGAAAAGGAAGACAAACGCTGACGTCCGAAAACAAGGAACAGGCCAGAAATGCCGAATGTCATCAGCAAAAGCCACATGCTGAGCCGGACCAGTTCATAACTGGATACAAGCCCCAGGAAAAACGAACCCGAAAGACAGAGAAATCCGATCAGGAATCGAAAAGCCAGCAAAAGCATTTTCATAATGACAATTTACAAAAATTGTAAATTTTACAATATTATTTCCGCAAACAAACACTGAAACATGATTGTCATTTAATTAAGTACAAAATATTTTCAATCCTGCCAACAGGAACAGGAAAAACGGATTCCTGATAACGGAAAAAGACGGAAGAACCGATTTGACCTGGTTGAAACTTGCATATAAAAAACCGTATAAGCAATTTGCTTATACGGTTTAACAATTCTTTTGGTGCCGACGGCGAGACTTGAACTCGCACGACTTTCGCCACTACCCCCTCAAGATAGCGTGTCTACCAATTCCACCACGTCGGCGCAGGAGCTAGATTATCTCAACAACCGCACTTTTCATCAAGTCATTTATGAGGCAAAGGGCGATATTGACGTTTATTTTGACGTATTTTGGTTCTGCTGTATCGGCTGTTGCGCTCCCGGGATAGCCGCTGCACCTGAAGCTTCCAGGCTGACGGCAGGTTCAGGAACTTTTGGCTGTTCTACAGGAGCTGCCGGAACAGCCTGCAATTTCTCGATAATGCCGCTCTGGGCTGGCACCCGGCTATGCCCCATATAGACCATGACAAGTGTGGAAAGAAAGAAAATGACCGCAGCAATGGCCGTCGATTTGGACAGAAAATTGGAAGAACCCGAAGCGCCGAAAAGGCTTCCACTACCGGATGAACCCGCACCGAAAGCTGCCCCCATGTCGGCACCTTTTCCGTGCTGCATCAGAACCAGGGCGATAATGGCCAGAGCCGAAATAACCTGAATGATGATAATAATGTTATACAGCATTTTCCTGCTTTTCCTTTAATGACTGGTTAGCCCAACTGGGATGCCTGATGCGCAATGGCCAGAAAATCGGAGGCTTTCAGGGAAGCTCCTCCAATCAGGCCACCATCGATATCAGGCTTTTGCAACAATTCTTCGGCATTACCCGGTTTCATACTGCCGCCATACAAAATCCGGACACATTCTATCGCATCCGGGTTCTTGCGTATCATTTGTTCTCTCAACATGGCATGAACTTCCTCCACTGCCACAGGGGACGGTGTAATGCCTGTACCGATCGCCCAGACTGGCTCATAAGCCACAACGATATCGCAAACTTCTCTTTCCTCAAGGACCGACAGAACAGCGTTGATCTGTCTGCCCACCACTTCAGCCGTTCGCCCTTCTTCCTTGTCGTACAGGGATTCACCGACACATACAATCGGCGTCAGGCCCCCCGCCAATGCTCTCTGAACCTTGTTGGCAACCAGTTCGTCGGATTCGTTACAGTACTCGCGCCGCTCCGAATGACCGACAATGACATATTTGCAACCGAAATCCAGCAACATTCGCGTCGATACCTGACCGGTATAAGCTCCCACGGCATGAGCGGACACATCCTGAGCTCCAAGGGCGACATCGGTACCTTTCATCGCACTCTGGCACTGTGACAGATATGGAAAAGGAACACAGATCGCCAGATCACAGTCGATACCTGCCAGCCCATCCCTGATGCCATTCAACAATTCGGCATTCATGGCGAGGCTGCCATTCATCTTCCAGTTTCCGACAATCAGTTTACGCTGCATGTTGCTCCCTGAATTCAAGCAATCTGATATTTTAGCTTGACCGGATAATACTGGTCAATCATGGCAATGAAACAATAACTTAGTCAATGCAAAACGATGCTTCGAAAATGATCATTTCCGCCCTCATCGTCATCCTGGTCGTCAACATCATTGACATGGCCCTGTTCAATTTCCTTTTCTGTTGCTGCACGAACATCCGTTACGGTCAATTCGAAACGGAGAGCGATTCCTGCCAATGGATGGTTACCATCAAGCACCACCTTGCCATCGGCAATATCCGTCACGACATAAATGGCAGGTTCCTCATCCGGATCGGCATTATCGGGGATGCCTTCAAACTGCATTCCGATTTCAAGGGTTTCAGGGAAAAGTTCCCTTTCCTCAATTTTCAACAGGGACGAATCATATTCTCCAAAGGCATCTTCCGGCTCTACCTGAATGATGGTCTTGTAACCGACATCCTGGCCATCAAGAGCCTTTTCAAGTGCAGGCAAAGTATCGCCATAATCGCCATGCAGATAAACAATCGGTTCCTGCCCGTCTTCCAGCATATTGTTTTGTGCATCAGATAACTTGTAGTGAACGGTCACCACCGTATTTTTCCCAATTTTCATACTTTCTCCTGATGGCCCTGTTGTGCAGGTGAAAAATTATACCTGTTTCATTAGAGTTTAAACGAGAGCTTACTATTTATATAACATCACCAACGATTTATTTTCTCAACTGATTGGCACGATTTTCCGGATCCTTTCATTTTTCATAATTGTAATTTCGCGCATTTCAACAAATCGGATTATTTCCAGTCTGAAACGAAATCCGATTTTTCAAAAGAAACGAGGGGCCAGCCATTAGTCTCAATCATGTATAAAAAAGCTTAAATACATGTTTTTTCAATAAAAAAAACATGTCATCGTTATGTTCAGGCAACTTATTCCCATAAAATTCAATGGTGATATTTCTCAATCTTTTGTTTGAGCCAGCCTAAACAGTTTGAACCAGGTATAAAACCTGTTGCGCGATTGCAAAACAGATGCAAAAACATCAAAAAGCAGCGACTACATCCGGAAAAAGTGGCTATAATCTGCGCTATTAGAGAGTTGTCGTTGCGTAACTCGCGCTTTCGGGAACACTCTATTCATGTAGTATTTTAATTACCGGTAATAACCTATATTTAATTAAGGATTACAAATGAAAAAGTCTTTATTGCTCGTTGGCCTGATGGCTCTGGCTCTGACCGCATGTAAAGTTGGCGAAAAACCAGCTGAAAAGAAACCTGCTGAAGCAACCCCAGCTGCTGCTCCTGCTGCTCCAGCTAAAGACGCTGCCGCTCCTGCCGCTAAAGACGCTCCTGCTGCTCAGGAAGCTGCTAAAGATGCTGCTGCCGCTAAAGACGCAGCTAAAGACGCTGCTGGCGCTGCTAAGGACGCAGCTAAAGATGCAGCTGCTGCTAAAGACGCTGCCAAGAAATAATTCTTGCTTCGTAAAGAAAGCCGATCTCCGGATCGGCTTTTTTCTTGTCAAAAACGGCGAAAGCCCTGACCGTTCAGCCTGACTTCACCAATTCCTGCCACCCGAAGCCCTCCTCCTGGGTCGCAATCACCACTTCAATTTCATTCCCGCCAACAACTGCATCAATCGCCATTTTCGCCAGTTCCGGCAGATTGTTATTCTGGCTCAGGTGTGCTCCTATGACGGTTTTCAATTTCGACAGACCATGTTCATGCAGAAAACTGGCCGCACAATGATTGGATAAATGCCCGTAAATGCTGCTGATTCGTTTTTTCAGATAATAGGGATAAGCTGATTTTTCAAGCAGCCGATCATCATAATTGCATTCGATCATGAGAGCGTCACACCCCTGCAAGGCACCTGAAATATGAGGAGTGACCTGTCCGGTATCGGTCAGCATCCCGAATTTAACCCTTCCATCGGAAATGCAAAACTGTAAAGGTTCCCTCGCATCATGGGAAACAGTAAAAGCGGCAATCTGGAGATCGTTTATGGAAAAAACATCACCATCACGGCAAAAATTAAGCTCGACTCCGGAAAAATCTTTCCCAAGTGACTGGAAGGTACCGTAACTCATCCATAATGGGATCTGATAGCGTTTAGCCAGAGCCAAGGCACTTCCCACATGGTCGCCATGCTCATGGGTCACAACGATGGCAGACAAACCGGATGGCTCGCAACCCACCCGTTTCAGGCGATGCGTTATCTCGCGCACGCCAAAACCACAGTCCACCATAACGGTAGTGGAAGTCAGGCCCTCCTTTGCCGAAACCAGCAACGAATTACCCTTGCTGCCACTTCCCAGACTTGTAAACCTCAAACCGGATCGCCATCCAAAAAAAGACTAACGCAACTGTTCATACAACAGGTTCACGATCTTCTTGCCTGTCGATGTCGTTTCAGGCTGGCCCTTGTCATCAAGAACGACAATATCGCACTTGCCATCAAACTCACGGACAGCGATCTGGAAACGTTGTGCCACTTTCTCTGTTTCAGAGAAGGTAAACATCTTGGCAAAAAAGCCCTTTTGCTGTTCCGGTGTATTCTTGGCATCCTTGTCCTGATCGACATAACGGACGTAGTACAGTCCCTGAGAACGGTCACGGTCTTCAACTGTAAAGCCGACCCGATCCAGAGCCAGACCGACCCGACGCCATACACGGTCGAAGGACTCATTCACGACCACCTTGGAAGCGTCGTTTCCTTTGACCAGCGTCGCCTTGGAAGCCAACACGATAGTCTTGCTTTCAGCAAGCGCTTTAGCCTTGACCTTTTCTTTCTGGTTGATGTCACTTAACTGAACCATCAGACGGGAAAGGAATTCAGCTTCCAGTTCAGGATCGGATGGACGCGAGGTCCAGACCGTCGAATCCTGATTCACGCCAACCAGTTCCTCCTGTGCACCGCGATGACTGATATAGATTTCGGTCGTGCCATCCGTATTGCGTTCCAGACGGGTTCTGAATTTATCACGCTCACCTGTGGAATACAGCGAATCCAGAACCTTGCCAAGGGTGCGGCGGATGAAATCCTGAGGAATCTTTGCACGATTTTCCGCCCAATCCGTTTCCATGATCCCTGTATCCGGAGAATCGACATTGATCAGGAAACCGTTATCCTGCCAGAACTCCTTGATCTGCGGCCACAATTCTTCCGGGGGTCTGTTGACGACCAGCCAGCGCTGGCTTCCGTGTTTTTCGATACGGATATCCGTGGCTTCTTTCGGAGCCACGACACCCGGATTGCCTGCCAGCGCGGGCCGTGCTTCCTGCTGTTTCTGATTATAGTCTGATGCGGTAACGATACCCGAAGAAGTCGTCTCAGGAATGGAATAACGATTATCTCTTTGCAACTGTGTCAAATCAGGTGGAATTTCGAGCCGTTGCCCCGGAGTCTTTGGCGTTTCGCTTTTGTAATCGATACGATCCGCTTCAAGCAGGCTGTCGAATGCGCTACAGGACGTCAAACTTATGACTGTCAACGATCCCAATAAAAGAGAACCAACTTTTTTGCTTAAAACCATAAGTGTCAACTTCCCGTCATCCATTAGATCTGGAAATCCGATTCATTACCGATTTGTCAACTGCCCGGACTCAGGCAAGCACGCCGCTTTCTTTCAGAGCCTTGCGAACGCCATCCTGATATTTTTCCGACAATGTCACCAGAGGCAGCCGGATACCTTCAGGAATGATACCCATTTCTTTCATCGCCCATTTGACAGGGACAGGATTGGGTTCGACAAACAGCTGCTGGCTCAAGGGCAACATGAGATTGTTCAGCTTGCGCGCCGTTTGGATATCCCCCTTGATGGCTGCAGAACACATCAGATGCATGTTTTTCGGAGCGACATTGGCGACAACCGAAATATTGCCTCTCGCGCCACACAACATCAATGCAAGTGCCGTTGAATCGTCACCGGAAAAAACCGAGAAATCCTCAGGCACCTGACGTAACAGATCAATGCCACGTGCAATATTGCCTGTCGCGTCCTTGACACCGATAATATTCTTTACCTGTGACAGTCTTACAATCGTTTCATTGGACATATCGGCAACCGTTCTGCCCGGAACGTTATAAAGAATGACAGGAAGATCGACCGCTTCGGCAATGCTCCTGAAATGCTGGTACATGCCTTCCTGGGTCGGCTTGTTATAGTAAGGTACAACCTGCAACGTCGCGTCTGCACCAGCCATTTTGGAATAACGTGTCAAAACAATGGCTTCTGCCGTTGAATTGCCGCCAGCCCCGGCAATGATCGGAACCCGTTTTCCGGAATGCTCGACCGCAACCCGAATCAGTTCGGCGTGTTCATCTACATTGACCGTGGGGGATTCGCCTGTCGTTCCGACAATAACGAAAGCGTCCGTACCTTCTTCAATCTGCCAGTCCATCAGGCGACGCATGCTGTCGAGATCGACGCTGCCGTCGGCATTCATTGGAGTGACTAGTGCGACTATGCTGCCCTGGATTTTCATAATGATATGAACTCGATATTAAAAGAAATATTTTAACGGATGCCAGAACCGATGGCACCATTATTTAATTGTCAGCAATGATACTACCTTAACAGGCGCAATATAACAAACCGCCATCAATAATTGACGATATTCGATACGATTTTTGTATCAGATTGTTAATTCAGTTGTCCATCAAAAAACGGTCGACCGCTTCCGCGCATTCCCGCCCTTCATGAAGCGCCCAGACAACCAGCGACTGGCCACGACGCGTATCACCGGCGGCAAACACTTTTCCGACAGAAGTCCTGAATCGGGCTTCACCCTCCAGTGGCGCCATGGCATTGCCTGCAAAATCTTTTTGCACACCGAAAGAATCAAGCACTTCCGCAGCAGGGCCTGCAAATCCCATCGCCAGCAAGACCATATCGGCTTCAATCGAGAATTCGCTTCCCTGCTCCTCAACATAGCGCCCCCCCACGTAATCGACCCTGCAGGCAATGATTTTCTCGACTCTGCCGCGCTTTCCCTCGATCCGTTTGGTCTGAATCCTGAAATCTCTCAAACAGCCTTCTTCCTGTGAAGACGAAACGGTGAATCGTTTCGGCCAGTAAGGCCAGACCAGTGATTTGTCGATAGTGTCAGGAAGTCTGGCGTTACGGTCGATTTGCAGGATACTTGTAGCTCCCTGACGGTTGGCAATCCCGACACAATCCGAACCGGTATCGCCGCCGCCAATGATAACGACCCGCTTGCCTTGTGCAGAGAGACGGTTTTTCCCCCGTTCACCGGCATCCTTGCGGTTCTGTGCGCACAGAAACTCCATCGCGTAATGAACGCCTTGCAAATCCGCTCCCGGAACATCCAGCGTTCTGGGCTGTTCGGCACCACATGCCAGAATGACGGCATCGAATTCTTCCCTGAGCGTTTGAGGATCCACGACCTCAGAAGCCATATTCTGGATATGGGATGGCAAGTTCCTGCCGACCAGCACGCCTGTCCTGAAAACGACTCCTTCCGCCTTCATCTGTTCGAGCCTGCGGTCGATAATCTGTTTTTCCAGCTTGAAATCCGGGATACCGTAGCGCAACAGGCCACCGATCTTGTCGTTCTTTTCAAATACGACGACATCGTGTCCGACACGGGCGAGTTGCTGTGCAGCCGCCAGCCCTGCCGGACCGGAACCGACAATCGCCACTTTTCTTCCCGATTTTGTCCTGGCAGGCCGGGGCACGACCCATCCTTTTTCCCAGCCTTTTTCGATAATGAACCGTTCGATTGACCGAATACCTACAGGCTCCCTGATCACTCCCAGACAACAGGCAGGTTCGCAAGGAGCCGGACAAATACGGCCGGTAAACTCCGGAAAATTGTTTGTCGCCTGTAACTTGTCGAGTGCCTGCCGGTATTCACCCCGATAAACCAGATCATTCCAGTCCGGGATCAGATTATGAATCGGGCAAGCGTTATTGCAGAATGGAATCCCGCAATCCATGCAACGGGCACCCTGCTGCTGTGCCTGATCGTCAACCAGCGTCAACGTGAATTCCCTGTAGTTCCTGACTCTCTCGACAGGTGCCAGATACGCTTCCTCGACACGATCAAATTCCATGAATCCCGTTACTTTTCCCATTTTTCACCTCAATCCGCTTTTTCCTTGTCCATACCTTGATTCATGCTGTCGCCACTTCAGCCCTGAATTCCTTCCCTGAATACAACTCCTTCAGGGCACGCTTGTATTCCATCGGGAAAACCTTGACGAAACGATCCCTGCAGTTCGACCAGTCTTCAAGCACATGCCGTGCGGTCATACTGCCGGTGTGCGTGAAATGGTTTTCGATCAACTGTTTCAGGATCGCCTCATCCGTTTGCGCATCACCGTCCAACCCAAGGCGATGCCATATCGCCCTGTCAATACCGGCTTCCTGTTCGAAGCAGCTCAACACCGGCTCCAGCGTTACCATCGCCAGATTGCATCTGCGTTCGAAGGTTTTATCCGGATCGTAAACATAGGCGACACCACCTGACATGCCTGCCGCAAAATTGCGTCCGGTTTCACCGAGTACCACGACTGTTCCGCCCGTCATGTATTCACAACCATGATCGCCACAGCCCTCCACAACTGCCAGCGCTCCCGAGTTACGGACTGCGAAACGTTCACCGGCAATACCGTAGATATAGGCTTCACCAGAAATCGCACCGTACAATACGGTATTCCCTGCAATCATGTTCTTATCGGGCTGCCCACGGAACCGGGCATGAGGCCGGATGATGATACGCCCTCCCGACAAGCCCTTGCCGACATAGTCATTTGCCTCGCCAACCAGTTCCAGTGTAATGCCATGAGACAGAAAGGCCCCGACAGACTGTCCGGCTGTGCCCTGTAATTGAATATGGATCGTATCCTCAGGCAAGCCGTCATGCCCGAACCGTCTGGCGACCTCCCCCGAAAGCATCGCACCGACACTGCGGTTGGCGTTTCTGATCGGATAGATGAACGAAACCTTTTCCCCGTTTTCAAGTGCCATCGCCGATTGTGCAATCAAACGGTTATCGATCGATTTCTCCAGTCCATGATCCTGCTCTTCGCAATGCCGCTTGTGAACGTTTTCATCAACGGCAGGATCATAGAAGAGCCTGCTGAAATCGAGTCCGGCTTCTTTCCAGTTCGAAATGGCCTTCGCCTTTTCCAGCAAATCGACACGGCCAATCAAATCCTCATATTTACGGATACCAAGCTGTGCCATGATCTGCCGCATTTCTTCCGCGACGAAGAAAAGGTAATTGACGATATATTCCGGCTTGCCGCTGAATTTCTTCCTGAGTTCAGGGTCTTGCGTCGCCACACCGACAGGACACGTATTCAAATGGCATTTACGCATCATGATGCACCCCTGTGTGACCAATGGTGCCGTTGCGAAACCGACTTCATCTGCACCGAGAATGGCGGCTATGACGACATCACGGCCGGTTTTCATCTGACCGTCGGCCTGAATGCGAACCCGTCCGCGCAGATTGTTCAGCACCAGCGTCTGCTGAGCCTCGGCAAGACCGATTTCCCAGGGAGAACCGGTATGCTTGATGGACGACAAGGGCGAAGCACCGGTACCGCCGTCATGACCTGAAATCACGATGTGATCGGCCTTGGCCTTGGCAACCCCTGCCGCAATCGTACCGACCCCGACCTCGGAAACCAGCTTGACCGAAATCGTCGCACGCGGATTCACGTTTTTCAGGTCATGAATCAGTTGAGCCAAATCCTCGATAGAATAAATGTCGTGATGCGGTGGCGGAGAAATCAGGCCGACACCCGGAACCGAGAACCGCATGTTGGCGATGTATTCCGAAACCTTCTCGCCCGGCAACTGGCCACCTTCACCGGGTTTCGCCCCCTGTGCCATCTTGATCTGGATCTCATCAGCCGAATTCAGGTATTCCGCCGTCACACCGAAACGGCCTGAAGCAACCTGCTTGATCTTGGAACGCAATGAATCCCCTTCCATGAGTTCGATATCGGAAACGACCCTGTCCTTGCCGAGAATCGACGACAGTGTCTCGCCATTTCTGATCGGAATCCCTGCCAGTTCATTTTCATAACGTTTCGGGTCTTCACCACCTTCGCCGGTATTGGATTTGCCGCCAATCCGGTTCATTGCGATTGCCAGAGACGCATGAGCTTCGGTACTGATCGATCCCAGCGACATGGCACCCGTCGCAAACCGTCTGACGATTTCTTTTGCAGGCTCGACTTCATCGATAGAAATGGCCTGCATCGGATCGATCCTGAATTCGAACAGTCCACGCAAGGTCATCTGGCGTCGTGACTGGTCATTGATGATTTGCGCATATTCCTTATAGGTAGCGTAACTGTTCGCCCGCGTCGAATGCTGCAATTTGGCAATGGCGTCCGGCGTGAACATGTGTTCCTCCCCCTGATACCGGAAAGCGTACTCACCACCGACGTCCAGAAAACGAACCGGCTGCTGGCGCGTACCGAACGCTTCCCGATGCAAACGAAGAGCTTCTTCCGCAATCTCGAAAACGCCAATACCTTCAACACTGGAAACAGTCCCTTTGAAATATTTATCCACCAATGCACCCGACAATCCGACCGCCTCGAAAATCTGCGCGCCACAATAAGAGCGGTACGTCGAAATGCCCATTTTCGACATGATCTTCATCAGTCCCTTGCCGATAGCCTTGATGAAATTGGCCTGTGCCTTTTCCGGAGACAGACTCTCCGACAACGCTGGCGCCATCTCCGAAACCGTTTCAAGAGCCAGATAAGGGTGGACCGCTTCAGCACCATACCCTGCCAGCAAGGCAAAATGATGTGTTTCCCGTGCAGAACCCGTTTCGACAACAAGGCCTGTCGAGGCACGTAAACCCTTGGCGACCAGATCCTGATGGATCGCTGATGTCGCCAGAAGCGACGGAATAGCCAGGCTGTCAGGCCCGATCAGGCGATCGGAAACAATCAGGATATTGTGGCCTGATTTCACAGCATCGACCGCTTCGGCACACAACGAAGCCAGGTGGGCTTCAATACCGATCTGTCCCCACGAGGACGGATAGCACACGTTGAGTTCATACGAACGGAATTTGCCGTTCGTATAGGCATCGATATTCCGTATACTCGCCATCTCGGCAAATCCGAGAACCGGCTGTGTCACTTCAAGCCGCATGGGCGGATTGACATTGTTCGTATCCAGCAGATTCGGTTTGGGACCGATATACGACAGAAGGGACATGATGATTTCCTCCCGTATCGGATCGACCGGTGGATTCGTCACTTGCGCAAAGGATTGGCGGAAATAATTGTAAAGTGGTTTCGAACGGTGCGACAACACAGCCAGGGGCGCATCATTGCCCATCGAACCGATCGCTTCTTCCCCGTTCATCGCCATTGGAGGCAAGAGCATTTTCAGATCTTCCTGTGTAAAACCGAAAGCCCGTTGCCGATCCATCAGAGGTACCGGAGACCGGAACAGGTCATGAGCATGCTCTTTCAGCTCATGCAGGCGAATGCAAACCGAATTGATCCAGGCACGATAAGGCCGTGCATTGGCATAAATACTTTTGATTTCACTGTCATCGATAATCCGTCCGGCATCCAGATCAATCAAAAACATCTTGCCCGGTTGCAAACGCCATTTCCTGATGATGCGCGATTCCGGAATCGGCAATACCCCTGTTTCAGAAGCCATGACAACCAGATCGTCATCCGTCACAACGTATCGCGCCGGGCGCAAGCCATTCCGGTCGAGCAAGCCCCCGATCTGGCGGCCATCCGTAAATGCAATCGCGGCCGGACCGTCCCAGGGTTCCATCATCGCGGCATGGTATTCATAAAAGGCACGACGGTTGTCTTCCATCAGCTGATGGTTTTCCCATGCCTCCGGAATCATCATCATCATGGCATGAGCCAGCGGATAACCCGACATGACCAGCAATTCAAGAGCATTGTCGAAACAGGCCGTATCGGACTGTCCCTCGTACATCAATGGATACAATTTTTGCAGATCGTCTCCCAGGACTGCTGAACTCATCAGGCCTTCACGGGCGCGGAACCAGTTGAAATTCCCCTTGACTGTATTGATCTCGCCATTATGTGCAATCAGGCGGTACGGGTGAGCAAGCGGCCACTCCGGAAACGTATTCGTGGAAAAACGCTGATGCACCAGAGCCAGCGCCGACACACATCGTTCGTCCTGAAGATCGAGATAATAGCCCTGAACCTGATCCGCGAGCAAAAGCCCCTTGTAAACGATCGTCCTTGCCGACATGGAAGGTACGAAAAATTCCTTGCAGTGCTTCAGATCGAGCGCCTGAATCGCATGACCGGCAGCCTTGCGGATGACGAACAGTTTTCTTTCCAGCGCGTCGGTCACCATGATGTCCGGACCACGCCCAATAAAAATCTGACGGATAACCGGTTCCTTTTCACGTGCCTTTTCCGACATCAGCAATTCCGTATTGACCGGAACGTCACGCCACCCGAGAACCACCTGTTTCTCGGCACGGACAGCCCGCTCGATTTCCTTTTCACAGGCCAGCCGTGAAGCATGTTCCTTGGGAAGGAAAATCATGCCGACACCATATTCACCCGGAGGAGGAAGGCTGACTCCCTGTTTCGCCATTTCCTCACGAAAATACCGGTCAGGTATCTGGATCAGGATGCCCGCCCCATCTCCCATCATTTTGTCCGCACCGACTGCACCGCGATGATCGAGATTCTTCAGGATCAAAAGTCCCTGTTCGACAATCGAATGGCTTTTGACTCCCTTGATATGGGCAACGAACCCGACGCCACAGGCGTCGTGTTCAAATGAGGAACGGTATAAACCCTGTGCACACATAATGACCTCTTTTTCCAATATGTTTCATTAACTTGTGCAAAAAGAATAAACCGCTTTTTTTTCTGTGACAACAAAAATAAAAGGGGTCAGAGTTAATTAAAATACGGAAAACTTCATATACATCTATAAAGGGGACATAGTAATTGGCAATAAATAACAAACACTTGTTGAAAAACAGAAGAAAACACCCTCACTCGACGGGTTTGGTTTTTCTCGGGCGCCCCCGTTTTCCCATCCTGAATTGACGTTCAGTCTGAATTTCCAGCTGTTTCTTGAAATCTTCTGATCCAAACGGCCAACCGGACAGCAGGATTTTATCCAGTTCAGCACTGTCCCAATGGCCAAAACGGTTGAAAAAATCCCTGTAAGCCATCTCCCTTGCAAAAGGTGTATTGCCCAGATTCCAGTAAACGGCATGATCACGGATAACAGGATCCGGTTTGACACCGGCATGGTGTGCATAGCTCGACCACTGATATCCTTCGGGCTGGACAGCCAGCCCTGCCAGCACAGGCTTGAATTCGATAAAACGGCAACATTCGAGCAGACAGTTTTCCGCATCTACAATAGACGTTTTGAAACGCCCTTCCCATAGCGTTCCCGAACGTTCGTATTTCCTGTTGAAATAAGGCACATAATACCGTCCCACCCATTGCATCATGCGCGCCAGTCCGGTTTCATCCGCCGGTGTTGCCAGCAAATGAAAAGCATTTTCCAGAATGACATAAGCATGGATATCGACCCTGAACTGTCTTGATGCTTCTTTCAACCAGTTCAGGAAAGTTTTGAAATCTTCATCGTCAATGAAAACAGGCTGCCTGTTATTTCCCTGCTGGTAAATGTGGTGTGGATGACCCGGTAAAACCAGTCGCGCCGTACGTGCCATATATGCCTCATTTGATCGGATTCAAGATTATCGACATTACTATGTCCCCCTATTTTAAACACTAGTTTCATATTCAACAATGACTGCGTCCCCTATTTTAATAAAATATTTCACGCTTTATTTGCTTTTCCACATTTGCGGATTTGAGTCTGCTCAAAAAAGCCTGTACGAAACGGGTTATCTTTTTATTAAACCGTCGCAAGCCCTCAAAACCACATAACCTTCCGATTTACGGCGGGTCTGATTATGTAAAGGACATATCATGGCAAAGAACAATCTTCAGAACATTCACCCGTACAATGACATTTCCCGTTACGAGCCTTTGCGAAATCTGGATGAATTTTTCAATAATTTCAGGCTGACTGCGCCATGGAGCAGTTGGGAACCGGAACCTCGCATCAAAATCGACGTTTCCGAAACAGACGATGCCTACATCGTGAAAGCGGATGCCCCGGGCGTTCCGAAGAACGATATCAAAGTCACGGTTGAAGGTACTTATGTAACGATTGAATACGAACTGAACAAAGAAGAGAAAAAGGAAGAAAACGGAAAAATGGTTCGCAGTGAACGTTACTATGGTATGCAGTCCAGAAGCTTTTCGCTGGCTCAGGAAGTGGATGAATCGAAGGCCGAAGCCACATACGACAACGGCGTGCTGGAACTGAAGCTCCCCAAAAAACCGGGGGCAGCCAGAACCCAGCTGACCATCAACTGATCATTCCTTCCCTGTTCCTCACATTACTTGAGGCATCTGCGCCATGCAGATGCCTTTTTACATGTCAGTCGCCTCTTTACGTCTTACAAAAGCCGCCCGGAAACATCTGTCTCTTCATTTCATACCCCTCGAACCGATTTTCGTCATAATTCCGTCATATTTTTTTGCTATCATTAAAAAATAACGACCAAGATCAGGATAGCCCGTGTCTTCACAAAGTACGTCACCGGTGACAAAACCCATTCAGAATCTCCCGACAGGTTCATTGGAACCGAACCTGTACCTGAACCGTGATCTTTCCCTGCTTGAGTTCAACCGCAGGGTTGTCGCACAAGCTGAAGACGAAAACCTTCCGTTACTGGAAAGATTGCGATACCTGTGTATCGGCAGCAGCAACCTGGATGAATTTTTCGAAATACGTGTTTCCAGCTTGCACGCACGCCAGACACCTGACAGTCCGATTTCTGTCAGCGCCAACAGCCTGCTGCATAAAATCAGTATCCAATGCCATGCACTGGTCGATTACCAGTATGCCATCCTGAACCGGAAAATCCTTCCAGGACTGGCCAAAAGCGGGATTCATATCGTCAGCCACAATGACCGCACCGAAGCCCAGCGGGCATGGGTCAAATCCTACTTTGAAAACCAGATCCGGCCGCTTCTGACACCTATCGTGCTGGATCCTGCACATCCGTTTCCCCAAGTTGCCAACAAAAGCCTGAATTTCATCATTTCCCTCGCAGGCAAGGATGCATTCGGCCGTGGGAGTGCCATTGCGATCGTCAAGGCTCCACGTGTATTGCCACGGGTTATCAAACTGCCGGATGAATTGTCCAGTGATGGCATCACATTCTGTCTGTTGACTTCAATCATCCATGCCCATATATCCGATCTCTTTCCTGAACGTGAAGTGATTGCCTACTCACAGTTCCGTGTCACGCGTGACAGCGATTTGTGGGTGGATGAGGAAGAAGTCAAGAATTTGCGCGAAGCCCTGCAAGTCAGCCTGCAAAACAGGCATTTCGGATCAGCCGTCCGTCTGGAGATAGCCAAAAACTGTCCAGACGATCTGGCGAAATTCCTGCTGAATGAGTTCGGGCTCGATAAAAACCACATGTATCGTGTGAACGGACCGGTCAATATGGTTCGCCTTTCGGAAATCTTCAATTTCGTCAAGGCACCCTCGATGTATTTTCCGCCTTATCAGGCCTCGATCGCACCGGATGCCAATAACGACATTTGCCTTTTCGAGACACTGAAGAAAAAGGATATCCTGCTTCACCATCCTTTCCAGTCGTTCCAGACCGTTGTCGATTTCGTACGGGCGGCAGCGAAAGACCCCGATGTCGTCGTCATCAAGCAGACGATTTACCGGGCCGGTGTGACTTCCGCCCTGATAGAAGCACTGATGGATGCAGCCAACAAGGGCAAGGAAGTCGTTGTCATCGTCGAATTGAAAGCCCGCTTCGACGAAGAACAGAACATCGACTGGGCCCAACAGCTGGAACAGGCCGGAGCGCAAGTGGTTTATGGTGTGATGGGTTTGAAAACACATGCCAAGCTGTCTCTGGTCATCCGTCGTGAAAACGGCGCATTTCGGAATTACGCCCATCTTGGCACCGGTAATTATCATCCGACCACGACAAAAATATATACAGACTTCGGCATTCTGACAGCCCATCCCCAGATCACCAATGAAGTCAGTGAAGTCTTCATGCATCTCACCAGTCTGACAAAACCGAAAAGGCTCGAGTATTTGTGGCTGGCACCGTTCACCCTGCACAGGAACCTGATCCGCGCGATTCTGAATGAAATCCGGATCGCCCGCGCAGGACGCCCGGCAAGGATTGTCGCGAAAATGAATTCGCTGATCGATGAATCCGTCATCAGGGCGCTCTATCTGGCATCAGCGTCAGGCGTCAAAATCGACCTGATCGTGCGTGGCGCATGTGCCTTGCGTCCCGGTGTGCCAGGCCTGTCGGAAAATATACGTGTACGTTCCATTATCGGGCGTTTCCTCGAACATGAACGTATCTATTACTTCCGTAACGACCTGAAACACGATCTGTACATCTCCAGTGCCGACTGGATGGCACGCAACCTGTTCAGGCGCATTGAAGTGGCTTGCCCGATTCTGGATCCTGCCCTGAAAAAACGGATAATACTGGAAGGTCTGAAATACTATCTTCGCGACAATACCAATTCATGGGAATTGCAACCGAACGGAACCTATAAACGACGCAAACTGCGCAAAAAACAAATCCCCTTCGGTGCCCAGCAATGTCTGGCAAAAACTTACGACGCGACCGTACAGAAAGAATTGATTGAAGAAGTGAAACCGGCTTCTGAATCCTTCCCCTCCGTCGACGTTCTTGACGATACTCCGCTTCCTTCCTGTCCCTTGCCGGAAATGCCCCTGGTGGAAGTATCGCCAGTCAAGGTTCAGGAAAAAGACATATCCCCTGAAAAAGAAGGCATTTCACGGGAAGCCCCCTCTTCAGAACAGGCCTGCAATACCGAAAATGCCTGATACATTGATGTCAGGCAGAAACAGGCCCTTCCATCTGTCGCATATTCCCGAAGCGTCCCGGCTTCATCCTTAATTTTAAGGATGCCCAATACTGCATTCGCAATTCTGTATACAATACCAACACCTGCAGAATATCTGCCCGTTCCGGTTTTCTGCTGGTGAGAAAAACACATCCATTTATTAACGCGCTTCATTACGAAGCCGACGACACTTTTTATGAACCTGCCGGTAGAAGATTTTCAAAAGCTCAAAAGCAAATATGTCGGTTTTCTGAACTGGCAGGACATCATTGCCGGTTTGTCCATTGCCGGACTGCTGCTGCCACAGGCCCTGGCTTATTCCAGTATCGGCAACCTGCCGGCACAAGCCGGTATCATCGGCCTTTTTGCCGGACTGCTCTGCTATGGGATTCTGGGTTCCAGCCGCTTCGCACTCGTTTCCCCGACATCTTCCTCAGCTGTTGTTCTGGCTGCCGCAACACTTTCACTTGGAGGAGACAATTCAGGATACCGTCTGATGCTCGCATCCGGCCTTGTGGTCATGACCGGCCTGATCTTTATCATCGCTGCATTAACGCGCATGGGGAACGTTACCGATTTCATCGCAAAACCGGTTTTGAGGGGATTCACGTTCGGTCTGGCCATCGTCATCATCATCAAACAGTTTACGACTGTCCTGAATATTCACTCATACAAGAGCAATCTTTTTGCCTTTATCGTCGACATTCTCAAGCAGGCCAACTTCTGGAATATCGGCTGTCTGATCACGACCATACTGGCGCTTGTATTCCTCGCCGCAGGGGAATACCTTCGCAAAATAAAAAACGGAAAATACAAGAATTTTCCAAGCGGAACCCTCGTCATCATCCTTGGCATCCTTGCCAGCAAATGGCTTGACCTTCCGTCAATGGACATTCCCAACGTCGGCCTCATCCATCTCAACCTGAACAATCCGACAATCCCGGATCTGTCCTATTCCGACTGGCTCCAGCTATTTGAAATCGGCATCGCACTGGTTTTCATCCTGTACGCGGAATCCTATGGTTCCATCCGGAGTTTCGCCATCAAGCACCACGATACGATTTCCCCCAACCGCGACCTGCTCGCACTCGGCATTTCAAACATCGTATCCGGAATTTTCCAGGGGATGCCCGTCGGCGCAGGATATTCCGCGACGGCAGCCAACGAAGCCTATGGCGCACGCACCCGTATCGCGGGTATTGCCGCCATGCTCATCACCTTTCTGATCATCCTGACGGTATTGCCCTACATCGAATGGATACCGCAGCCGGTTCTGGCCGCCATCGTCATCTTCACGATGGCCACAACATTGAGCCTGTCCAGTTTCAGGCTCTATTTCACATGGAAAATCGACCGTGCCCTGATCGTTCTGTCCGTTCTCGCCGTACTCGTTTTGGGGGTATTGCAGGGACTGATGATCGCGATTGCCATCAGCCTGCTGATCATGCTGCGCCAGAACTCGAAATCCACCGTTTCCGTTCTGGGACGGCTCGGACAAAGCCATGATTTCGTCAGCCTCTCGGCCTTTCCGGAAGCCCAGCCCATTTCCGGTATCCTGATCGTCAGGCCCGATCAGGCCATGTTTTTCGCCAATTCAGACCGCATACTGGTACAGGTCAGGGATATCATCACCGCCACCAAACTTCCCGTCCACACGGTCATTTTGAGTCTGGAACAGACGCCCGATATGGACGCGACGACTGTCGAGGCCCTGAGAGACTTTTTCGATAACATGAAAAAAGAAAGCCGGAAATTGATCCTTGCCCGGCTCAAACCTCCTGTTCATGACATTCTGCTTTCCGCTCTGGGAGAAGAACATCCTGAAGTGTCGCTTTCCAGACTGAGCGTGGAACGGGCCGTGAGGCTGGCCCGCATCAAGGAAAATCCGAACAGAACCGGCGAAGTGGCTTTCCAGTAGGGTGTTCCGGAAAGATCAGACCGATCGGATGGTCAGCGCAATACCGACGTCATCCCACCATTCGCACTCCTTTTCCAGCCAGTAAAGCAAGGTGGGATACTTGTCCAGCCAATCCTTCGGCACAGACATGTCGATACGGTTCCTGACACGAACTTTCAGCTTGTCCGCCTTGAAATTGACCCTGGCATGCTGGAGCATGACCGCGAGCCTCAAGGCAACAACCGCCTTGACCGCATCGGGATTGGTCAGCACACCATTCAGTTTCCTGAGATTGCCTTTTTGTCCCAACACGAACTTGCTCATCTGCTTTTGCTCCCGGGACGTAAAACCGGCCATGTCCGCATTTTCGATCAGGTAAGCCCCGTGCTTGTGATAATTGGTCGGTGAAACGAAAATGCCGATTTCATGCAAGAGAGCCCCCCAATACAATTGCTTCAGGAACTTGTCGGCTTCAGGCCCCAGCTGTTTGTAAATCGCCAGCGCGTAGTCGGCAACCCGGATCGCACGCTGTTCGTCCACTTTATACCGCCTGAGCATGTCGCGAATGGCTTCCTCCCGGCGGTCTTTATGGGTTTCCATGAGATAAATGTCCCACATGATTCCCATGCGCAAACCGGCTTCGATCGGCTTGATCACATCAATGCCGAAATCTTTCATCAAAACGAGCAGAATCGTCAGCCCACCCAGAATCGAAGTTGCCCGTTCCGCCTTGACCCCGTCAAGTCTGGCTTTATTGATATGGCCTGCTTCGATCATTTTCTTTTTCAGAAGCTCGAGATTTTCAAGCGTCATGCGACCATCACCGATTTTGTTTATCGCCAGAATTTCCGCTGTTGCTCGAATCGTACCGGATGAACCGTATACTTCAGTCCAGCCACAGGAACGGTAATAATCGACAGCATCCTCGAACTGACTGCGTGCAGACAGAATGGCCGCTTCAAATGATGCTTCATCGATAATCCCGTCATGGAAAAACGCGAGACTTTGCCTGACCGTTCCGACACTGAAGGACTCTGCCCTGACGATTTCCTGCCCCTTGCCGTAAATCAGTTCTGTCGATCCGCCACCGATATCGATGACCAGCCGCCTTTCTTCAGGACGGGCAAGAACATTGGCAACGCCCAGATAAATCAGGCGGGCTTCTTCCTCTCCGGATATGACTTCAATAGGGTAGCCGATCACTTTCTCGGCATCTTTCAAGAATTCCTGCGCATTCGTGGCAATCCGGATAGTATTGGTCGCCACGACCCGCACATCAGACAAGGGATATGCATCCAGAATTTCACGAAGACGTTTCAGAGCGTCAAGACTTCGCTGAATCGACTCGCTGGACAGCACGTTTTTCCTGTTCAATCCGGCAGCCATCCGGTTCGGCTCACGCGCGCTCTTGATGACACAAATACTGCCGTTCACATATTCACCAATATGTAAGCGAAAACTGTTCGACCCAAGATCAATCGCTGCAAACATTCAGATGTTCCCCTCCAGATTCCCGAAAAACCACGCCAGTACGATAACCGGACGATTATGCTGGTAGATAATGACAGTTTGTTGAAAAAAACGGATTTAGGCAAATAAAATTTTCAGCCAAGCGTCGTATCCAGAACCATCATCAGAGCAAAACCGACCATCAGCCCGACAGTTGCCGGTGTCTGATGACCATTCCTGTGTGTTTCGGGTATCACTTCATGCGAGACGACAAAAAGCATGGCACCTGCCGCAAAACCGAGGCCGATCGGATAAGACAGGGCCAGTCCGTTTGACAGGCTCACCCCCAGCAATGAGCCGAGAGGTTCGAAAAAGCCACTCGCCGCAGCAATCAGGACAGCCCGCAGCCGGCTGACACCGGCACTTCTCAAAGCCAGTGCAACGGCAAGCCCTTCCGGAATATCCTGCAAAATGATGGCAATCGTCAGCGGCAAACCGATCGCCATATCCGCATGGGAAAAACCGACACCGATTGCCATACCTTCAGGCAGGTTGTGCAGCGAGATGGCAAAAACAAACAGCCAGACCTTGTTGAAACGTTCGTTGCCGGGGCCAAAAGAACCGATCGTTTCGTGTTCATGTGGCGTGAACTTGTCCAGAGAGAGCATCAGAATGACGCCGCAGGCCATCCCGAAAACGACCACTCCGGCTCCGAAAACCTTGCTGGACGTCATTTCCATACCGGCCGCCAACCCTGGCAACAGAAGTGAAAAGGCACTGGCGGCCATCATCATGCCCGCAGCGAAACCCAGCATGGTATCTTCCACTTTTGTCGGAAGACGGCGCACCACGAGAGCCGGAACCGCTCCCAACGCTGTTCCGGCAAAACCGCCCAGGCCACCGATAAAAGCGTATTGCATCGCCAGACTGACGCCGTTATTGGCGACTTCGAACAGGCTCTGCGTGAAAAGCACCAGAATCGTCAGCGTGGCAATTCCCAGAAAAGCCGCGTAAAACCAGTGCTTTTTCGAATAATGCAGACACGAATCCCACCAGCTTGCCACCACGGGTGTTTTCGTTTCATGTATGTTTTCCGGAACCGCCATAATCCTGTCTGATCTTTTTAAGAAATCCTGTTATCCGGCAAACGGGGAAAAATGTGTTCACATATTTTTCAGAATTCCATCATGACCGCGTTTGTCTGATCGGATTCGAGTATATCCCAGTTCCTGAAAACAGGTTGTGAAGCAAAAACAAACAAGGTATGCAAAATGATGCTTTCCTGATGAGAACGATCGAATCCGGGATTCATACCCGGGAAGCATAAATCGGTCTTTAAAAAAATATTTCTAACAGTAGTCTTTGTTCGGTAAGATGAAATCCCGCAAATTCACAAACGACAAATCCATCTCAACACAGAACGGATAAATCAAAAGCATGTTTTCCTACATCTGGTTTCCAGCCCTGATCAGCGCAGCTGGTGGATATCTCTTCATGAGCGTGGCACCGTTAAGCACGCAATTCATGATTCTTTTCGGTACAGGCTACGCAGGACTATCCCTCTTTTTAAGCGGCCTGTTGTGGTCGCACAGCCTTGTACAGCTACCAGCCGGGCTGATTCTCGACAAGCTCGGCGTCTACCGTGGCTTTCTGATCGCCATCCTGATCGCGTTCGCCTCCAACCTGTTGCCATTTCTCGCACCGGAAAATCTGGCATTGGCTACCGCGCTGCGCTTTTGTGGCGGCCTGAGTTCCGGCGTCCTGTTTCTGGCAGGTGTCAAAGTCACCGCCATGATGGCGCCGCCTGAAAAAATCGCACAGGCACAGGGCATTCAGGGCGCGGCATTCAGCCTTGGAACCATGCTTCCTTTCGTGACACTGCCGCATCTGGGCAACGAGGCATGGCGTTTTTCCTACCTGATTCCGGCCGCCATCGCCGTTGTCGTCATCGCCCTGTCCCTGCTATTGCCGGCATCGGTCAGGAAAAACAATGCCGGCCGCGGCAACAGCCTTTCCAATCTCCTGCAAGCGCTCAAATTCGTGGCGACTTCCGCCCCTATCTGGACACTGGGCATGTTTCACGGCCTGTCTTACGGCACACTGAACAACCTCGGACAGTGGCTTCCTTCGATTCTCGCCGACCTGCACGGTCAAGGCACAGCAGTTGGCTGGAGTCTCGCCACCGGTGTCGTTCTTCTGATCGGTACCTTGAGCCGCGCCTATGGCAGCGTCCTGTTGCGCTGGTACACCAAAAGCCGGATCACCAACACGGCAGTCCTGCTGATCGGAGCCTGCTACATCATCCTTGGCCTGATCGGCAATGTTTACGTGGGTTTGGCCGTCGGCATCGCACTGGCCGTTTTCGGCGGCTCCAATTACGGTTCTATCTTCAGTCTGACCGGACAGACCGTTTCCCCCCTGTACGTCGCCACGGCAGCCGGTTTCATGAACATGATCGCCAACATTGCCAATGTCATGCTGACTCTCATTTTGGGAACGGTAAGGGAATATACTGGCAGCTTTTCCATGGCTTTATGTGCAACGGGAATTTTTGCGCTCGTAGTCTGGGGTTGCGGAAGGAAAATCATCAACCGATTATCCGTTCCTGAAAAAACTGTCTGAATCGAAAAAACGAAAGCCCCGTTTGAACGGGGCTTTTTTCAGTCACCGGAGAATCTTCCTAAAACGGAATATCGTCATCCATATCCGACAATCCTGCCGGACGGGGAGCCTGCTGGCGTGGCTGGCTGTTCTGGGCCGGTCGGGATGGTGGCTGGTAGCTGCCACGTTCTTCCGGCGGTTCACCGGATCCCTGGCGGCTGCCGAGCATCTGCATGGTATCGGCGATGATTTCGGTCGCATAACGGTCGATACCTTCCTTATCGGTATATTTGCGGGTTCTCAGACGGCCTTCGATATAAACCTGTGAACCTTTTTTCAGATACTGGCCCGCGATTTCAGCCAGCTTGCCGAAAAAGGAAATACGGTGCCATTCGGTCTGTTCCTTCTGTTCACCCGAAGTCTTGTCACGCCAGCGATCGGTTGTGGCTACAGCAATACTGGTAACCTGTTCGCCACTGGGCAGATAACGATTTTCCGGATCGCGACCGAGATTACCGACGATAATTACCTTATTGATACTCATTGTTTTTTCTCCACCACCGCTTTCAAGCGGTCGTATTCTTTTTTGATGTCGTCCTTGTCTTTACCTTTTGCCTGCTTCCATGCTGGCCCGAAAATAGCTTGCAGCTCATCCAGTGTCGAAGCGTCGCCCATAGCGGTGTAAACATCCGTCCAGTCGTCAGGGTTTTCCAGATCGTCAAAATTGGCGTCACTTTCGTATTTGCTTTTATCGTTGGCAAACCAGATGTCCGCTCCTATGCCAAGAGCTTTTGCGGCAATTGACAGGGCGTCGGTGTACGCCATCTTGAAGGCTTCGTCAGATGTTTTATTTTTCTGCACGAAAACGTTTCCGCCGATGCCGTGTACCGGCTGAGAGGTCTTGTCTCCAAAAACGTACCGCAGAGACAAGGAACAGAAAGCCGCGACAGAGCCATCAACTCCCTGTTCAAGCCAGTACTTAACGTCTTCCGTCCACCAACCTATTCCCGATGGTCCAAAGATTTCCGTCAGCTTTTTAATACGCCACATCGGATTGATGTCTGTTCCTGAGAACCTGCCATTGTTGAACTTCTTTTGCGCTTCATCAGGAACCGAACGACATCGTTCGTATATATCCATGTTGCTGTTCATTTCCTGCACTCCTGGGCGTAATGGGTTTTGACGATGTGGCTGATTCTGACGAGCTGGTTTTCCTGCTCAATTCGGGCGTCATCTGTCCAGACGTAGGCACAGAGACAACCCAAAACCGCACCGACGAAAAAGGACGTGATGATGTATCGCCATGCGGTGTCGAGGTGGATGTAGCGGTTCATTTCGCAGCCCTCCGTGCCTTGATGAGTGCTTCGCCACGAGATTTGGCTCGATACGCCAGTGCATTGACACAAGCGCGCCCGATTTCGTGGATGGTTTCATCGGGCAACCCGATATTTCCCTTGTCCTCTATGGCTTTGGCCAACCCTTCATAGGGGCTTTTGTTCGGTATAGCGTCCACCATCAACCGGCCCGAGTAATCCACGTACAGCCGGAAGTTCTGTCGGCTCAACTGCTGGGCAACAATTCCCGCCAGCACATCATCCGGTATTGTCAGGGTCGGATGGACATCTTCGCCCTTGTGAACCCGTGACCAATCATCAATGAACTTGTTGGCAATATCGCGTACCTGTGCGAAATAGTCCTTGTCCAGAAGATTGACAGTTGACGGGAGTGCCACTCTGTCGTCCTGCATCTGCCTGATGTATTCGCAGGCTTCCTCGAAGCGGTTTGCTGGCAAGTCCTTATAGCTGGCCAGCCGGAAGTGGTTATTGAAGCGTGACCATGCGTATGGGCGATCTTTGCCGGATGGAAAGCGCTCTGCGATGAGGGTAGCTAATTCGCCCTGTTGGGCTTTCGTGATCGTTTCCGATGCTAGTAATGTCCGACCGACTTGAGCCAGAAATACACGGATAACCTTGAGATGAAATGCAGGGCTTATCCATGCGGCATAAGCAATAACCAGTTCCTTGCAGGCGTAACTGCCGCCGTTGCGGCCCTCTGCTGATTTAACTGCCGGAATTCCGGCAGTTTGAATTTCTACGATTAAAGCCTTGGTTTGGTCGTTAGTTAGAAAATATCCGGGGCGGTGTTTTGCTTCGCCCCCGGACGCCTTGTGTAAATCATTGAGGGAATAAAGACCGTTGATCTGACGGATTTCGGACGTACCGATAGTGAGTGTAGTCATGATGACCTCTTTTGTTTTTTGAGAGAGGCCGCCTACGATGCGAGCGGTCGGGCGCACTCTCGGCACAAAAGAAGCCGCGTATAGCTTTCCCCTTGCGGGTGTTGTATGGCTATTCTCTACCCCGACCAGTGATGGGTACGATTGCCTGCAAGCAGGCATAAAAAAAGCCGCAGACTGACGGGGCGGAATGACCGCTTTTGTTTTAGAGAGGCTTCCAGTATAGCTATAAGTTGTTGCTTGAGCAAGCATTTTTAATTCCTTATATTCGCCCGGTTTAAGGCATGGAACCGGGAACCTGTACCGGTAACGACGGAGGAAAATCAGTAACAACGTGCCCGTTCTTCATCTTCCCGGGTGCGTTCGTCTTCTTCTTTGACGAGTTCAGTTGCACGTTCTTTGGCGCGTTTTGTCCAGTAGGCATGGGAGAAATTCAGGATAATCGTACCGACCATTTCTTCGTCCTGATCATTTAGAGCAGCTTGCAGTTCCGTATGTCCTTCGAGTTCGCCAAGGCATTCAATAACGTTTTCCAGCATGTAAGGACTGTAATCGCCGTCGATCAGATCATCGAATTTTTCCTGTATCTGTTCGGCATGTATTTCATTGATTGCTGATTGCCTTTCGAATTTGGCCAGATCGTTCGTGACCGGGCAGTATTCTCTTGTTGTGTATCCCATCTTTTACTCCGTCATTTCGTTTAGCTGATGAAGCAATTATAGTTTTACTATACAAAATAAGCAATAGTTGAGCTATATTAAGTTTAAAGTTTCACTACTATTTCTGCTAAAATTGATGCAGGTCAATTTTGTGGCGACAAGATGGGGTGCTGTTATAACGCAAGAAGACGGGCGCTAGATGAGGGCAGGGTAGTGATCGTAACTCACAATTTTTGTTGGAAAGTAAATTTTATACAGAAAAAAGGAAATATATGGAGACAATATTAATAAATCAGCAAGATATTGATTTTTCAGATATGACGAAAATAGGGCGTGTGGAAATGGAAATTAGTCCATACACAGATAACCTGAATATTCTTATTCAAGGCTTTCGTTTCTCTTCAGAAAATACTGATTTAATAGAAAAGCTCAAAGTGCTTTCCTGGGCAAAATCAGTAATTGAAACGGAGCTGGCTCAAAAGAGTTTATATCAAAACGGTGATGTAGTGCTTACATCAGGAAGAGTCACATGTGAATGTGGGCCTTCTGAATAATAATTATTCTTCTTGTTCTTCAGGATAGGGGAGTCCTTTGAGTGGCCCCCATCCCGGTCTTTGTGGATATCCACGACCTGTAAGATATCCATTTGCCGATATGTTTACCTTTCCTCCCCTGTGATGGATAGCGCGTACTACTGCTTTGCGGGGATGGTCAGGATCATCCTTGGATGCATGGATAATAGTTCTAAATATTTCTTGACCTTCTGGGAGCGGGTAAACTAATCGTTTGCCAAACATTCTGTCCATTAATTCGGTTGACAAGTTATGTCTTGAGCCATGATGAGGAACCTCAAATAGAGTAATTTTGGGTATTCTCCCATACAAAATCTCCAAGAAGTCTAATGCCTCAGTAAGCCCTTCTCTTCCTGCATCACCAGTCAGAAGATATCTTGAATCTTCAAGGTTGATGAATTGCACAACGCTCATTTCATTTTCAGCAGATGTTCCTTCTGATGAGAAATTTTCTTGTCCCCATAAAGATTTTACTAATCCCAATGTTTTACTAATGAAATTTCTTAATATAGCTGTGGCACTATCAAGAGCTGGTTGAGGTGTTTTCTCTGATTCAATGATAAGGTCAAGATAGCGTTCTTTTGATGGGGCAAGAACTAGGGATTTCCCTATTTTACAGCCTTGAAATGGTTCATAAATTGGAATACCTTCACTTTCTGCGATTTCTTCCAATTCAGATAAGTTCGAGTATATTTCGCGCAGTTTATTTGAGAGACTCTCTACAGAACGATATCTGGCAAATCTTGGTAATAATTCTTCTGCATAAAGCCATGGCCGTAACATCCATAGTTTGCCGACGGAATAATTCTCTAATATGTTTTTTACCCCTCCGGCATGGTCATTGTCATTATGTGTAACAATAACATTATCAAAGTGAATATTTTTCCCATAATATTTATTGATATGCTCAACAACTTCTTCTGAAGTTTTATATCCTCCATCTGTTATATTTATAATTTTATGATTTTTATCTGCATAATAGAATATTGCAGATGCTCCGCTTTTTTCTGATTTTATGTCTATTGCGTCATAGTAGAAAATCATTTTTCATCCTTTTCTCTTGAGAGAATAGTATCAATTCTTTCTGAAATGCAATTACTTTGTTTTTTGTAGGAGAAAATAAATAATGCAAACAATCCAATTGGAACAGCTATGTAGATTAGCAGATATACGCAAGGATTCTGTTTATGCCACTCCGAAATACCATGTAAACACAATACTGAAACAATTAATGATATAATTGTTCTATATGTATTACGTACTTCAGATAATATTGGAATCAGATTATCTTCTTTGCTGGCCTTTATATATTCCGAATACTTTTTCTTTTTAATGTTTCCCAGTTTTTCTATTATTGGTTCTATAACTAACGAGCCAATTCTGCTGATTACAATCCCATAGAAATAGCAAAGAAATAAAGTTATTATGGTGTTTTCATGTACAAAAGACCATTGACTGACTTTTTCAGCCGAGACTGCAAACAACACACCCGGAAATAAATAATTGAAAAGGTTATATGAACTGATTCTGTTTAGAAAATCTTGCATTTTTTTATAACCTGTTCCCATACCACACCGCCCGGCCAACTATGATCGTTGATTCGTCGGGTGGCAGGCGCCTGTCAGGATATTGATTTTTATCCGCGTTATCGCTCTTCATCATCCAAACAGACGTGCTGGATGCCTCGATGTATTCATAAGTCAGTCGTTTCAGCACTAGTCCTTCATGCGGCAGACAGATGGCATACACTTTACTTATCATTGGATCCTTGTCTGCTAGATTGATAAGAACAACCGCCCCATCCTGAATTGTTGGAGCCATGCTGTTGCCCTTCGCATGGATAATGCGTCCTTGTTCTTCTGGAACGCCCAGATCATGCAGCATGACTTTTGGCAGTGCGAATCCACCCTCAATTAGCGCCTGATCATTGAAATGACCGTTCCCGCACGCTGCGTGCACGTCAAGAATCGGAACTAGGGAATATTCGTCTTCTGATGGGAGCTGCGGTTCTTTCTGTTGTTCAGAAAAAAGTCTTGTTTTCTTGGCAAGAGAAGGGCTTATATCTTCCATGCGACAATTAAATCCCCGCATATAAGCCAAAGCAGCATCCAACCCAATGGGCGTAATGCCGTTGATGTGTTGGTAGATCATCGCTGATCCGCCAGGAACATCATAATCTCTTGCAAATTTTGCTCTATTTTTAACCGTCTCGAAAAGTTTTTTTAACCGGGCGGCATCTTCCATTTTTTCTTTACTCATATAGTAATACTAAAATAAAAAAAGTATAGTTTGACTTCCATTTTTAATATAGTCGTGCTATATTTTTTGTATGAACGAAGAATTCAATAAAGCAATACAGATTTGCGGTGGACTGACAAAGCTATCCAGAGCGATAAACATGCCTGTGTCCTTCGCTTGGCAGATCAAGGAAGGGAAAAGTCGTCTTCCTGAAGGATATGGAAGGCGAATTTTCGATGCAACACATGGAGGTGTTTCGCTGAAAAAAATGTTTCCCGATAGCTGGATGAATTACTGGACAGAACGAGAAATCGAATTTCTGGAAAAAGAAGCCCGTGAACGGCCGGAAATGGAGGGAAAATGAACCTGACAATCGACCTGGAATTTGAAGCCTTCATTCCGCCTCTGGATTCGCTGGATTATGCCCACCTGAAAGCGAATATCCTTGCTGACGGCTGCCGTGAACCGATTTCAGTCTGGAATGGCGTCATACTCGACGGACACAACCGGTACAGGATATGCACAGAAAACAATATCCCGTTTGACACAATCGAAATTTCGTCTGTCCATACCCGTGCGGAAGCCTTTGTCTGGATGTACGAAAACCAGCTGGGTCGTCGCAATCTCGAACCATTCATGCGGGCGGAAATGGCCCTGAAAGTCAAACCATACATCGAGGAACGGGCGCGGGAAAGATCACGTGCCAATCTCGAATTGTCCAGCAAAAGAAGCACTGGAAAGGAGGTGCAGAATTCTGCACCTCCTATTTCTGGCGGTAAAACAGTCGAAAAACTGGCTGAAAAAGCCAACGTCAGCCGTAACACGATCCAGCGTGTCGAAAAAATTCTAGAGAAGGCCGAACCGGAAGTCATCGAAAAGGCACGCTCTGGTGAAATCTCGATCAATCAGGCGTATCAAACCGTCAAGCCGGTGAAAAAACAGGACGCAAAGCCGGTTGAAAAACCGGAAGTCAAGCCGGTAGAAAAAACACAGGCGGAAAAGGATCAGGAATTCATCGACGAAGCCATGTCAGATGGTCCGACACTGGAAGAAATCGTGGACGAAACCATGCGTGAGAACGAATTGCTGCACAAAAAGATCGAATCCCTGAACAAAGACGACAAGGATGCGGAAATCATCCGGCTGCAAGACCTGAACGCCATGCTTTCCCGTCAGATCGACACATTGACGGCAAGTAAAGGAGAAGCTGAGAAGTCAGCTAGATATGCGGTCAACAAATTGCGCGAAATCGGCAAACTGGTCGGTGACGAAGATTTCCGGACCATCGTTTCCACTGTCAGAAAGGCGCTGGGCAAATGAAAACGCTGCAACTCCGTCCGTACCAGCTCGACGCAATCGAAAAATTGCGCAATGGCATTCGTGCGGGGTATAAGAATCAGCTTTTATGCAGCGCTACCGGTAGCGGCAAGAGTGTCATTGCGGCTTCGCTGCTGGACGAATGCACCAAAAAAGGCAATCGGGCCGTTTTCGTTTGTGACCGCTTATCGCTAATCAATCAGACCAGCGCCTTGCTGGATAGCTATGGCATCGCGCATGGCGTCGTTCAGGCACAGCATCCGAGATGGAGACCGTATGAAAGAATACAGGTGTGCTCTGCCCAGACGCTTGCGCGCAGACAATGGCCGGAAGCAAACCTGATCGTTATCGACGAATGTCATACCATCACGGAAACGGTCAAAAATCGTATCAGTGCCCGGGATACCATCGCCATTGGATTGACGGCGACGCCCTTCACGAAAGGCCTGGGCAAGTTGTATGACAACCTTGTCAACGTTACATCCACGCAAGCGCTGATCGACGAAGGCTTTTTGTCCGGATACCGGATATTCGCCTGCAAGGAACCGGACATGGAAGGTGTCCGGGTGGTGGCAGGCGAATGGGAAGAAAAGGAAACATCCAGGCGGGCGCTTGAAGTCGTCGGCGATTGCGTCAAGGAATACGTCGAACATTGCAACGGCAAGAAATTCATCTGTTCTGCCGTCAACACGGCGCACGTGGAAGAGCTGCAACGTCAGTTCATGGCAGCAGGCATTCTGTGTGCAAACTACACCTACAAGACATCCGAGGAAGAACGGGAAGAAATCGTCAACGAATTCAAAAAACCGGATAGCGTCTATCGCGGTTTGATTACTGTGACCGCTGCCAGCAAGGGATTTGACCAGCCCGACGTTGAGTGCATCATCATGGCCCGGCCATTGCGCAATTCGCTGGCGGAACACATCCAGCTGTTCGGGCGAGGCTTGAGGATTCATCCGGACAAGAAAGAGTGCATCGTACTGGATCACTCCGGCAACTGCCTGCGCTTCATGGATGAGATGCAGGACTTTTTCCAGCATGGCGCAATCGAACTGGACGACGGCAAGAAAAAAGAACGCAAGAAGAAAAAACCGGAAGACATCGAAGACAAATACATGAAGTGTCCGCACTGTCGTGTCTTGCATGCCGCCGCACCATACTGTCCGAATTGCGGACATGAATACCCGCCGAAGAAATCCGAAATCATACACAAAGCCGGAACCCTTCAAGAGTTGATCGCCTCCGGTACCAGACAGGAACTGATCGTCGAATTGTGGCCGCAAATCGTCCGGTATTCACTCGAACACAAAACACCGGAAAAGGCCGAGAAATTCGCCTTGGCCATGTTCAGGAACATCACCGGAACATGGCCGCTCAAAAAATTCTGCGACACGGCACCGTCGGAAATCATCACGGATTACGTACGCCGGAAAATCAAGTCGCTGAACATCCGCTATGCCAAGGCAGCACAGGCGAGAGAAAGGAGTGCCGCATGAGCGACTTTCTGACCTTCTGCCGCGATCTGGGTATCCGTATCGACCATCTGCCGCCGGTTGGTGTATGGAAACGTTATCCGACCGACGACAAGCCCAGAAAACGCAATGGCGCAGTCAAATATTTCGGTTCGTATGGATTCATCCAGAACCATGCCCTGATGACCGAACCGGCCCTCTGGCAGGACGACAAGCCTGAAAAACCGCTCTCACGCGCTGAAATCATGCGACGTGAACGGGAAGTCGAACAACGCCGTAAAAACGAACAGAAGGCCCGTATCGAGGCCGTCGCGTCATGTAGACGCTATTTCTCAGGCTTGCCCGCATTCAGGGGAGAACATCCTTATCTGGCCCGCAAGGGGCTGTCCATTCGCGGCTGTGAACATCTCAAACAGGATGGTGATTCTCTGGTCGTTCCGATGTTCGTCAACGACAAACTGATGAGCGTCCAGACAATCACGCCGGATGGCGACAAGAAATTCCGTTACCGCTGTCCGATCAAGGGGGCGCGGTACGAATTGCGTCGGCCACGCAGCATGATGACGTGTTTTTGCGAAGGCTTTGCGACCGGCCTGACCCTATACCAGAGCATCCCGACCGCATCGGTGGTCGTGTGCTTTAACTCGTCCAATCTGGTGGATGTCACAAAAACCAGAAAAACCGCAGGCATGGCGGTCATCTGTGCCGACAACGATCATGAAACGACAAACAATCCAGGAATCACGAAAGGAAAGGAAGCCGCAGAGATACTGAAATGTGGACTGGCGTATCCGGAAGGCATACGCGGTACCGATTGGGACGATGCCCGGCAGGAATGGGGAGACAAGGGAGCGGACAGAATCCGGGCGCTCGTGACAAGGAGCCTGAAGATGGTGACATGACACGAAGGCATTGCAGAGAGGAGAGGGTAAACCGCCGACGGCTGCAATGTCCCAAACGGCAAGAAGGAGCGCATGGCCAAACAGCAGGGGTGGAAGTGGTAGAAGCTGGCGCAGGGGAAATCGTCGAAGCATCTAAACGATTTTCGCATAGTCTGCCAAACGCATGTGACGGCCCGAGGAACTCAGGAAATCACGTGCCCCACCGGAGGACGCTTTTAAGCTTCCTTAGGGAGGGGTTACGCCGCTCAAACCCTCCGAATCTAGGAAATCACTTTAAAAGATATATAAGTTTTATAAAGAAAAAGGGAACTGCTGAAAAAATGAGCAACGGAACGAGAGACGACGGAAACCGGAAAAGTTTCACGCAAAGTCAGTTGAACCGGTTCATGAAAGAACGCGGGTTGTACAACAAATGGCAATCGCTCGGCATGACGAACGCGGCGGCAGTCTGGTTGCTTCGCGGCAAGCTGGAAAGTGGTTTGCTTGAGGACCGGCATCATGTTCGGAGTGTTCTGGCTTCTTTCGTCAATGGTCGGATGACACGCACGGCGAGACGAATAGAACGGTTGAAAGAAAGGCTCAACCACGCTGCCGGATGAACACGATGGATGACCTGAAAAACAATCTGAAATACCTGTCAGGCATTTACGGCTGGGGTATCGAGGAGAAAAAGGAAATCTGGCTTGCCACGAAAGACAACCCTGAAATGCAGGAATACTGGTCACGACTGACAAGCGCATACCGGCAGGGATACTTCCCGGCGAAAGAAAACAACTACATGAGGCTGATGGAATGGGAACGCAGGCAGATGTTGTGATCCCTGTAACGGATCATTGGATGAAAGAAATCGCTGTGCAAAGAGTACAGGATCTGGATTTTTCCGATGAGATGGAAGTGGTCATCCGGAAAAAGAAAAAAAGGCGTGGGCTTAACCAGAACAGCCTGATGTGGTCCAGTGCATTGCATGACATCGCCACTCAAGTCTGGCCTGATGGCGTGCAGTACAGCGCGGATACCTGGCACGAGTATTTCAAGCAACGATTCTTACCGGAAGAGGCATCGGATGAAACCGTGGATGGCTATGTCAAATGGGGTTTTCTGCCGAATGGCAATCGTTATCTGAAAGGATCGACCACACAACTGACAAAAAAGGGTTTTGCGGTCTATCTGGAAAAGATATACGCATTCGGTGCACAACATAGCGTGCAGTTCGGAGTAAGAGAGGAGATGTTTGCATGAAGCGCACGAAAACGGCTGAAGAAAAACGGATTATGCGACAGGTCGCCGAAATGGGCTGCATTGTTTGCGAGCGCATGGGGTATCCGGGAACACCGGCACAAATCCACCATGTCCGCGCCCGCCACGGATGGGGGAGATCGAGCCACAAGGCAATCGTTCCTTTGTGCTGGGAACATCATCAGGGAAGGACTGGCGTTCACAGTATGGGACGTGAACAATTCAAGGACATGTACGGAAAATCTGAAATTGAGTTGTTGGAAATCGTGTTGAACAGATTATTGGGGGCTGCATGAAAACAAAAAACCAGGGGCGAATAGAGAAGGAAAAAGAAAGTATTTTGCAAATGGTCAAGGACCATCCTATGACGGTTAAGGAAATTGCTCGCGACCTCGATATGTTGGTGGACACTGTATATAACAGAATTCGCAGTCTCCGGGAAGAAAAAAAGCCTATACACGTTTGTGGATGGCGCGTTTCGTTCAACACAATGACGAGAGTTTTTGGTTATGGAACAAACGCGGATGCGTCAAGGCCTGGATTTAGCAAGACAAAAATCTTCGAAACAGAAAAACAGCAGATTTTTCGTCGTTATCCGCCTATTCCACACCTTGAAAATCACAAAATCTGGGATATGGCGACATACAACGCAGTAAGAGGTTCAGTATGACTTGTATCCGATTTTCAATTCCAGGTGATCCTGTTGCAAAAGCCCGTCCGCGCTTTACACGAAACGGATACGCTTATACACCGGACAAAACACGGATTTATGAAGAAACCGTCCGACTGCACGCGATACATGCCATGCGTGGGAAAAAGATGCTGACCGGCGCTATTGGGCTTAGAGTAACAGCTTACTTCCCGATCCCGAAAAGTTTTACCAAAACGAAAAAAGAGCAGGCTATATCAGGCTCTTTGCTACACACGAAAAAGCCGGACTGGGACAATGTAGGGAAGATCGTATCGGATGCACTGAATGGCATCGTCTATGCAGATGATGCGGTGGTATCGGATGGTGCAGTGAAAAAACAGTACTCGGACTTTCCGAGGGTGGAAGTTCAAGTAGAGTGCTTGGGAGAATGAATTTGTTTGAAAACACCGAACAGGCATTGGTTTTCGCATACAACTACACTGGTCAAAACTGCATCACGGCACGTCTGTCACCGGAGCCATTGCCGACAACAGGTAGGGGGCTTGGTGGACTGAACGGCGCGGCACAGGCTGGCATGATCAGAAGAGAAGTCAGTTCCGCCGGAAAGCTGATAGAAAGCCTGATAACGGCGAAATACGCGCCGATGTGGCTTCCGTGTAACTGCGAGCATGCGTGCTGTTCAGGCAAAATGGAAAACAAGGAGTGGGCTGAAGCGATACCGTATATTGTACTGGACGTGTGTAAAAACGTGTTACCCGCAGCAGATCGTTCTACCGTTGTCTGGTGCGTAAAGGCATATTACAGCGGTGTTCGTACATCAGCTACGCTTATCGCTGGTCAGGCAGGTGTTCACGTATCAACGATCACTCGCAACATGAAAGACATCAAGGCGCATTTGCGCGGGACGAGGAGCAAGGAAGGCATGGATGCTCTGGCGTATCGGATGGTGGACAGGATTTTGACTGATAAAGGCATTGTAGGGTTTCAATCCACGTGCCCATGAAGGGCGTGACTAATCTTTACAATGAGAGTTATATCTTTTCTTGTTTTTCTTTAGATGCAATATCAACAGTAGAGATGAGTTGTAATCTTTTTGTATCGGATCGGGAATTTTTATTCTTCTTTCGGTTTTCTTTGACAAGTAGTTTTGTTCTTTCATGGACAATTTTAAAAAATTCCATGAATTCATTGATGAAAGGTTCGTATCTTAAAAAATCTGGTAGTTGCGGGGTCCTTATTTCGGGAGGTAAAGAAATGTTTGCAAAAACCGGCATCCCTATAGTTGGAATCTTTTTAATATCATAGCGAGACGCGAAGGGATAAGATTCTTTCCCAAATTTATTTATTAACTCGGAAGTAATGGCTTGCAGGTAGAAATCAGGATGGTTTTTTATATATCTTCGATTGGTTCCTGGAATTTTATTGGCCAATTTGATAAGCATTTCAGGAAGAATATTTAGTTGCTGGCTGTAAAGAATGAGAAGAGAGAGATTGTTGAAAGCCAAGAATTCGGGATTATCGAGGAGCTTATGAAAATGATCCCATTTCTTTCTTCTCAAACATGCATGAATTAAAGCACTATTACTATAAGTTTCAAAGGAACGATTATAATGATGCTTTCTTAATAACAGAATTTCGTTAAAGGCAGAGTCAAAGTCACCATATAACAATCTTCTTTCCAGTCCATAGTAGTAGACAAACACATAACCAATATCTACGGGCGATTTTATATCTCTTAACCAGTTTAGATAAATAAAGCGCTGTTCGGCGCTCATTCCGAAATAAGTCGGGAAATAGGGTAACTTTGGAATAGCCTCAATACTAGAGCATTCGGAGTATACGGGAAGAGCAGTAAATATCAGACTCGGTTCAGATGGTTCTGATTTATAAAAGTCAAAATCAAAACCGTCTTTTGCTTCAGGGTTCAAAGATATTGTTACATTTATTGTATATTGTGTTGGTGGTACAAAATTATTAGGATCATTATCCGTAATAAATAGTAATTTTTTTCTATATTCCGGAATTCTTTTTACAATGTCATTTTTTTGTGATTTGATGAATGTGTTTTTAACATCTTTTTGATTAACGGAAGGGACGGTAATTAAATCTGTTTTTGATGAAGCGCTGTTTTTATTACGTCGTCGCATAACGATATATAACAGAATTACGAGAACAAATAGAGCAGCAATTAACATGGCGGAAGCCTTTCTTGAATTTGACGATGGTGCGGAACAGAGTGATTGTACCGCTGTGTTAATGGATAACTACATAAAATTTTTCTTTACAAATCTGCTGTTTCGCTTATACTGAAAAAAGGTGCTCAAAACACCTTACCAAGCGGATGCCGCACCCGTCAGACTATGCGGTTTTTTTGTGTCCACAGGTTTCATCTGTGGCCGAGCGTGAGGCTAATACAATACCTTCGGGGAATACGCCCGCCGACTTGGTACGGTTTTGAGCGCTTGGCCGCCATCTCAAAAGTGGCGATTATCAAAATATACCAAGGAAATCATCATGAGTAATCTCGTCTCGTTGGCAAATGGAAGAGTAACCACGTCCAGTCTCATCGTCGCACAACATTTTCATAAATTACACAAAGATGTCTTGCGCTCAATAAACAATCTTGAATGTTCAGAAGATTTCACTCAGCGCAATTTTGCGCCCAGTGAATACAAAGACAATTCCGGGAAGTCGAACAGGTGCTACATCATCACCAAAGACGGCTTCATGTTTTTGGTAATGGGCTTCACCGGCAAGGAAGCAGCCCTATGGAAAGAACGTTTCATCAACGCGTTCAACGAAATGGAAGCCAAATTGCAGGAAAAAAGCACGCCACATACTCTTGCTCCTGCCCAACAACAAGCCATTCAATCCGCTGTTGCCGCACGCTGCGGACGTGACAGCCGGTCGTACCAGTCAGTTTATACGGCATTGAAAGCACGTTTTCAGGTGGCACGTTATGACCAGATACCCGCTGTTCAATTTGACGAAGCCATACGGTATATCGAAACGGTAAATATTCCATCCAGCGCCCCAGCGTTACCGACCGTCAATCTTCTAGACAAGGACTATTTCGCAAAAGTGCGCGATATTGCAAACAAATTTGCCGATGATTGGTCACGGGTTCACAAAGGGGAAGATGTCCATCCGACCCTGACAATACCGGATGACGTGCTGGCGGGAATTGTTGCCCAGCAGTTGAGCCGACAGAACTTCCGGCTCTATATCGACTATGCTGGATCATTGTCAGTCGAAGCCATCACGCAAAAAAGCCCGTATGAGGGGCTAGCCAAGGCGATTTCCGATCCGGGGAATATTGGTCTGACGGATGAGGTGATCGAGGAAATCGGTGCGGCATGCGTCAAGGCACTGGCTTATCGTGCGCAGCAGCGCAAGTCCATCATCAGCAGGACGCGAGGTGCGAAATGATGACCTACACCAATCCGGCGCTGTTGTCGAAATGGACAAAAAGAAAAAATTTTGTGTCTTTTTTGTCGATAAGGAAAGTCGTTGACGCTGTGGCTTACACGCTTTTTGTTGTCGCCGTCGGCATGTTTTTGGTAGTATTTTGAGAAAAAGCCCCCCCGCTCAAGGGGGGCAGAGGATAGGGGAAAATGAAGAAAGCGATAGCTGTTCTGGCTTGTTTTTTTGTTCTTGCTGGATGTGGAGAAAAGAAATCAAAGGATGATGCTCAAACAAATGCTGTTAGCTCCATACGTGACACGGAAATCCAAAAAGGGAATTATCAGCAAAACACAAAGCCGAAGTCTCCATTGGATTTTGTTGGGCATCCAAATTACAACGTATGCACGGCTTATGCGGGAGTGGCAAAATCTGCGTCGGTGCAATGGTTCGAAAGTAGATATTCTTATGATGAGATTATCGCTACTGCAAGAAGCATGAAGAATTTTTCGCCGAACAATCCGAAATACGCATTAAACGCGTTATCGTGGGAACAGACGGTACAGATCATCAACAAGGCGATTTCTGATACTCCATATAGCCAAGATTTGAGAAAAAAAACAATGAACGATATTTTTTTCTCTTGCATGGATGGAAAAGAAGATGTCCCTGGCCGCCCTGATTTGAAGAAGCATGAAGTCCAGCCCGTAACCGTGAAAAACGCCGCTCATGTTCCAAAACCAGACATCCAGAAAGAGCGGATTGAAAAGGAATGTAATTGCGGTGTTACCGTAATGTTTTATTCTTATATCTGTTCAGCAAATGGTCAGATGAAAGAAGATTGTCTGTCCAAATTCAACAATGAACCAGCAGCAGAAATATGTGAAGGAGTTATGTCTGATGCAGACAAGTCAAAACTCATTGAACGGGTATATACAGACAAGCAGTTCAGAGAGTTGGCGAAAAAAGGAACCGGTGAATTGTCTGAAATTTGTATAAAAAATCGGATGAATGATTGACCATGCAAAAAAAACGATGCATAATACGTGTTAATTTCCAAAATGGATAAATGCATCCATAAGATAAAGCCTCCGAAAATTCGGGGGCTTTTTTGTTGCTTTTGTTGCATCACATAAAACAAAAGCCCCTGACTGTTCCAGCAATCAGGGGCTTTCTGCTTTTCACGGATAGACAAAATATCCATGAAAGTGATTTCAGCAAAATGTGGGAGGCTTGTGGAAGTTCTGAAACTGATTGATGAAAGACCGCGAGTACGAACATTTTGCTATGCCGTTCTGTTTGTCGTGGCTATTGGCGTGGTCTTGTACACAGGAGCCATGTTTGTCGAAGCGATGGCAAAGCTATTCGCTTGAAATGAATAGGGTGATAGCACCAAAACAAAACCCCTGAACGTTGGCGCGTATCAGGGGTTTTTGCTTTCCAGTCGTAGTGAGAATACGAAAGGAACATGTTTGAATTTTAGCATAAAAATACTCTCAAAAGTAACCGGCAATATGGACAAGACAGCATCCAATATATATGGATTATTGGTAGGAAGCGGGATATTTGCGTTTCTTGTTTGTCTGGGCGTCGCCGCCATCATTTTCGCATTGCGTTGGTAACCGTATGGCAGGCAAAAACAATTTGAATCCGCCGATCCGAAGCACGGAAGAAGCGCGAGAAAAAGGCAAAAAAGGCGGCATTGCGTCAGGTGAAGCGAGGCGAAAGAAAAAAACGATACGTGAAACGCTTGAAATGATGCTATCCGGGAAAATGCCGGATGGCGCAACAAGACAGGATGCGATTGTTGTTGCGCTGATGGAAAAGGCATTGTCCGGTGATGTTCGTGCTTTCGAAGCTATACGCGACAGCATCGGCGAAAAGCCGGTAAATGCCATATCTGGCGCGGATGGTGAGCCACTTGTCCCTCCTGCAATCAATGTCATCTTCAAAGAACGTTGAATTTGCACCTGTATTTTCAGGTCTGTTCAAACCGTATCGTTACAAGAACTTTTACGGCGGTCGTGGTTCCGGTAAGTCAGTACACTTTGCCAAAGCGCTGACAGTGATGGCATACAGCAGACCGATACGGGTATTGTGCGCAAGAGAAGTTCAGAACACGATTCGTGATTCTGTCCATAAGCTGATAACAGATCAGATCAATTCGATGGGGTTGCATCCGTGGTTCAGAATCACGGAAAACAGCATCAGAAGTTCGGTAGGGTCAGAATTCATCTTCAAAGGCTTGAAATACGATCCACAGGGTATCAAGTCAACGGAAGGTATCGATATATGCTGGGTCGAGGAAGCACAGACGGTCAGCGATGAATCCTGGTCGATACTGATCCCTACGATCAGAAAATCCGGTTCCGAAATCTGGTTGAGCTGGAACCCCACCGACGAGGACGCGCCGACATACAAACGGTTTGTAACTGCTCCGCTGCCCGATTGTTGCAGCGTTGAAGTCAACTATTCCGACAATCCATGGTTCCCGGAAGTGCTACGAAATGAAATGGAGTATCTCAAGGAAACGGATTATTCGGCATATGAGCATGTTTGGCTTGGAAAGCCGCTGACGATAAGCGATGCAGTCATTTTCGCTGGCAAGTATCGGGTAGAGGCGTTTCCTGACGATCTGTGGAAAAAAGCGGAAAGATTGTTTTTTGGTGCGGACTTTGGTTTCGCGAAAGACCCGAGCACGCTGGTACGCAGCTTCATTCTGGATGACTGTCTGTATATCGAGTATGAGGCTTATGGCGTCGGGGTGGAAATCACCGAGTTGCCGCAGCTGTATGATTCAATCCCCGGCGCACGTGAATGGCCGATCAAGGCGGATAACGCAAGGCCGGAGACGATCAGCTACATTCATAAAGAACACGGATTCAACATTTCCGCAGCGGACAAGTGGCAAGGCAGCGTCGAGGATGGTATCGCCCACCTGAAAGGGTTTCGGAAAATCATCATACACGAACGGTGCAAACATATGGCGGAAGAAGCCAGATTGTACCGGTACAAGATAGACAAGCGCACAAACGACATCTTGCCGGTGATCGAGGACAAGAATAACCACCTATGGGATGCCGTCCGGTATTCGTTGGATGGTTACATCAGGCGCAAAGGCGCAGACTGGTTTGATTTGGTATGAGTTTTTTTGATTGGGTACGCGGCGAAAAGCCAATGGAACCCGAAAAGAAAAAAAAGAAGAAGCAGCCGGACGCGCTGTTTGCGTTAACGGCGCACGACACGGGGCATATGAGCCGTGACGAAATGGACAGACGTTCTTTTGTCATTCCGCATTTTCCGGATGCGGAAATGGCGATGGATTCAGGAAACAATCCCATTGCGACAAAGAACATTTTTTCGTTGTCCAATTCGCCATTGTCCGATGCGTTGCTGTCCTGGTATTCCGCACAGGGATTCATCGGTTACCAGACCTGCGCCATCATCGCGCAACATTGGCTTGTCAACAAGGCATGTGCCGCTCCCGGCAAGGACGCAACCCGTAACGGATGGGATGTTTCTGTTGTTGGTGACGATTCCGGCGACATCGCCAAGATGCTGACTTGCGCCGATGTGGATTTATGCGTCAGTCAGAATCTTGCGCAGTATTCCAATTTCCTGCGAGTGTTCGGTGTTCGTATCGCGCTGTTCGTTGTGGAAAGCAACGATCCCGAATACTACGAAAAGACGTTCAATATCGATGGGGTGCTTCCGGGTTCTTATAAAGGCATTTCGCAGGTTGACCCATATTGGTGTGCGCCGCTGCTTGATAACGAGAGCGTCAGCGATCCGGCTGCAAAGGATTTCTACGATCCGGAATACTGGATGATTGGCGGTCGGAAGTTCCATCGGTCGCACCTGATCATCACACGGTATGCCGAAGTGCCGGACATCCTCAAGCCGGCATACTACTACGGCGGCATCCCGTTGACGCAGATGATCTATGAGCGGGTGTACTGTGCCGAAAGAACTGCGAACGAAGCGCCTCAGCTCACCATGACCAAGCGCATGAACGTGCGCAAGACAGACTTGCAAAAGGTTGTAACGCAACCCGAACGCACACGCATGGCGATTGAGGCGCAGGCTTATTACCGAGACAATTACGGGCAGCTCCTCATAAATAAGGAAGATGAGTACGAGCAGCATGAAACATCGCTTGCCGATCTGGACGCTGTCATCATGACGCAATACCAGCTTGTCGCAGCGGTCGCGGGAGTTCCGGTAACGGAATTGCTTGGTACAACGCCTAAGGGATTCAACGCGACAGGCGAGTTTGAGAAACGATCTTATGACAAATCCTTGAGAAGCGTCCAGAAGCATGAACTGGAACCATTGCTGACAAGGCATTATCTGTTGATGGGAAAGTCGTATGTTGAGCCAGAAACAGGCGTCATGCCGGATTTCACTATCACATGGAACCCGACAGACGAGCCATCGGAAAACGAACTGGCAGATATTCGACTGAAAACAGGGCAATACTACGCAACGCTGCGTGATACTGGAGCCATTTCGGGTGATGACATCGCGCAAGCGCTTGAAAAGGACCCAGCGAGTGGTTTTGATTCAGTAAACCCAGAAAGCGATTTTTATGCGGAAGAAGAAGGGCAAGGCGCTGAATTACCCGGTTTCGGTAGAGAGGCGATACAGCCGTGATCTGAAACGCTGGGTTCGTGCAATGACAAAGGACAGCCGCGACGCTGTCCTTTCTCTTTTTGACGATACTGGCAAGAAAAAAGATTTTGCGAAGGAAGGCGGAATTGCCCAAGCCGCGCAGGCCATTTTGACGGCTAAGAAAGTTCAATGGTCGTCATACTTCGACACGATAGCACGCGAGAAAGTCAATGAGCTTATCAACCGGATTTTGCGGGAATCCGGCTCGTCCTGTAAAAGTTCATTGAAACCACTGTTCGAGGATGTGACGATCAGTCTTGATAACATGACGCCGGCTATGAAAGAGATTTTTCAGGCATCAGTCAATCAGGGCGTCGATCTGATCAAATCCATACCCCCGCAATACTTCGACCGGATTTCTGGCGACGTGATGCGAACCATCACCACGCCAACAAGCAGCCTGAAAGAGTTGTCCAAGAACCTAGCGAAATACGGTGAAATGAGCTACCGCCGGGCGAACAACATCGCGCTTGACCAGACCAGAAAAGCATACCAGAGCTTCAACCGGCAAATGATTGCAGATTCAGGAATCAAAAAAGGAATCTGGCTTCATAGCGGAGGCAGCTTCCGTCCGAGGCACAAGCACAAGGCGTTTGATGGGAAAGAGTTTGATTTATCCAAGGGCGCGCCAATCGGTGATGACGGCGGTTATGTATTCCCTGCTCAAGAGCCGTATTGCCGTTGCACTTTCATACCAGTTATCAGTTTCTCATGAACGAAATCGCATTTGACGCATCGTCAGCAAGACGATACGACACGAACGGTTTTTTGCACGTTGACCTGACGCCGCTCACCAAAGAACAGGTCGTTCACTATCTCGGCATCGAAATTCCGGGATGGGAAGAACACGGCCTTGACCCTCAGAAGGAATACTGGGGGTATCGACCAGCAGAAGAAATTGAGAAAGCGGCAAGCACCTTCAATGGGCTGCCGGTCATGTTGAATCACCACGTCGTCACGCCCGATTCACCGGTGAAGGATTATCAGGTCGGGCATACGGGGACAGACGCAGCATGGTCGTCACCGTATCTTGAAAACTCACTCATCGTCACTGACAGGATGGGTATAGACGGAATTGAGAACGGTACCTATCGGCAAATATCCGCAGCCTACCGGTATGACCCAGACTTCACACCGGGTGTGTTTGACGGGAAGCCATACGATTTCGTGATCCGCAACATGAGAGGGAACCATGTCGCGCTTGTGAAAAAAGGCAGAGCGGGGCCGGATGTGGTTGTCGCAGATGCAGAACCGGAGGAATTTATGAACGAATCCCAAGTCGAAGCCGCCGAAGTTGGTGCGGCAGAGGCGATCAAGGAGTTGGCGTCCCTGATTGTGGGCGTCCATTACGTTGACCCAGAAACAGGAGAAGCCAAAGATATGACACAAGACGAAGATAAAAATGCCGCCATCGGTCGTCTGTTGGATGTACTGTCACAGTACGTACCAGAAGACGCTATTGGCAAGCTGAAAGACGAATTGACCGATCTGGCATACACCAAGCCAACCGGTGACGACGATTTCAACGCAAAAGAAGCGTACAAGTACGGCGAAAACGTCGAGCGCGACAGAATCGAGCGCCAAGAAGAACCGGGCGGAAAAGACGCTGACACGATGAACATTCGCGAAGCGGTTGCCGCCGGCGAGAACCACGAACGCAAAAAACTGGATAGCGAACACGAATCGGAAGGCATGAAAGCAGCGATGGATGCTTGCGGGCTGGATTCCAGTAACCCGGAAGTAGTGAAGGCATTTGCGGCAGGTATGGGCGCAAAACCGGCGATGGATAGCGCCGAATTGGTCGAAAAAGTCACGCGAAGAAGTTTTGCTGAATTGTCCAGGCGCAACCAGCTGGCGGAAAACGTTTCCAAGTTTATCGGTTCGTTCGCGTTCGATTCGATGACCACGCGGGATGTCGCGATCTATGCAGCAAAAAAACTGAGGCTGAAAGTCGGTGCCGATCAGGCTGTCACGGCGGTTGAATCGTATTTGCATAACAGACCGGTTCCATCTGCCAAGGCTATGGCGATGGACAGTGCGCCAGGCAAAAATCGCGAAAATCAGGTATCCAAATTTTACGAATTGAGGTAATCACATGGCAGTTCAGAAAACCATTCGCCAGTTCCAGACGACTGGCATCGTCGGCGACATCGTGCTTTCCGGTCCTGTCAGAGCGCAGGCGGGCGTTTTGAACACATCGACCGCCACTTACAACGTCATCGGTTCAGCAATGACACATGTAGCTGGACAGAACGGGCAGTTCACTGTTGGCGGAACCGGTGTTTTCGCCGGCATTCTCGCCAACTCCAAACAGTACGGCCTGTATGGCACGCCCGCCGGCACTCTGGAACCGTCCACTACCATCCCGAACAACACGGTCGTCGAAGGCGTCACATTCACCAGCGGCATTCTTGTATCGCTTACCAATCAGGCAGCGATCGGCAATCAGATCGAGTTTTCGCAGACTAACGGTACCTTGCAGGCCAATACGACTGGAACAGCTACCGAAGGTTACACGCTCATCCCAAATTCCCGCGTGGTTCGTTTCAACACGGACGGAGCCGGTTTGGCGGTCGTTGAATTGACTGAATAAGGAAAAAACATGAGAACATCGAAAATTCATTCTTTCATCCCTGCCAGTAAAGTACGACCGTTTGAGGGATTCAAGGTAAACAGTTTGCAGGACGTACACGATCTGGAAAAGATCGGTATCGCAATGGATACGGCTGACATCATAGAGATGTATCGCGCCTATTCGCGTATGCAGAACGGTATGGCGATGGATGCCGACATTGTTGCACCGCTTTCTACGCCATCTATCCCGGTAGCAGTCCAGTTCTTGCAGGCATGGATACCTGGCCTTGTCCAATACATCACCTGGGCGCGTAAGATCGACGATCTGATCGGTATCACCACGCTGGGCGACTGGGAAGACGAAGAAATCGTCCAGGGCTTCTCGGAACGCACTGGTTTTGCGCAGCCTTATGGCGATGAAACCAACACCCCACTTGGTTCGTGGAACACCAACTTTGAACGCCGCACGATTGTCCGTTTTGAATCCGGAATGCGAATCGGTCGTCTTGGCGAAAAACGCGCTGCCAAGATGAACTATTCAGATGTGGAAAACCGTCGCATGGGCGCGATGCAGTCTCTGGAAATCAACCGGAATTACATCGGCTTCTATGGCTACAACGACGGAAACGGACGCACCTATGGCTACCTGAACGATCCGAACCTTCCGGCCTACGAAAACGTTGCCGAAGGCGCAGGTAGCTCTACGGAATGGGCCAACAAAACCACGCTCGAAATCATCGCCGATTTGCTGACGGCATTGCAGAGCTTGCGTGTACAGGCGGGCGGCAATATCGACGTCAAGAAAACGCCGCTCAAATTGCAGGTTGCACTGGCTTGCGTGGATTACCTGTCCACTCCTACCGAACTGGGGCTTTCCGCAGATTCCTGGCTGAAAGACAATTATTCGAATGTCACCGTAGAAGCCGCGCCTGAACTGGATGGAGCAAACGGCAGCGCCAACGTGTTCTACCTGTTCGCACCGAACTATCAGGGCGACAGTACCGACAACGGCAACACCATCGATCAGCTGGTTCCGATGAAAGTCATGACGCTGGGTGTTCAGCAGTTGACCAAGGGCTACGAAGAAGCCTACTCCAATGCGTGCGCAGGTGTTATCTGTAAACGTCCGGCGCTTGTCTATCGTGGTTCCGGTATCTAAGGAGGAAACATGCCTTACGTATATTCCACACTGACCAACGATCAGGTTTACACGCTTTGGCGTAAAGCGACCGCAGACAAAAAGCCGAACGTTGCTCTCAAGAAGGTCAAGATCAACGGCGGTCATGGGCGCATGGATAGGAAAAACCTTGTAACGCCACTTGGCGTTGTCACCGAAGTTTCCAATGAAGAAATGGAAACGCTGAATCAGATCGGCGCTTTCAGAAAGCATATGGAAGCAGGCTTTATCAAGGTTGACAAAAAGAAATCCGACCCGGAAAAGGTTGCGTCCGAAATGGCGGAAAAGGATACGTCCGCACAGAAGACGCCATCCGATTTTGCCGAACCGCCAAAAGTAGGCAAACCAGATGAGTGAACACGTTTTTGACGTTTCAAATTTCCGCGTTCTTTTCCCCGCTTTCGCTGATGCGACCGCCTATCCGGATGACACGTTGTCAGCATATTGGGATAGAGCCAGCGTCATGATTTACCCTTATGACAACTGGCTCATCTCAAACGGAAAACTGCAATATGCGCTTGATTTGTTGACGGCGCATATTGCCGCTATGGCGACGCAGATTCAGAACGGAAACGGCGCAGGCGGACCGGTACAGAGCGCCACCGAAGGCAGCGTATCGGTTTCAATGCTTGCACCACCCGCGAAAGACTTTTGGCAGTTCTGGCTGTCAAAAACGCCCTACGGACAGGAATTACTCGCGCTGCTGGAAGCGATTTGCGTTGGTGGGTTCTACTTCGGCGGATCGCCGGAAGGTTCCGCAATCCGTGATGTTTGGGGACTGTTTTGAAGCTGCGTGACATGAAAAAGCGAATGAAGTCGCTTGAGGAATATTTAGCACAAGCGGGCTGGTTTGAATCTGCGCGTTATGACGACGGCGTGCCAGTCGCGCAAGTGGCTATATACAACGAGTACGGCACGTCACGCATTCCGCCTCGGCCTTTTATGCGCCCGACGGCTGAATCCCAGACGAGCGAATGGGCAAGAGCGACCGGGAAGGTTGTTTCTCAGGTGTTGCGCGGGAAAATGAGCGCAGAACAAGGCATGACGCTGGTAGCACAAAAAGCCGCCGGAGACATACGCCAAACCATTACGCAGGTCTTTGAGCCTGAACTGTCGCCTGTGACGGTGCTGTTGCGTCAGTGGCGCAAGGAAGGCAAAGACATAACCGGAAAAACAGTCGGCGATGCTGCCAGAGCGGTCGCCGAAGGCCAGCGAGGAGAAGGCGTGACGACAAAACCACTCATCGACACCGGTCATATGCTGGCGACCTGCACAGGGATTGCCGTTAAAAAATGAACCTACGACAAATAGCAAACGGGGTGACGCAAACCGTTAATCCGAACACGTCTGTGACGTGGATGCGCTCTACCGGGTTTTCCACGTCTGACGATTTCCAGCAGGTACCGGAATACGAAAGCACAACGGTTCTTGCCAATGTGCAGGCGTTGTCCGGTTCGGATTTGCAGCATATCAACGGGCTGAACATACAGGGCACGATGCGCAAGGTCTATCTGTATGGCGACGTGAAAGCGATTTCGCGACCGGATGAGACCGGATCGGATTTGCTTGTTTTTCCGCAAGACCCTGCCAGTTCTCCGCAGACATGGCTTGTCAGTCAGGTCATGGAAACATGGCCGGACTGGTGCTGCGTCATCGTGACATTGCAAACAGATGATTGATACAACCGATTCCCAGATTTTTCAGGCGCTTGGCACGTTCCTCACGTCCATATTGCCGGGCGTTCAGGTATTTCAGGGGCAGATCAACCGCGTTCCTTCCCCGAAAGTGCAGTTCATCATCATGAACAACGTGTCGAAAGTCCGGCTGGCATATACGGAAAACAGCTATACCGACACGGACGACGCGCAGACGCAAAACGTCAAGGCACGGATGCAGTACACGATGCAGGTTGACTTTTACGGACAAGGATCAGGCAACAACGCGCAAACGTTCGTCAACCTGATAAATAACGATTATGCATATTACGCATTTCCTAACGATATAAAGCCGCTGGTATCGGGAGAACCGATGCAAATACCGCTGATTTCCGGCGAAAAACAATACATCGAACGCTGGAAGGTTGATATCAAGATGCAATACAACCCTGTCGTATCTGTCCCGCAACAGTTTTTTGACAAGGCGCAGACCACAGTCGTGCCGCTCTGATTTTCTCTTTTCCTCTCTTTGCCGCCTCCGGGCGGCTTTTTTTTTGGAGTTGTTCCATGGCTCAAACCATCCCGATTTCGCAGGTGGTGACGATCAATCCGGGTGTTGTCGGTACGGGCGGCAATCCGCTTGCGCTAAACGGCGTTTTCGTCACGACCGAATCTGACGTGCCTTTCGGGCAGTTGCAGCAGTTCTATTCTGCCGACGCTGTTTCCGAGTATTTCGGCAGTTCGTCTCCTCTGGCTGCACTGGCTGACAATTATTTCCTGTCTTTCGACAACAGCACGAAAAAACCGCAGGCGATCATCTTCACGCCTTATGCGTCTGAAGCGGTCGGTGCGTGGGTACGTGGCTCGTCTCTCGCAGGCATGACGCTGGATCAGCTGAAAGCCGTCACCGGTGCGCTGTCTGTCACCATCAGCGGTCAGGCGTACAACATCGACAGCGTCAACCTGTCAACGGCGACCAGCTTCACCAACGCTGCGGAATTGCTGACCACGGCACTCAACACGTCTGATGACGCTACAGTAACGTGGGACGCAACTTTCAACTGTTTCCGTATCACGGTTACTGCAACCGGCGAAGCATCCACAATCAGCGCAGTCACAGGTTCAGGCGCAGTCGCGCTTGGTCTGGCTACCGGTACGGTATCGCAGGGCGCAGCTGCCGATACGGCGACTACCGCGATGGATCGCATTCAGGCGCTTTCGCTCAACTGGGCGACGTTCACTATCGTTGACGCGCTGGACAACCTGCAGGATTTTTGCGCATGGGTCAACACACAGAACAAGCGGTATCTGTTCGTTCCGTGGGACAACGATCCGCAAGCGCTGGTCGCAAACTCGGAATGTCTTGGCCAGACCTGCCAACAGATGAAGTACGAAGCGGTTTTGCCTGTCTGGGACAACATTTCCATTCCGGCTATGGCAATGGGCAGCATCGCATCTATTGACTGGACACGATACAACGGTCGCATTGACCTTGCGTTCAAGTCTCAATCCGGTCTTGCTGCGACGGTGAACAGTCTGCAAGACGCGGAAACGCTGCTGGCGAACGGTTACACGTATTACGGGGCCTATTCCGCAGCAGGAGAAGGCAATACGTTCAATTTCCTGTACAACAGCCAGCTACCAGGTTCTGACTATGGTTTTGCGGATACCTACGTCAACCAGATTTACCTGAACGCACAGCTGCAACTGGCGATTGCTACCCTGCTGACTTCTGTCAACTCGCTGCCGTACAACGACGAAGGCAATGCGCTTATCCGTCTGGCATGCACTGACCCGATCAACGAGGCGCTGAACAACGGCACTATCCGCATCGGCGTCACGCTGTCCGATAACCAGAAAGCACAAATCATTTCCGCACTCGGCTTCGACATTTCGACCGAGCTGCAAACGCAGGGTTACTACCTGTACATCGGCGAAGCAACGGCACAGATCAGAGGCCAGCGCCAGTCTCCTCCTATTTCTCTCTATTACATGGACGGCGGCTCTATCCAGCAGATCACCGTTGCATCCATTGTCGTCCGGTGAGGTGAAGCATGACGAAAACGATTACTTCCGCAAACTCGAAGTTCACGATTTCTGCCGAGGGTTTGTATGCTGGCGTGCGGGTTCAAGGCTTCGCGTCGGATACAGCATTTACGGTGGAATCTGTGCAGACCGCTGAAACCCGCATGGGGGTTGATGGCAACATGTCGGCAGGCTATACGCCTCACATCGTTCCACAGACCATTCAACTGCAAGCTGATTCCGATTCTGTCGAGGTGTTCGACACGATCTATCAGTACGCTCAGTCACAGAAAGAAGTCCTGTGGCTGACGGCGGTCATCGAGGTTCCGGCGACCGGACAATCCTACACGTTGTCGAAAGGCGTCATGCAGACGTACACGCCTGTCGCGCCGCACAACCGTGTACAGGAACCGAAGCAGTACGTCATTCACTGGGGAAAAATCACCCCGGCAAAGATTTGAGGTGATGCATGGCACGAGAATTTACAGACGTGGAGATCACCGGTGGTCGTGATGCGGGCAAGGTGTTCCGCATCACCGAAATGTCCGCCGAACAGGGCGAATGGTATGCGTACCGTCTTGCAGGTGTGCTGATAGACGCTGACAAGGATAACTCGCTGGCAAGCCTGCAAGGGCTTGTCGGCAAAGCGGGAAACCTTGAATTGCTGGCGCAGGCAGGCGGTTCGGCGATCATTCAACTGATGATGAAAGCCGATCCGGAGCGCATGAAGCCGTTGTTGGATGAAATGAAGTCGTGCTGGCAGCTCAAGTGCAAGAACGATTTTTGCCGGAAGCTGACGGAAAACGACATCGAGGAAATCGGCACCCTGATGATGCTTCGCATGAAAACCATCGAACTGCATCTCAATTTTTTTATCAGCGGCGTCCAGAGTTTGAAGGGCTGATGAACTTCGGCGTATCTGTCCACCAGATAAGCTATGTAGCGGTGTCGCCTGCCATCGGCATGGTCATGTCCGAACGGCTGGCGACATTGCATGAACTTCAAACCGTTTATGGATGCCATGACCTTTACAAGATGTACGAAGTGGCGTGCGTCAACCGGTACAACAACGCATTGATCGAACAATACAGAGCGCAGAAAAATGGCTGAATCCGAAAAATTTACTCTCGAGCTGGACGTAAAAGCGTCCGGCGCGGTCAAGGAACTTGAAAACGTCGAAAAAGCCGCGAACAAGGCAGAAGAAGGGCTGGAAGGGCTGAAAGACACCGGCGAGGTGTCCGGAAACGCGCTTGTTTCGTCCCTGAAACGTCTTGCCGGTACCTTCGGACTTGTCCTATCCGCCGGCGCTGTCGTGTCGTTCATCAAGCGCGTATCGGAAGCGAACCTGCTGCTTGGTCAGATGGCTGTTCGCAGCGGACAATCCGAAAAGAGCATCAGGGCAATGCAAAACCAGTTCAAGGCGCTTGGGTACTCTGCCAGCGAAGCGAACAGCATCGTCGATGACCTTGCCGGATCATTTGCAGCCCTGAAATACGGCGGCGAGCTGACCGGCATTACCAAAGCCTTTACTGATCTTGGTGTTTCTGTCATGGACGCGCAGGGAAAGGCACGCGACCTGTACGATATGGCGATCGAAGCAGGGGAATTTGCACTTGGATTCACGGGCGGCGACAGAGAAAGCGCTATGCAGCTGATGATGTCTCGCGGAATTTCTCCTGCGCTTGCCGATATGGCAACCCGAAGCGATGCCAGTGAACAGGCAGAATCGCTGAAAAGACAAGCGGCAGCATCACGCGAAATGGCTGCCAGCACCGAAAAACTGTCTGGCGCGATGACCGAAATGGAAAATGCGCTGACGGATTCTGTCCTGAAAATCAACGAGAATTTCGGGCTGTTTGACGGTCTGGGTAATGCAGTCAGCGCAATGGTTCCGGCGGTTGGAGCGTTGACAGACGTTATTTTGCAGATCGGGAAAATTTTCACGTCGCTGAAAAACATCGCGCAAGCGGCATTTGCTCCTGTTCTTGAAAAATTCAAGAAGTTTGGGGAAAGCGTCGATAAGAAAATAAAGAGCGGTGAAGATGCCGGAATTTTTGGCTATTTCGCTGGGGTAGGTGAGACAGGGAATACCGATTACCAGTATGAAGCAGATCAGGTCAAAAAAGAGGCTAGTGGATCGTCTGCAAATGTGAAAGGTGGCGTTAGCGATGCCGAACGAGCAACTTTAGATTTGATTGGCCGCGGTGAGGGGAGTTACAACAGCGTAAACCTTGGAAAGGCAAAAGGCGGCGGAGTTGGAACTCGCAATCTTGTAAACATGACCATTGGAGATGTGCTTCAAAGTCAGAAGAACAAGGATTTCAACGCGGCAGGCAAGTATCAATTTATCCCCGCGACTTTACGACGAGCAACAAGACTTGCCGGTTTGAAAGAATCAGACCTTTTCAACGAAGAAAATCAGGACAGGCTTGCAATAGCGCTCATGAACAGCTTGCCAGCAACAAGGAATTATATAGAAGGTCGCAACAACAATCTGAATGGTGCGATCAAGGCCATTGCTACCCAATGGGCATCTGTCGCTAATCCTGATACAGGATTGAGCTATTGGCACGGGACACAAGGGAATAGGGCATCCATAAGTGCCGCAGAGATGGGGGCGCGGTTGAAGGGGATGCGAGAAGAACATTTGAAAAACAGCCGAAACGCGACATACGCAGAAGCAAGCAGGACGCCAAACGTCATCATGCCGCGTGTTCAGCCTGCCGCTTACAGCGTCGCACCCGCTACCACGAAAGTGTCGCAGTCCGCACCGTCTGTTACTCAGAACATCACTGTGTACGCCCCATCAACAGAAGCAAGCGAAATAGTTGCTGAAATCCGAAATAGAACGCAAAACATCGGCGCACTGACATCTGTATTTGTATGAGCTTTGTCAAACGCACTTTCCGTATTGTTTTCGAGCTGGGCGAAGGGTCTTTCACAGGCAAGCCAGAGGACAACCGGATAGAGCTTTCAGGGTTGAGAATCCACGCGAATATCCGTGTTTCCCCATTCTCGGCGCTGGATGAAGCGCATATAGTCGTTTTCGGTCTGAAAGCGGACACGATGAACGCGCTGACGCTCATCAAAGGAACTGTCCAGATCAACCTGTTAAAGCCAAATACGGTCTCCCTGTATGCGCAGGACGAGACGGGTAACGACATTCTTGTTTTCTCCGGCATGATTTTTCAGGCGCTGGCGGACTACAACAGCATGCCGACGGTTCCGATGCACATTTTCGCGATGTCGTCGTTCAAGCTCAATACCGCACCGCCGAATGCGATTTCATTCAATGGGTCGGTTACTGTTCCGCAGATCATGCAGACGATCCTGGATAACTACAATGCGACGAGAACGGATGTAGCGGACAAGTACGTTCTGGAAAACAACGGTGTCCATACGTCGCTGACGGATGTGGCTTTATCCGGTTCGTACAAGGAAATGATCCTGTCTGTCGCACGGCAGGCAAACATTTCAGTCCAGTTCGAGGGCAATACGATGGTCATCGTCGCTGCCGGTCAGGCCAGAGCGATCACCCCGATTACGATTTCCGTCGAAACGGGGATGATCGGGTCCCCGTCGCTCATCCCTAACGGGTGCATTGTCCGGACGCTGTTTTCGCCCTATTACCGCTGGCTGGCTCCCGTCACTGTCAAAAGCCGACAGGTGTTGTTTCAGAAAGGTATGGGCAAGGAAATCGGGGCGAGTGAGGCGCAGTGTCTCATTCTGAAAATGTCTCATCGCCTGCAATCTGAAACGCCTAACGGTCTCTGGCAGACTGAACTGCAACTGATTTACAAATTGACTTCATCATGAACGGTATTCCGGTTTTGAGCAGCATCACAGCATCGTCAACCGCGACGATCATTCTTGGTTCGGCGGAAGCGAAGCTGTGGGAACTGCTCGGGTCTTTCTCCGGGCAATGGGGGATATACCCGGCCAATTCCAGTGATGTGACACCGTCCTTCGGCGAAAATCTGGAACGGGTCGTTTTGTCAACACCGATAGGGACAACGACGATAGGTGAATTGATCGGCGGTCAGTCGTCCGGTGTTTCTCCGGTTGTTACGGTTGACAGTATCCGGTCTCTTGATTCTCGTCACGAAACGCAGGTCTGCGATTACCGTATCGAACAAGGCGGCTTCGCCAGCTACAACAAGGTGCAGGTTCCCGATATGGTCATGATCGAAATGGCGCGTGGCGGCGGGTTGACGAACCGGAAAACGTTTCTGTCATGGCTGGAAACGAATGTGCAGAACCCGACTGTTTACGACATCGTCGTTCCGGAACGCACATACCAGAACATGACGCTTGAATCATATGAGGTGATACGGGATGCCGACAATGGCGGTGCATCGCTCATCATTGCACGTTGCGCGTTCCGAAAGATCATGACGGCGATACCGATGTTGCCAAGTACGGCGAACGCCAGCACGGAAAACGCGCAGTCTGCCAACGACGCGCCAACATCCCTTGCACAACGTGTTTCTGCCTCCATCATGAGCGCGGCAGATAGCGTAATCGGTACGGTCACGAATTCCGTCAAAAAAGTTGGCAGCGTCATAAGTTCTGCATCATCTATCGCAGGGTCTCTTTTCTGACATGTTTTACACCATTCCATTGAAGCCTGTTCCGTCACAACAGGTCGTTTGTGAAGTCGGCGGCCAGCAGGTCACGATCCTTTTACGACAGATGGGCGGTCGGCAATATTTTTCCGCTTCGCAGAATGGGCAGGCGCTATGCCAGAACGTGCTGATGGTCGATCGGACATACCTGATAAACGCGCCCTATCTCGGATTTTCGGGCGATTTTCTGAGCGTGGATACGCAAGGAAACGACAGCCCGATTTTCACGGGATGGGGATCACGGTTTTTGTTGTGCTACAACGATGGACAATAACTACACAGAAAACGCTTCGTTTGGGCTGTCAACGGATGAAATAGCGCAAATACGCTATCAGTTCGATTCGTTCATTCGCGAAATGTACGCCTGTCTGCCGTGCAAGGTGCTTACGGTGAACGGTGGCGGTCTTGCTCCTGTCGGGACAGCCAATATCCAGCCGCTTATCCAGCAGCAGACAGCAACCGGAGAAATGGTACCGTATCCAGTGATTTACAACGCGCCGTATTTCCGGCTGCAAGGCGGGGAGAACGCGATCATCATAGACCCGTCGCCGGGTGACATCGGGTTTGCTGTTTTTTCAAGTCGGGACATTTCAGGCGTGAAACGCACTCGCGGAGATTCTGCGACCGCATCGCTCCGCAAGTTTTCGTTGTCCGACGCGATCTACGTGAACGGCATTCTGAACAGCACGCCGAAGCAGTATATCCAGTTCTCTAACTCCGGAATTACGGTGTATTCGCCGACAGCGATCAATCTGACCGCCCCGACAGTGACTATTACAGCAGATCAGCAAGTGACGGTCGATACGCCACTCCTGACGATCACAGGACAGATGACCCAGACCGGCGCGAAAGGGTCTGGCGCACAAACTTCCGGCGGCATTACGAACACCGGCGGCACGATTTCCAGCAACGGAATCGCTCTTGAGACGCACGTACATGGTGGCGTCCAGTCCGGTGGATCGACGACAGGTGAACCAGTCTGATGAAGCAGATTTTGAAAACGGAACCGATACGACGGGCGTTCATGATCGGCTATGCCTATGCGATGGGCGTTCGGTATGGACTGGATTTTCGATTGGCTCTGGATGGTGAGTTCAGGGAAAACGATCATCCAAGAGACAAGGACGGCAGGTTTGCCAAAAATAGCGGATCAGGTGGGAAAGAAGATATATCAAGCCTGTTGAAGCCGGAAATCAAAGGCGTCAGAGGGAAAGCTGCCATAGAAGCTATTCGCGAAGCTGGAAAAGGATACGTGAAGGGCGCGTTTCACCGGAACGATATAGGCGATATTGATTTGTTCTGGGGCAATGATGATATAGGTCTGAAACATATTTTGCGCAGGCGTCAGGAACAGGGGGTGAATATGGGAAAGTTCCTGAATGATCTAACCGAGACCATAGAAAACGGCAAATTAAGAGTGAACAGTAGCGGTAACTTCGAGATATGGGATGACGGTAACTTAGCTGTTGTTTACCCGTCATTTAAGGGGAACAAACTGACTTTTGTCTGTACAGCTTACAAACAAAGAAAGCCTTCTTGGATAAAGAAGGCTTGATGTGTTCTGGATGGCCGCCGCTCCTTTCGGTCCCCATCATTTACCGCATGCCTGCATAAGCAGACCGGTTACACAGCGAAGGCGGAATGTAATTTCTGTTGTCAGAACACTCTTGCATTATAACCCAAATTATTTTCGGCGATAACAATGAATACTCTTTATCTCGTTCCGGAAACGTGGGATTTGACGGTGGATGCGTCCGGAAACATTGCCATGGCAAGCGATCCATATGCCATCGCGCAAGACGTTGCGTCAGCATGCCGATTGTGGCAAGGCGAAGCGCTTTTCGATACATCGCGTGGCGTTCCATACAAGTCCAGCGTATTAGGTCAGCGTCCGCCGGTCGCCATGCTGACAGAGTTGTTTCGCACGGAAGCGAAAACGGTTCCGGGAGTCGTGGACGCCACGCCGATACTGATTTTCGAGAATCACCAGTTGGCAGGACAAATCCAGATAACCACAGAAACCGAGACAATCAATGTCAACATTGCAAACTAATATCCCGTCCGTAACGATCACGGAAACCGGTATATCGGTTCCTCCGACACAGGACATCTTGTCAGGCGCATTACAGGACATCAATGCGGCATTCGGCGGAAATCTGAACGTGACGTCTGTTTCTACGCCGCAATATGTGTTATCGGCAGAGCGTGCGCAGGCTATCGCGCTGGCGTATGCAAGTCTCGCGTTCACATTGTCTCAATTCGATCCAGACACGGCAATCGGACGTTTTCAAGACGCTCTGGCAAGGATTTATTTCATTACTCGGAAATCAGGAACGCCGACCATCGTCAGCGCGACCTGCACCGGCATTCCGGGTAATACGCTGCCAGCAGGGTCACTTGCAAGAGACACATCCGGCAATGTGTACGAATCCTTGTCCGCCGCTTCATTTGGATCAAACGGTCAAGCGACGGTGCAATTTGCCAATCAGGTCAGCGGTGCCATTCCATGCGCCGCCGGTTCGCTGGTGTACATTCAAGTCGCAGTCCCAGGATGGGACGCGATTATAAACGAAAGCCCCGGCGTGACAGGAACCGACATCGAAGGCAGGGATGCTTTCGAGTTACACAGACAAGAATCTGTCGCGCTCAATTCGACAGGCACGGTTCCGGCAATACGCGCCGCCGTGCTGGGTATTGACGACGTGACGGATTGTTTTGTTTACGATAATCCGTCAGACGGAACAATCCAGTATGGCGCGACAAACTACGAACTTGCGCCGCACAGCGTGTATGTCGGCGTTGTTGGCGGAGATGATGACACTATCGCGCAAACGATCTGGACAAAAAAGGACATCGGTTGCGGAATGAACGGCAACACGAACGTGACGGTGTACGATGATTCCGCGCTTGTGACGCCATATCCCGAATACCAGATCACGTTCAACCGTCCGACGCCAACCGAAATCCTTTTCGCTGTCACGATCCAACAGAATACGCAGTTTCCGTCTGATTTCATTACGCAGATTCAGTCAGCAATCATAGCCGCGTTCAGCGGGCAGGTTGACGGATTCGCAAGACCGAGAATCGGCGGTGCAATTTACGCATCGTCCTATTACAGCATCGTTTCCGCTGTAAGCAGCCAAATCAATATTATTTCCATCCAGATAGGTACGTCAGAAGCGAATCAGAACGCTGTAACGATGGGTATTGATCAGGTCCCGGTCATTCAACAGTCTGGCATTCAGGTGACGATCTCATGATTCCTATTCAATATCAGTCCAGCCCGATTCTGTCGCAGCTGGTGGATTTCGCTTATCAGAACTACGACTTCCAGACGACAATCGATGACTTTTACAACAAGGTCGTTAATCTGGATACAGCACAAGGCTTTGGCCTTGACATATGGGGCCGCATTGTTGGTGTGGAACGGTACCTGACCATACAGGGAAGCGGCGTGAATTTTGGATTCTACACTGGTGACGGTTCGTTCACGCCATTCAACGAAGCACCGTTCGCAAAGGGCGATCCGGCAACGCAGACATACCGACTTGCAGATGATGCGTACCGCAAGCTCATCATGGTCAAGGCGATGTCCAACATATGTCGACCGAACGCGCCAACACTGAACCAGTTGCTTCAATATCTGTTCGACGGTCAGCGGTGCTACGTGCTTGATCTTGGAAACATGGCAATGCGGTACGTGTTCGAGTTTTACTTGCAGCCGTATGAGTGGGCAATCGTCACATCACCAGTCATGCCGAGGCCCGCTGGCGTAAGGGTCGAATATTTGCAAATCCCGACGCCAAATATTTTCGGGTTCAATGAGGCGTCGCCGGGTTACGCGCCATTCAATCAGGGTACTTTTTACAGTCAATCATAACGGGCTACGGCCCGTTTTTTTATGGGGGAAACATGAGCGTTCCAGCACCAGTTTTGATGCCGGTTCCTTTTGCGTCTCAAGGCGACAAAAATACGATTCCGGTAACGCCATCAACAGAAACAGGACAGATCAATTATGCGTCATACCAAAAGGGCTTCCCGCCTGTCACGATGACGCCACTTGTCGCCGGCGGTTTGCCGCCGCAGGGCATGGACATGAACGGCATTCTGTACGCGCTTTCGTCAAGCATCGGTTTTTCGCAATCCGGCGGTTTGCCGACTTTCAACGCAGACTTCGCCTCAACAATCGGCGGTTATCCGTTGGGTGCGGTATTGCAGTCGAATGACGGCGCTTCTGCGTATGTCAGCACGATTGAAAACAATACGACCGACTTCAACAGCTCTCACGAATCAATCGGTACCTCATGGCTTCCGTGGGCTGGCGACGCCGCAAAAGGTTCATCGCTGTATATCGCTGTCGGCGAAGGCACATCTGACGCCATTACAGCGGCATTCGATCCGGCGATTACCGAACTGACGAATGGTCTTGTTGTTTTCGTTCGTGCGCTGGCGTCAAACGCAACAACGACACCGACGTTCAGCCCAGATGGTCTTACCGCTGCCACCATCACCAAAGGGACATATCAGCCGCTTGCTGTTGGCGATATTGCCGGTAACGGCTACTGGATGATATTGCAATACGACACCACGCAGGGCAAATGGGTTCTTCAAAACCCTGCAAAAAGCATCGGCCCAACCAGTGGTGTTCCGATCGGCACGGTTGAATACTTTGCGATGTCAACCCCTCCGGCGGGTTACCTGAGATGCGATGGCGCGGCTGTGGGAAGGAAAACCTATCCGGAACTCTTTGCCGCGATCGGAACCACCTATGGAGAAGGTGATGGAGAAACCACCTTCAATCTGCCTGATCTGATCAACCGGTTTGCGCAAGGCAGTGCGGTACCGGGCAAGAAGATCGAAGCTGGTTTGCCAAACATCGAAGGCACTTTTTCAATGAAGGGTGCAGAAACTTATGATGTTACCGGCGCTTTTGAACGCGAAGGAGATATTGGCATCGGTGGTGGCGGTGCTGGTTCCGGTTCGCTATATTCTTTTTCTGCATCTCGCTCTAACCCCATCTACGGCAACAGCGATACCGTCCAGCCACCTGCGTTGACGCTGTTGCCCTGCATCAAGGCCTTTGATGCCGCAACCAATCCCGGCTTGATCGACATCACCGAACTGGCGCAGGAAATGGCTGGGAAAGTCGATAAGGTCGTCAATGGTAAAAATATCGCTTATGTCGTGGACAGCTACCGCGACAATGATGGGACGTGGTACAGGAGATGGTCTGATAATTGGATTGAGCAGGGAGGTACGGCGACTGGTACAAATTCTGCTGTGGTAAATCTTCTTTTACCATTTGTGGACGATGCATATAGTATCACCACACAGCAAGTTGGCGAAGCCGCTGGGTCGTCATTAAATACAAGTGTGGTGTCGAAAGCTAATACTTCATTCACAATATTTTTCGGTTTAAGTGGTGTGAGGGATAACAGTTGGTACGCTTGTGGACAAGGAGCAGAACAATGATCGGAAAACAAATACACAAGCCGGTACAAAGCTGGTCTGAATATACTGAAACCGCACTCTGGTGCAATGCCAACCAGGCCATGATCGAAAACAGGGGCGATTGTTACGAAGTCGTCGCATTGCCGAAAGCGACACTGGATGACGTCCGGAACGCCAAACTGTCCGAAACCAATGGCGTCTGCAGCGCCATTCTGACAAATGCCCTCAAAAACTATCCTGACGTGGAAGTCATGACATTTGAGAGGCAACCGGCCGAAGCGCGTGCGTACAGGCTCGATCCTGCCAGCGGCATTTCCCTTCTGGCCTCACTGGCAGGCGCCCGTGGCATGGAATTGTCCAGTCTGGCCGCAAAAGTGCGGGACAGGCATCAGGCTTGTTCCATCCTGTCCGGTGCCGTCATCGGTCAGCGGCAGGCGCTGGTCGACAGGCTTGAAACCTGCCGTACCGTTGACGAAGTGAATGCCTTGCCAGTCAACATTGGCATGCCATCGTAAGGATCGGCCAAAAGGCCGTATGACCGGGAAGAATCGCACAAGGGGATTCATTCCGGTTTTTTGTTGGAAAGCCCGCCCGGATGACGGCGGGCTTTTCCTTTTTTACTTCGCTATAAACACATTCGGGAACATCTTTTCGTTCGCCAGACCTGGACGGGAAAGCGTTTGGTCCCGTAAAAGTCAGGAGCTTATATGACAGGTTATGAATTGCCGGATGATCCGGAAGCATTGAGGGCGGTGTTGTCCGAAAAGCTGCAAAACGGTTCTGCCCGCATGAACGTGCATGACGTTCACATATCCATATTGAAAGACGAGGTACACGCCTTGAAAGAAGCCAACAGGACGCAGGATGAGCGCCTCGCCCGCATTGAAGAAAACACCGCGACACTGGTCGATATTTTCCGGGCAGGGGACGGCACCGTCAAAACCGTCAAATGGTTCGGGAAACTGCTGATCTGGATCGGCAGCCTCTCATCCGCCATCTATGCGCTGTATTACGCCATCATCAACTGGCCTCACAGAGGAGCCTGATTATGGATGGAAAAAAATGGCGCATGGGCGTCGGTGCACTGGGCATTTCAGCCACAGCACTGGTTGCGATCGCGCTAAATGAAGGATATCGGGGAGAAGCCTACAAAGACGCCGTTGGCGTGCCGACAGTCGGATATGGGGAAACCAAAGGCATCACCATGAAAAGCAAAACGACCCCCGATCGAGCGCTCGTTCAATTGCTGTCAAGCGCGAACCGCCATGCCGATGACATACGTCAATGCATATCCGTTCCGCTCTATCAGCACGAGTTTGATGCCTACGTTTCCCTTGCCTACAACATCGGCGCGAAAAACTTTTGCGGGTCGACGCTCGTCAAGAGGCTTAACGCCGGTGACTATTCTGGGGCTTGCACGGAAATCAGACGATGGAACAAGGCAGGCGGCAAAGTCCTTTCCGGACTGACCAAGCGGCGTGAACAGGAATACCGGATGTGCATGGGGGGTGTATGAACGTGAAATTCGTATGCAGTTTTGTTGCCATCGCGTTAATCGTTGGTGCTTATTTTTACGGTCGGTCTGATGGCCGCAATTTGGAACGCAAGGACGCTCTGGAAGCCGCACAGATGGAAATTGAAAAGGCCAAAGAAGAAACCGAACGCCGCCTTATCGCACAGGAGAAAATAGCAAATGACGCAAAAGCAGAACGTGAACTGGCGCAGGCTGATGCTCGCGCTGCCCGTGATATTACTGACCGGCTGCAGCAGCGTATCAACAACCTCACCAGAAACTCCAATAATCCCGTCTCTGTCGTCGGAAGCACGGCAACCGCCAACACCAAACTACTGCTTGCCAACTTGTTCAGCAGGGCTGACGAGAGAGCGGGAGAACTGGCTGAATATGCTGACAGAGCCAGAATAGCCGGGCATGCGTGTGAACGTCAGTACGATTCGCTGAATAAATAAAATCAGGGTTATTCCCTACTGTCAGGCACATAGTTCATTCATAGTCTTTGAACTCTATAGAGACTCTTCCGTAGCCAAAACGTAACAACGCCAAAGATTAAATGGTTAACGTTACTTAACGTTATACTGTATGTATAGACAGTAATATGCGCACAAGACATTGATTTTAAATAGTTTAATTTTTTGTATTTAGTGCTTCTAAGCCGTAGGTCGCACGTTCGAATCGTGCTGGGCAGGCCACAATACTTGGTCAGCTTCTTCTCTTTTTCTTATCCGTTTTGGCGAAAATTTTTTTCACCAGTAGTGATTCCGATATTTTCACTCATCATTTTGTATCCGTAATTGTCATTTTCTGCGTATTGTGACTATGTAACAAGTACGCTTTTCTGGAGTATTCATATCACACCGGGTTTTACAGGATTTTTCATATATCTGAGGAAAATTCCTGTTTTGTCACTTTTTTTACTCATGTAATTTTCGATAAATATCTTCTGGTTTTTCTGATTTTCATAAAATCCACGAAATTTTTACGTTGATTCCAAATCAATGGATTAAAAAACATATCCATAAAAATCTTAGGTTTTCAGATAACATATGTTCTTATATTTCATATACTTGGCATGGCAGGAAGAATGGTCGTTTCAAGGCTCGGTATTGTTTGTAAAACAGTCGTTAACATAGCTTCTACAGAGCGGGAATACCAAAAATATGAACAGTTATGTATAAAAAACATTATTGTTGAAAAAAAGGTGTCGGGGTTTAATGAACCTGCTGATTTTCGTGACGTATTTCCCAGCGAAAATCGGTTTGAGTTCAACCTAACATTAATGGAGCGTTAGTATTAAAAATTTTATGGGAGAAACAACACTTTAAAATTGAGGTACTAAACAATGTCAACTCAAATTAAAACTCGTATAGTAGGTACGTTCATTCTGGCAATCGCTTTTTGTCTTACTGTCATGGGCGGTGCGGCCGATATGTCTTACGACATGGATTATATTCATGGAGGTGATGTACAGGCCAGTACGGTTCTGAACGTGAATGGCAATAATGCGTAACTGATGCCTGACCGCACTATGTGACGTTACCCGCATCATTTATTGATGCGGGCCTTTGAGTGAGGAAGTGTGGGGGGAAAGTTGCCAGCCTTCCTCACTCAAGGGACATTTCCGAACGGTTCATTTATGCACCATTTCTTCGGCATATTGCTGTTTTCTTTTCTTGTCACTCTTCTGGCCTTGTGCTTTCAGAGCCACTCCGCTTTTTTCCTCAATTCCCTTATACCTGGAATCTTCTCTGTCTGTATTTAAACACAAGCAGGATGTTGATACGGGCAGATCCATCTCTTTCTTCAAAGTACATCATTTTCCGGTTGTATTGTGGTAGCAAAAAGGGATAAACAGGGCTGACAGAAGTTTTTTCTTGCCTTGAATTCTCTGTTGTCGGGTAAGTTGCGCCCTTTTTGAGTCAGACCTCCTTCATATAAAGCGAGGTCTTTTTTTATGGAGAAAAGCATGAAGTGAATTGAATGGTCAATGAAAGAACAAAAGAAAAGTCTGTTAAGTCGTCAAACAGGAAAGTAAAAAAATGCCACAAATTGAAATCAGACCTTTTGCCATTGCAGAAGGCGCGAACGTATCAAGCCAGAGTGAATGGGAAAATTCACTCGCGTTAAAAGACGGTTTTCAAAAGGATCTTGCCCGCTCGAATGAAGTCAACGAAGCACTGCGGCAGTCATCCAGCGTAGCGGCAGCAGTCACCTGCATCACTGCAGGTAAAACCGGAGAAAACATCCTTGATGACGGGAACATCGACCATCTGGCCAGCCAGATCGAAACCGCCATCAGTGCCGTATATCCTTCCTATACAGCCAAAGCCGAAGGTGAAGCCGACGAGCTGACTGTCCGCTTTACCACTGCCCTGAAAGAGATCAAAGACGGACAAACCATCCTGATCCGGGCAAAAGAAAAAAACAGCAGCAAAACCGTCACTCTGAAACTGGACGACAAAAATCCCATATCCATCGTCAAGGGAAATAACCAGAACCTGAAGGAAGGGGACATAGCCGGAGCGGGACACTGGCTTGAACTCCAATATGATGAGTTCTTAAGCAAATGGGTTCTGCAAAACCCCGCCAGAGGTATCAACCCGGCAAGTGGGGTACCGATAGGAACCATAGAATACTTTACCGGAGCCGAACCGCCGGCAGAATACCAAGGCGGATGGAAGTGAAGTGGGGAGAGAAACCTGTGCTGACCTCTATAGAGTCATAGGAACCACTTATGGGGAAGAGGATGGGAAGACAAGTTTCAATTTGCCCGATCTGATCGGGGGATGTTCCTGGTGAAAAAATTGAGGCAGGATTGCCTGATATAGTTGGGAATCTCTTAACGACAAGATCTGTATATAGTATTGCACATGCAGATGGTGCATTTTCGACATCGGATATCACAGGTAATCAAAAACCTGCACAAGAACCTGGTATGGGTGATTTAAACATCAAGTTCCGGGCATCCGATCATAATTCAACGTATGGAAATTTTAATATTGTCCAGCCACCAGCCTTGACTTGACTACCATGTATCAAGGCCTTCGATGCAGTAACTAGTCCTGGTTTGATGGACATTACCCATCTGATAAACGATGTCGCTCGTTTATCTCGCAAAGTCGATGACAAATCGGGGATGCCATCCGATCGATTTAACACTGGGGACAACGGGAAGCACTTATACCGCACCTGCAGATGGATGGTTTTCGTTGTTCGGTGTTGTCACGGAATCAGAATATTCTGTGAGAATGGAAAATACGGTTTCTGGTTTTGCCCCGGCACTCTCACGCGGAAATACCGACAAGGCAGGAGCGGCAACGAATATTCCTTGTGCGAAAGGGGATTCTGTATATGTTTATTACGAAGGATTCTCGACTACACGATTCCGATAGAAACCGGCTGGAAAATACCACAAAGTTGATGCCACAGTTTGCTGGTGCGATGATCTGTGAAACTGACCTCGAAATTGCCATCTTGTCAATTCGGGGAAAGAGCATTTTGAGAAAACAAAAGCCTTAAAACTTGCCGAACTGGATATGACATTCAGAACGGAATTGGAAAATGCTCATTTCATGTCAGCGATCTGATTCAGTTTATGGTGGAGACTGATATCCGAACTGTACCGTTCCGGGATTACGACAATATTTTTCATGTTGCTACACTGGGAACTCGTATCGCACAAAATGGCTTTGTACGCTCACAAATAGAATATATACGACCGGATCAGCAAGGCGTCGTGTCTTGAAGAACTGGATCAGGCCGATGGCATCCACAGTAGCGGGTTTTGGGGGGACTGATACGGGAAAACCATACAGGCTGAAAAAGCACGTTTCAAAAAAGAAGGCTGTCTGGTTTAATCCTCTCTGTCCGGTATCAACGCCGCTTTCTGTTTCTGTTCTTCGGTAATGGTCCAGTAATAGATCGTTTTCGTGCCTACCTGTTCGATTTTTTCGGCAGGCCATTCCGGGCCCATGTCGGATTCATTGGAAACGACACGGGCGCCGATTTTGAGCTGTTTCCAGAGGATCGGCCGCAGCTCATAGTTGATGGACTGCGGCAGGTACAGCATGACGACAGTGGCGTCTGAAAAGTCATCCTTGTAAAAATTGCCCAGCCGGAAGGTGGTCAGGTGTTCCACACCGGCTTCTTTGGCGTTGGCCCTGGCTTCTTCCACCCGTTTCGGGTTCAGGTCAAGGCCGACGCCGTGTGCACCACGAAGTCTGGCTGCGGCGATGACGATACGACCGTCACCACAACCCAGATCGTAAACAAGGTCGTCCTTGTTGACGTCGGCGAGCCTGACCATGCCATCGGCAGTTTCAGGCCATGTGGCGATGAACCCCGCGTCAAGTTCGGGCCCCATCATTTCATCCAGTCCGAACTGGCTTTTGGCTCCGACGATAACCAGAACGGGCATCAGAATGGTGATGAATACGAAAGCGGCAATACTTATTATGGAACGCTTCGACAAATTCATAAATCGGTTATCTCCACAAAAATTAATCTGAAACGGCAGGTTTGACTGGCTTTTGTTCAGGGGTAATCCGGTTGATCAACAGCAAAAGGATTATGCCGATCAATAGTACCGCAACACCTATCCATGCCGCATTGATGCCGCCAAGGGACTGGTCATAAACATACGACAGGCTGGACCATAGCATATAGGCACAGGTACCACAGAAAATCAGGGGAATTACCGGATAGAACGGGACTTTGAAGGGACGTGGCGTTTCCGGTTCCCGCAGCCTCAAAATGAATAGGGAAATGCCCGCCAGAAGGAAAAATATCCAGAAAACCGGCGCAGTGAATTCGACCATGGATTTGAATCCGCTGCCGATCCAGCTTCCCAGTATGACAAGAATAAGTGATGCCACACACTGAACCCATAGTGCGTTGGCGGGTGTATTCCGGACAGTATCCCAGATACCGAGTTTGTGCAGGAGAGGCCAGTCGCGTCCCATTGCATAACTGGTTCTTGCTCCGACGATAATGGTGGCATTGATGGAAGTCAGGGCCGAGATGGCGATCATCAGTGAAATGATTTTCTGTGCAGCAGGGCCAAAAGCGATTTGCATCAGGTCGGCAGCAATCGTATGCGATTTTACCATGCCGGTAAAACCCAATCCCTGCCAGTAAGCCCATGTTACCAGAATGTAAAGCGCGGTGATGATGAAGATGGAAAAGGTCAGTGCCTTGACCATGTTGCGATGGTTTCCTTTCAGTTCGGCACTGATGTATGCCGCTTCGTTCCATCCCCCGAAGGTCAGCAGGACAAATACCATCGCCAGTCCGAAATTCGAATGGGAAAAAGTGGATACAGGCAAAACATCGATGGTGGCAGGGACTGTTTCAGCAGGCGAACCTGTCACAAAGAGGTAAATGGCGGTTCCGACAATGGACAGCAGGCAGAGTACCTGAAGGACGGTGAAGATGGTTTGGGTCGCCATGCCGGTATGGACGTTTTTAAGGTTGACCCATGAAAGGATCAGGATGATGCCGATGGCATAGATAGTTGTTCCCGAGCCTGAGTCGAACCAGTCCAGGGAAATGACCTGATTCATGTAATCGCCGAATACGAACGAAAGCAGGGCAATGGAACCGGTGGTGATTACGGAAAGACGCGCCCATCCGAAAAGGAAGGATACGGAACGGCCATAAGCCCGATGCAGGAAGTAATAGTCACCACCGGCGTCAGGATAGGCTGTTGCCAGTTCGGCGTAACAAAGCGCTCCGATCAGGGATACGATACCACCTGCCACCCATGCCAGAAACATGAAAGAGCTGTTGCCGGTCATGCTGGCGACAACAGCAGGGGTCTTGAAAATACCTGCACCGATGACAATCCCGACGATCAGGGTAATCGCTTCACGCAGGCCGAGTGTACGGCGTGGCAAGCCGGATTCTGCTGTAGTGGGATTTTTCTGGCTTGCAGGTGACTGGGACATTGTCAGGCGGTTTTTCCGGATCGGGTTTGGATAAAAATATTGTTCAGAAAACAAACCGCTCTATTGTGAGTGAAAGTGAACGGTTTCTCAATATGTCCGGGTCATTTGATCCCGATCCTGCCGGAAAAAGAATGGCCGGTTTCCCTTGTCGGAGATCATGATGGTATTGTCGTCATCTTGATGCTTTTTCATTCTCTTGTGTGATATCAGATGGTGAGTTGATGATTTCTCTAAGCTTTTCTTTCTGATGCCTCTGTGTCTGATTCATGTTCAGATATTTTTTATCAATGAAAAGAAAGAAGGCTCCATATGGAAAGAATCGGTTTACCCAAGGAACTGGCGATCAAGATCGTGAAAGGGAATGGCAAGCGGGTGATGGCTCTTTTCGCCGATCCGAATTGTCATTATTGCCAGCAGTTCGAAAGTGGATTGCGTCAGGTCGATGACATAACGGTTTATGTTTTTCCCTACAATATCCTTTCAGTCGATTCTGTTTATCTCTCGCATGCGATCTGGTGTTCGCCTGATCCTGCGAAAGCGTGGGATGACTGGATGGTTGAAGGGAAACGTCCGCCAACAGCCTCTCCGGGTTGTACGTTTCCCAATGATGAAATTCTGAGACTCGGTGAGGAATTGCAGATACGTGCGACACCTACCGTTTATTTTGCCGATGGAACGCGCGAGGAGGGTTCCCTTCCACCGAAAACGCTGGAAGAAAAACTGGGTTCGATCCGTGGCAAATAAAGAAAAGTTGCCATGTATAGCCAGGGTGACTGATCGGGCAGCATACATAACCTCAGTAAAACCGGACGTAAAATCGTCCGGTTTTTTGTTTGTTTATACATGGAGCAAGTCCATTCCATTTTAAAAAGCGTTTGTCAATTCAACGGGGTTCATGTGAATGATCCTCTTTTGCAGGCAAGAATGTTGCATAAAAGCAACGG
>JAEXJM010000012.1 GCA_023449275.1 Pseudomonadota bacterium | reverse complement strand
GTTGCCCCCCACGAGCGCGACCTCTTTCGGGTATACAGAGAGGAAGGCAAAAAGGGCTTGCCGTGCCTTGATTTCTGGGGAGTAGTCCGTAGGGTGACGAAGTCCCGTAAGGGACAATACGGGGCCTTGTATATTGCCATTCAAAGAAGTCTTTGTCATATGAGAAAACTCCACCTCTCCTCTAAGAGGAGGACCGAGCATGAGTGGTAGATCGATACGGGGCCTGAGTTCAAAGCTCGCAGAGAAGTCAAGGTCGCCACTCATTTCATGACAGTCCCGAACCGTTGCTTGGGCATAAAGCCCGTATTTACAAGGATGGGATGAACAATAAAAAGGCGATGTATTATTGGGATTGACGTTTCGAAGTATTCTCTTGATTGCTTTTACTATCCAGAAGAAACGATACATCAAGAGGTTAACACTAACAGGGGGATTGATACTCTTATAAGAAATCTGAAAAATATTTCTCCAGACATCATTATTGTGGAAGCAACAGGACAATATCATCGCCTGTTAGTTGAAAAGCTTCATCACTCGCTTCTTCCTGTGAAAGTTGTAAATCCACGTCAAGTAAGAGATTTTGCGCGTTCACTTAACAAGCTCTGCAAAACAGACGCAATTGATGCAAAAATTTTAGTCGAATTTGCACTATCTCGGTGCATCATTCCAGACACACCAAAATCTGAGCACGGAACAAAATTATCCGCACTACTTGTTCGCAGGGAGCAATTACAATTTTTAATTACGCAAGAAAAATGTCACATTGAATCGACTGAGGGGCAATACGCCCATTATATTGAAGCGATACTGGACACTCTCAAGGCTCAACTGAAAGAAATAGATGCCTCCATTTCTCAAGTTGTCAAAAAAGATGAAAAATTTGCTCAAGATAACAAAATAATCCAGAGCATTCCAGGAATAGGGCCAATTGTCTCAGCCACCATTCTGACAGAGTGCCCAGAGATAACACGAATAGGTAGAAAGCAACTTGCTTTTCTCGTTGGAGTGGCCCCATTTAATCGAGATAGTGGACGTTTCCGAGGGCAACGGCATATAGCTGCTGGACGAGCTAAAATACGAAAAGTACTTTATTGTGCTATGCGGCCATGTTTGCGCTGGAATTCAACAGTACGAAACTGGTTTGAACATTTTTTATCCTCAGGGAAACCTTATAAAGTTGCTGTGGTTGCGTGCATGCGAAAGCTATTAATGGTGTTACGTGCGATGCTAATTTCTCAACGCAGGTGGCATCCCTCTTTAAAAGAAGATGCAGAGACGATTTGAAATAACCTAGATGACTTTCTGTAGCTATAAGTGGGGAAAAGCTTTAAGTCTTGACTTGAGATACCGTTGCGCCTCTCCGCAGACAGGCAGGGATGGAAAGGAGGCAAGTTGCCAAGCAAACGGCGGATGTACCATCTGCTCAGGCTGGTGACGAAAGTGGCCCTGGGGGGCGCGTTCTCCCGTCTGGCAAGCTGGCTCATGGGTAAAATCCTGAGCTAAAAGCAAACCCGATGGAATGAAGCGACCCCCAACAGTGCCGTCAACACCGTTGGGGGTCGCTTCATTCCATCGGGTAAATAGGTCGAGAACCTTTTACCGGAGGGGAGGCCCTTAAAGAACCATCCCATGCCGGGGGTCAGAGTGCGTCAACACTCTGGCCCTTTCTATTTTGAAGGATAAGGAGTTCCGGGAAGTTTGGCAAGTCTCGGCTTGGATCGAATAAGGCAGCGAACTGCCCGGTTCATCGGGCGAATCTCATCAACAATCGGAGTTGAACGAGACACATAAAAGTTCATTGCACTTGATGGCACCTTACCCGCGTCATTCATCCATTGATTACGCCCTTCATTCCAAAAGGCCAGATTTCTTCGAATAAAAAGCGAAAGATAATTTATCTGGCTGGCTAGCTGGCTAATGGACGAGTTGAGCTAGAAGCAAATCAATAGAAAAAAACACTTTTGACAGAGGTTGAAACTGTTAGGGACTATCAGTTAAGAATACATCCCGGACGAGACTCCGCTTGATGGGACGGTGGTGTTGGCCGCACTTACTGTCCCTCTTTCCTTTGAAAATAAATCTATTCAGGGAGGCTAGCAAATCATTTTGCCCATTTATAAAACCATCCACCCTGTCAGTCTTGAAATAACTGCACAAGCATGAGTATGCCTACCGCGCCTGAAATATCCTGAGTTGATAGTGACGGGTTCAATCAATTAGGATCTAGGCAATTACATATGCCATATTTCACCTATTTCCATAGAAGGAATAAAAAACACAGGGATGTTTTTAGAAATATTGTTAATATATCATTAGAAAACGCATGCTGCAACAGAGTTATAATAATGGTATACTGCTTCACAATTATTACGATTTAGAAACTGCTTTCACTCATTAAAACTAGGAGATACAGCATAATGGGAAGAACTTATGGATACATTCGGGTATCCAGCAGTGATCAAAACGAAAGCCGACAGTATATGGCTATGTATGAACAAGGTATTGCTGAAAATCATCTCTTCATCGACAAATTATCGGGCAAAGATTTTCGTCGTCCTCAGTATAGAACTATGCTCAGACAACTGAAACCCGGAGACATACTCTGTGTCACAATCATCGATCGATTAGGGCGCAATTATGAAGAAATTCAACAGCAGTGGCGTATTATTACACGGGATATGAAAGTGGATATTTTAGTACTGGATATGCCACTACTCGACACCCGGCGCGACAAAGACCTCCTTGGGACGTTCATTTCAGATTTAGTCTTGCAGGTACTGTCATTCGTTGCCCAGAAAGAACGAGAAAACATTCGGAAACGACAAGCGGAAGGTATTGCGGCCGCAAAGATAAATGGAATCCGTTTTGGCCGCGAACCAAATCCACTTCCTTCCATGTTCGCACAAGTATATCGCCTGTGGAAAAAGGGAGAAATAACAACGGCAGAGGCTGCAAGACGCTGCGGTATGCCACGATCTACATTCCGTTATCGGGCTGTCATATTTGCAAAGAATGAAACATAACATGGCAAAAAAGTGTACTTTTTTGTCATGTTTTTTTTGGCGCTCGCTCTGGAAACAGAGTTAACAGAAAACCATTCCTATTTCCAGTAAAAAAAGCAGCCATCTTACCATCCCTTCCACGGTTTTCTCCCACAGGCGAAAAAGTACACTTTTTCGCCACATCTTTTTTTGTCGTCACCCCATCTACCCTATATCCCTGCAAGATGTTTTTTGCAGGAAGCTTCAATCGGTTTCTTGGGGGTCGCACGGTGTCAAATATTGTTGAAGGCGGGCTGGCTTGCGCTTCAGCTTTATGAAAGCTCTGCAACTCATACCGCTTATTTGGAAACTCAAATTTTTAGGAGCAAAGTTTATGATGTCGAAAGGCGCAATGGGGAATTTGATAAACAAATACCGTGCAGTATTAAAAAAATGCCACCTATTGAATGTATTTGGATCATTAGCTATGGCGGGAACTCTTGTTGCAACCGGGGCTATAGCTGCATCGGCTACGGAATATTCCGCAAGAATCACCGGAGAAGAAACAGAATATGATGCTATAAAAACGGGTGAAAATAAAACGTACATGTACACCTTTTCAAACGGTGACACCATTACCGTGGAAAGTGACTATACTAACGGTGGATTAAATGCCATAAATATGAAAGAAATTAAATCAATTACAATAAAAAATGATGTTAATATCAATACAATAGGAGGTAAACATACAACTGTAGAGGCAATACAATTTATGGGAAACAGCAATATTACAATGGATAATTTGGATCTCAACGTTATATCAAAAGATTCTACAATTTCTAACTACGCATCTGCTAGTGGCATAAGCATGTTTTGTGTAAATGATAACAGCTTCAAAGCAGGAAAAACAAATATTGAAATTGAGGTAAAAAATCCTCTGAAAGGCATACATGCCGTTGGCATAGATCTTACTGCTTCAAAAAACAATGTTGTCGCTCTTGACGATACAAAAATTATTATAAAAGGCAGTTCAGAGAATGAAAGATTTGACGTAACACACCGTGGTATTTATGCCACAGGAGAGAACAATACGATTACCACCGGTAAACTGGATATTGATCTGTCTGGTGAAGCTCGCGCCAACATGGATGCCTATGCGGTGACTGTGAAAGGCGACGGCAAGCTGTCCACTGCCACTCTGGGTGACGGCAATATATCGGCGTTCGCAAAATCCCCCAATGATGCTTTTTCTGTGGGGATTACTGTGCATGACGGAGCTGTGGTCTCCAAAGGCGATGGTTCTATCACGGCAATCGCCGAGGCTGGTCAGGGCACGGGATATGGGCTTGGCATTCGCGCCAAAGGCGAAGGGGCGAAGCTTGACGTGGGGCATGACGATGTGACGGTAAAAGTCACTGGCGGGCTTGATGATGGCGACAAGTTCATCCAGTCCATCGGTGCCATCGCAGATTCCGGCGGAAGCCTCAGCCTGGCGGGTGGCTCCATTACGGCCTCTGCCGACTCTGAAGATGCCTTCATTCGCGGCGCCCTGTCGACAGGCGGAAGCAGTATGACCCTGGGAACTGAAGAAGGCTCGCTGGCGGTCAAGGCATTCGGCAATGACAGCGCCGCCGCCCTTGACGTCAGAGACACTTCCACCATCGCCCTACAGGGCAATGTTTCCGTCGAGGCCCCCATTGCTCTCTATGGCAGCGGAACCATCACGAATTTCGGCAATCTGACCGTCACTTCCGGCACTGTCGCTGATTTCATCGGCACGTTTACCCAGGATGACGGAAATACCAACCTGAGCGGTCAGGACTTTTTCGGAGGCAACGTCAATGTGTTCAAAGGCGCACTCACCGTGGGCATGCCTGACCGCGGCGGCGTAAGCCTGCAAAACAATGAGGCTATGCTGGCGCTCGGTCAGAATGTGACGTTGGGCGAGCAGGCGAAACTGGTCGTTGGCGATGCCGCAAACAGCGGTGCCACCGTGGCTTTCGGCGACAACTCTCTTCTGGTCGTGGACGATGACAAGGCGGCCTCTTCTTTCATGATCAACGCGCCGGACGCTGCCCCGCGCTCCATCAGCGTATCCGACGGAGCCAACTTGTATATTGTCAACGTCAAAATAGGCGAATCCTATAAGATCACTGACGGTTTCGTCGCAATGGATGGAGACGTCGCTGGCTGGACCGGAGACAATCTTGTCACCGGGCGCATGATTAACGCTATCCGGAGCGACGGAACAGACGGAAAAGTCATCGTCACCACAGAGCTGAAGAGCGCGTCCGTCGTCTTCCCGGGCGTATCCATTCCCAATACCATTGATGAAATCTTCGTCTCCAACAAAAACGATGTGGATAGCGAGAACCCGGGCGTCGCATTCATCTCCCGTGCTCTGGAACCATTGTATCTTCCTGAATCGGACGTGGTGACCACGCTGGACAGTGCTGCCCAACTCTCATATGCGGGCGGCGTGCAGGCCTCGACCATCGCTGTGGCGCAAGCCCCAACGCGGGCTATTCAGGACCATCTGTCCCTTGCTACCAATGTAGCGCAGAGAGGCACATGCCTGCATGAAGATGGTTTTGACCTGTGGGCCAACGCCCTCTATGGGGCGAACCGCGCGCGACTTCAGTGCCGGAAGCCTTAACGCCGGATACAATTCCGACTTCGCGGGCGGCGTAATCGGCAGCGACTGGACGTTTGGTGCCGGTGTTGGAAAGGGCAGAATCGGCCTCGCCTTCAACGTGGGCACAGGTGATACTAAATCACGCGGAGACTTCAACAGCACCAAAAATGATTTTGACTTCTGGGGCGTGTCTCTCTACGGCGGCTGGAGCACAGATAATATCAATGTTGTTGCTGATTTTGGCTATTCCGCTTCCAAGAACGAGCTGAAACAAGATATCCCGGCCTCACTCGGCATGGGCGGTAAGCTCAAGGCGGACGTGGATTCCAGCGTGCTCACCACTGGAGTCAAGGCCGAGTACATGGTTAAAACTGACGTACTCGACGTAATGCCCCATGTCGGTGTCCGTTACATGGCCGTGAAGACGGATTCTTTTTCTACGAAGCTCGATCAGGGCGGCGATCTGTTCCATACCGACGGCGACCTTCAGCATGTCTGGCAGTTCCCTGTAGGCGTGAATCTGAGCAAGTCCTTCGAAACGGAATCCGGATGGAAGATCAGGCCACAGGCCGATCTCTCCGTCGTACCCGCCGCAGGCGACACTAAGGCGAAAATCGACGTGCGCACCCCCGGCGTGGACGCATCTGACTCCATGAAGCGCCGTGTTATGGATACGACATCGTTTGATGGCGTATTCGGCATTGAAGTGCAAAAAGACAACATATCGCTCGGCCTCGGCTACAACGTGCAGGCGTCCGAACACCAGACCGGACAGGGCGTGACTGCGTCCTTCATGTACAAATTCTAATTGATTTCGGGCTCCGGCGGATACTTTTGCCGGAGCCCTTTGACTACTTCCCCTCGTCAGTATGAATAATTATTAAGTTGCTACCGAGTACTTTTAGTTTTCCTTAATCATTTGATGCAGTTTGTTAGTCATACACAAAACTCATAAAAGAATGGATAATATAGTTTATTAGTTGTATTGGACGATGTATCTCATTCATTACGTGTACTGAGAGTTTTATATGAAGTGCACTTTATGTTGTGTTTTTTTAGTTATAATGTTTTTGATATTCATTCCTTACAGCAAAGCTCAAAAAACTCCTTTAGGTGAATTTCCCAATTGGGGTGATTCCATTGAGCAAGTTATCAAGGAACGAAATATAAAATATCCTATTACTGAAAATAGTATGAGTCTTATTCTTGGTATTCCAGTGCAGACTATGCTTGCAAAAGATGTATTTGATGAAGGAATACATATAGATTTGTATTCATTTTTTTACAATAAACTTATTGAGTTTAGTATTTCTATTGAACCTAATAATTTTGAAAAAACATACTATGAAATAAAAAATAATATTGAGCTAAATTTTAAAAAGTATAAAGATTCACATTTTATTAAAAATGAAGACATATTCATAGATAATGATAAAAAACAATCATTATCCTAATGAAAGCTAAAACCATTATACTCTATTTTATTGATTTTGAATCATATAATAAATATAAAAAAATAACAGACTAATAATTAAATATATATTGTAAAATGTTATAATATTAAATAGCTATATAATGTTTTATTCTGAGGATATTATGATTAGCGATGGTGAACTTTTTAAACTGTTAATAAATAAATATCCTAAAGAACCTATACCTTTTATCGTTGAACAATTTATGATTTTCAAGTTTTGTCTTATCCAGGCTGAGAAAAAAATGGATTCCCTAAGCATAGAAAAAGATACACAACAGCCAATAAGGTTAGAAGATCAGGCCCAGAAAAATAAAAAATATCAATATCATTTAGTGATGAATCCTGAAAGGGCTATCAACGTCGATATTGTTCAGTGCTGCCTGTGTGGTCGAAAATTTCAAAGTTTGACAGCGAACCATTTATTATCTCACGGTATTTCCGTGGACGAATATAAAAAACTATGCGGCTATGCTCCAACACAAAAACTAATTTGCGGTAATCTTCTGAAGAAATTAAGGAAAAACGCTCAAAAAGCCCGACGCACTAGAGAGAAAAAAATATCGAGGGAACACTAGAAAGCAAGCCCGCTGGATCCCCTCATCGTATTTGTCGCACACCGTTGGAAGTCTCTATAGTATAAAAGGGTGTTAATGCACCTTGCCCCCTCTGCTTTGGAGAAAAAGGAGTTTAGAGAAACTTGGCAAGTTACTGCCCTGAGAGATAGGGTCAGGACTCGTTATTTTCAAAGAAAGGAAACCAGGGTATTGCAGGAGGCACGGAGGTTCCCATGCGTGCACCTGCTTTATCTTTCCGAAAGCCAGTTGGAACGTATCAAACCATTCTTTCCCCGTTCTCACGGTGCTCCCCGTGTGGATGACAGGCGCGTCGTCAGCGACATCATCTATGGGCTCCCTGATGTTCGACTCCACCCACCTCAAAACTCACCACATGGCGTCAATTCTGCTCAAAAAGAGGATTCTCCACGTCTCATCGGTCGAACAAAAGGAGGCCTAAATTCCAAACTTCATGCCGTTTGTGACGGTCATGGGCGGCCCCTTCTGCTTTTGCTGCCTGAAGGGCAGGTCAACGACTACAAAGGTGCAGCCATTCTCCAGCACCTTCTTTCCGATACCTGTACGTTTCTGGCAGACGGAGGTTCTGACACGAGTTGACTGCGGGAATCTCTGAGAGCCAAGGAGATGACAGTCTACCACCCCGAAGAACCAGAAATAGAGCATTTTCCTTTGATAAGACGCAATATTAATGAGTCCTGACCCTAGCTAACTGTACAGATCACCGGGTGGACATCCTTGACTACAGGTTTTACCGCTGGAAAAAAATTATGGTATAGCTCGCAACGTCAATTAAGCCCATATTTTTTAATCCATTGATATAATGTTTTCCGACTAACACCTAAAATTTTGGCACATTGTGCTTTGTTGCCATTTGTTCGTATGAGTGTTTCTCGGAGGTTAAACTTTTTATTGTCCATCCCATCTCCTGCCGAGTGAGGCATTTCAGAATCAGGGTGGAAGCTATAACCCATTAATATATCACCATCCTCCATAATAGCTGCCTCGGCAATGATCTGTTGAAGTTCCCGTACATTTCCCGGCCATGAATGTTGCTTGAGCCTTCGCAAGAAATCTTTGCTTATACTTGTTGCTTTACAACCAAAGGTTTGGCGAATTTTTTTTAGAAAATGATTCACAAGGGCTTCGATATCTCTTATGCGTTCACGCAGGGGAGGGATATAAAGAGTAATCGTATTTAGACGATAAAAAAGATCCGCCCGAAACTCTCCTTTTGAGACGAGCTCCTTCAAACATCGATTGGTGGCGGTGATGATACGAATGTCTACAGAAATATTTTTCCTCCCCCCTACGCGCACAATTTCCTTTTGTTGGATAGCCCGAAGTAGGCTGACTTGTGCCTTGGGAGAGAGTTCGGCGACCTCATCAAGAAACAGTGTGCCATGATTGGCCAATTCAAATTTTCCCAACCGCCGTTCCAGTGCTCCGGTAAAGGCTCCTTTCTCATGCCCAAATAACTCACTTTCAATCAAAGTTTCTGGAATGGCACCACAATTGATTGTAATAAAAGGCCCCATACTGCGACGGCTGAGCCCATGCAGGGAATTAGCAATAACCTCCTTCCCCGCCCCTGACTCCCCTTCAATACAGACATTCACATCATAAGCCGCCACGCGTCGTACCCTCTGGTATAGTTCGAGCATGGCTTGGCTAGTGCCTATGACGTCGGAAGGTGACTCCCTGAGCTCCTGAATTAATGTCTTTTTCTTGCTGATCTCCAAAAATTCCCGGGAGAGCCCCCGGATCAGATCCTTTACGGGGAAATATTCTAAGGCGCTCCCAACGCCCAGACCGTCAATATTAGTCTGCTGGTATAACTGAAGTGTATCCTGTGCTGTGTTGATTCCTCCCCCGTAAAACAAGCATATCGGACAGTTGCCGTGAGTCGCCTCGCGTACGGCCTCTAGAGCCTGATTGACATGGCGGATCGCGTATTGCACGCGATCCTGCTTCTCCAGTGGTTCGGAACCATAGAACGTCCACCCCACGTTGATGATGAGTACGTCCACTCCCGCTTCCGTCGCAAACAGCTTAGCACTGTCTATAGAGGCCGAGAAACCAAAAGTGACAAACCCTTGCTCTTTTGCTTCGCAAAGCATGGCCACTTCACGTTCTTCAGAAAATCCGCGTCTGCGCAGGGCATCAAAGAAAAATCCCTGATTCATACTTACAGGGGGCCAGTTGATGATTCCAGCCACACCAAGGCTCTTCAGACGTCTGAAACGTTCCTGTTCCGGGCATGAAGGATCCCCTACAAGCATGCCTGCAACCAAAGGGGTCTGAGGGCAGCGCGGCAAAATTTGGGAACGAATCAGCTCTTCTGTCTGCTCGTTGGCATTACCGAAGGGCAGGAACGATGCATAAGAATTGACTCCCGATATACGATAAATTCCCGAATTCAGAACGACGAGAAAAGGAATGCCCCCTTTAACGGCACTTATAGCGCTGAGCCCTGATCCGGGAATGGAAAACACAAGGGGTTTCTCGGCATGACGGGCTCCCTCCACAAGACGGCGGAGACGAGAAACGTTTTCCGTAAACATGTATACTCCCAGTGTATATTAGGTTGCAAAAGTGTTACCTCAAAAGTAACATAAAGGCGCTCCATATACAATTCTGGTTTTCATTTCCATCGAGATCCCCACGTCCATTATGTATATTTCTATATAGCACATGGAGAAAAAATGTTACCTAAAAAAGAGGTTCAGACACTCGTACAGGCGGCAAAAGCAGAAAGGCGTACACTGTTCGGATCGCCCTTATTACCTGGAGAAATTTGCCCTTCCTCCGTTGACTGGCTGGTTGCCTGCTATGGCTCTCGTGACAATTCAGGAAATTTCGACTGGCTTTCCAGCTACCTACCATACGCAGATGCTAATGGCATAGTTCTAAAGGCATTCGACGATGCCCTCACTTCCTGTCCCGTCCCCATTCTGGCGGGAATCTGCGCCGCTGATCCCTTCCGGGAGCACGGGCAGTTGATTGAATCAATAAAAAACAAGGGGTTCAAGGGAGTCTGCAACTTGCCGAGCATGGCTCTCATGGATGGCTCCCTTCGCACCATCGTAGAAGAACAAGGACTCGGCTTTGAACGTGAAGCGCAGCTAATGGCCATTGCCCGGGACAAAGGGCTTTATACTCTTGCGCTGGTCGCTTCCCCACAGGAAGCCGACATCATGCTCGCGGTAGGAGTCGATGCCCTTCTTTTGCATCCAGGGATTGCCTTTGAAGAGTCCCCAACGCTACAAATTGATAACTATTTAGTTGAAATAGTATCACTTTCAAATCGTATCTCTTCTGATTACCCCTTATTCGCCTGCTCCGTAGCCCCTCGGCACCTAGAAAGGTTGGCACATTCTTTGCCTAATCTAAGTGGATTTTATGCCATACGATCCCTCGAAAACGCCGGAGCGGTATAAGCCGCGAATCTCAACGTAAGGGAGAATCGCCATGAAACATGTCTATATCATCGGGACATGCGATACCAAGCACACTGAAATCCTGTACGTCCGTAATCTCCTCTTCTCACAGGGCATCAGCACCTGCATCGTAGATGTAGGCATATATGAAAGGATGCTTCCTCCCGATATCGGGAATGTTGTTCACCTTCGTGAAAAACAACTCGACGTTTTTGCCGACATTACCGACCGTGGCAAGGCACTGGCCCTAATGGGGACCCTGCTCGAAGAATTCCTTGTGGAACATCAAAAAGATATCAGCGGAGTAATAGGACTCGGCGGTTCCGGCAATACGGCCATCGTGACACGCGGCATGCGCGCTCTGCCTGTGGGACTCCCTAAGCTTATGGTGTCCACGGTTGCCTCCGGCGATGTGGCACCCTACGTGGGTGCATCCGATATCTGCATGATGCCGTCCGTAGCCGATGTACAGGGGCTCAATATTATTACGCGCAAGATACTGGGCAATGCGGCCCATGCGTTGGCGGGCATGGTGCAACACCCTATTCCCGAAGAGAAGGAAAATAGGACACTCGTGGGCATGTCCATGTTCGGCGTAACGACACCGTGTGTACAGCAGGTCTGTGCATTGTTGCCAGAACAGTATGAACCTCTCGTCTTCCATGCCACGGGGACAGGGGGGAAAGCCCTCGAAAAACTCATTGATTCCGGAATGGTATCACTTGCTATTGATATTACCCTAACCGAAATCTGCGATCTATTTATGGGCGGCGTGATGAGCGCGGGAGACGATCGCCTTGGCGCAGTCATCCGTACCGGTATTCCTTACGTCGGCAGCGTCGGCGCGCTGGATATGGTCAATTTTGCAGCCATGTCCACGGTCCCCGAAAAATACCGCGAGCGTAACCTCTACGTTCACAACGAGAATGTAACGCTTATGCGCACTACGGTCGAAGAAAATGCCGCCATGGGCCGATGGATTGGCGAACGCCTCAACCTCTGTACCGGAAAGGTTCGTTTTCTCCTTCCAGAGGGGGGTATTTCCGCCATTGATGCGCCGGGAATGCCTTTCTATGATCCAGAAGCCGACGCAGCATTGTTCAAGGCCATAGAGCAGACTGTGAAGCAAACGGATACGCGTCGGATTATCCGTGTGCCGCACCATCTCAACGCCCCTGAGTTCGCCGAAGCCGTAAGGACACACTTCCTTGAAGCCATTGGCTGATTGGACCGTATTGAAAAAAATATTTTTTCACTTTTAACATAAGGAGTCACGACATGGCTATTACCCGTTCCGAAATTCTTGCCAACTTGCGCGCCAAGATTGCCCGCAACGAACCCATCATCGGAGGCGGCGCTGGCACCGGCATTTCCGCGAAATGCGAGGAGGCCGGCGGCATTGACCTGATTGTCATTTATAATTCCGGTCGGTACCGCATGGCCGGGCGCGGTTCGCTCGCCGGGCTTCTAGCCTACGGCAACGCCAACGATATCGTACTGGAATTGGCCCGCGAAGTTCTCCCTGTCGTTAAAAAGGTACCCGTTCTGGCTGGAATCAACGGTACCGATCCTTTTGTAAACTGGGACTATTTTTTGCGCCGCATTAAAGAAGAGGGCTTTGCCGGGGTGCAGAACTTCCCCACAGTGGGGCTTATTGACGGGCTGTTCCGCGCCAACCTTGAAGAAACCGGCATGAGCTACAGCCTTGAGGTGGAAGCCATCGCCACGGCGCACCAGATGGATCTGCTTACCACGCCGTATGTCTTTTCACCAGAAGATGCCAAGAACATGGCTTTAGCCGGGGCAGACATCCTCGTGCCGCATATGGGGCTAACCACTGCCGGAACTATTGGTGCCCAGACCGCAAAAACGCTTGAGGAATGCGTGCCGCTTATTGACGAATGCGTAGCCGCAGCCCGTGCCGTCCGCCCGGACATCATCTGCCTTTGCCACGGCGGCCCCATCGCCAATCCCGAAGACGCCGCCTACATCCTCCAGCACTGCAAGGGTATTCAGGGCTTCTACGGAGCCAGCAGTATGGAACGGCTCCCTACCGAAATCGCCATCAAGGAGCAGGTTCGCAAGTTCATTAATATCAAATTCTGATCCAATAATTACCGGTATGAGGCAGTCCAGTTTCCTGCCTCATACCGGCCCCACAGAGCATACAATCGCCATTCAAACTTCCGGAGGAGCTTTCCGTGACGCTTTCCAGATCAGTCAAATGGATAATTGCTGTGGTTATTGCCCTGTTGGTATACTGGGGCATTGATGTGCCGACCGATCTTGCTGATCCCAAAACACCGCTCTTTTTAGCCATTACGGTCGGTACAGTTGTCGTCTGGGCTTTTGAACTGATGCCGGCTGCGGCAGCTGGTGTGGGCATGCTGTTCTTGTATGCCCTGTTCGTCGTTCCGCCAAAAGTAGCGTTTGCCACGTTCAACACTTTTCTGCCGTGGATCACATTTTCTTCGTTAATCATTGCCGATGCCATGCTCAATTCTGGATTGGGCAAGAGAATCGCCTTGCGCAGCATGCTGTTGCTGGGATCATCCTATTCAAAAACAATGATCGGCCTGATGCTTTCAGGCTTTGTCGTCGTCCTGCTGGTTCCTGCCCTGCTCGCCCGTGTCGTAATATACATGGCCATCGCCCAAGGCCTGGTGGCCGCGCTTGACGTGGATCCCAAATCCAGGACCTCTTCTTCCCTGATCTTTGGAGGCTTTCTGGCCGCAGTAGCTCCATCGCTGTTTATTCTCACAGGTAGCGAAATCAACCTGATGGGTATGTATTCGACATGGGATGTCACCGGAGAGCAAAAACCATGGACAGATTTTCTTGTCCAAATGGGGCCACTTAACGTTCTCTACATGGCATTTTCCACATTCATGATTTTCATGATTCGCGGAAAGGATCCATTGCCGGGTGAAAACAATCTGGAAAATATCCTCAGAGTGCGCCTTGCCGAAATGGGCAACATTAAACCCAGCGAAATCAAGGTGCTGGTTCTTCTTGTCGTCGGCCTACTTGCCTTCATCTTCGAAAAGCAGATTGGTTACCCGGGAACCATGGTATACAGCCTCATCATGCTGCTAGCCTTTTTACCGGGCGTTGATCTGTGCGACGGCAAAAGCTTCAGCAAGCTCAACCTGTCCTTTGTCTTCTTCCTTGCCTCTTGCCAAGCCATCGGCATGGTAGCCGGCGCACTTCATGTGGACAAATGGCTTTCAGATCTAATGCTGCCTCTTCTGCAGGGCCAAGGCAATACCATGGCGGTACTCATTACGTACCTTAGTGGACTGTTAATTAACTTCTTGCTCACTCCCATGGCTGCTACTGGCTCTATGTGCGGCCCTTTGGCTCAGCTCGCTCTCCAGCTGGGAATCGATCCTCAAGTTCTTACATACTCCTTCCTGTATGGCCTTGAACAGTATGTCCTGCCGTACGAAATTGGAGTGTTCATGTATATCTTTGTAACCGGAGCTATCACTCATAAGCATGTTGTGCCTGCCCTTGCGCTGAGAATGGTATTTGTACCCATTATGCTGGCGGTTGTAGCCGTCCCGTACTGGACTTTTCTTGGATTGCTTAAGTAGGCTTAACTAATTAAAAAATAAAGGAGAGTTTTATGCATGTAGTTGCCTTTAACGGTAGTCCCCGAAAAAACGGAAATACGGCACGTCTCGTCAGGCACTGCCTTGATACACTTGAATCCGAAGGCATATCTACAGAAATGGTGCAGGTAGGTGGAACCAATATCCGCGGTTGCTGCTCCTGCCTGTCCTGCCGCAAAAAAGCGGTAGAAGTCTGCGCCATCACTTCGGATCCATTCAATGAATGGATCGAAAAAATGAAGAATGCCGAAGGGATCATCCTTGCCTCTCCGGTATATATGTTTGGGACTACCCCTGAAATGAAAGCCCTTATTGACCGTGCTTCATTTATCGCGCGCGGTCGCGTCCGCCGGGGAGAACAGGGCAGCATGTTCTACCGTAAAGTAGGCGGTGCCATCTCTGCCGTACGGCGCGCAGGAGCCATCCAGGCTTTACAAACTATGATTTCCATGTTTGCCGTCACACAAATGGTTGTTCCTATGTCGAATTACTGGACTTTCGGCATGGGGGAAGCTCCCGGAGAAGTGGAAAAAGACGCGGAAGGTTGGCGCAGCATGGAAGAACTCGGGCGCAACATGGCTTGGGTGATAAAGAAGCTTTATTCCTGATCTCTCCACTGACGCTGGTCTACTCTCTAGGTACCGCTCAACCTCATAAGGAGATTCTCATGTCAAACTTACGCTCTTTTGTAACGGTAGATGACGTTGAAACTCAATCGTTTGACTGGGGCAAGCTACAATGGTTGACCGACCCTCGCGTGACAGGCTCTCAGTGCATGGTCAGCGGCATCGTGACCCTTGATCCAGGGCAGGGACATGCTCGGCATAATCACCCAGGCTGTTGCGAAAATCTGTTCATCCTTGAAGGTGAAGGAGAACAAATGATTGAAAAGGAAGATGGCAGCCGTGAAACCCGTAAGGTATATCCCGGTACCATGATTTCCCTGCAGCGTGGTCAATATCACTCTACTTATAATGTAGGCACCGGGGTGCTGCGCATTCTGGCCTGCTATGAATTTGCCGGTCCCGAAGCTGCATTGCGTGCGGATCCTGGTTGCACGGTAATCCCGCCCAAGAATGCCTAATTGGCATAAACTTTTTGAAAAGGCAGGAACGCTCAAGCGTTCCTGCCTTTTTGCATGGAAAGAAAACCTCCCTAGGAGCGCGTAATAAATGATATTCAAATCTTAGCCTACAAAAGGCCGCTGTTTGAGCTGCCCTTGTCCGGTTGTTTAATTGGCTGATGGACGAGTTCCTGAGTTATATTCCATGTTGCCCCCCTGTATAGAAAGAGGCCGAAATCTCCCGAATACCATCCCCTGGAGTCCTCCCAAACTGACACTGGAATGCACCACTGTTCCATAATGGGTACTAGTTTGGGAGCCATGACCGCGCAGGAAAATTCCTCGGTAGTCTGGCATTCGTGAGCCTACAAGCGCGCTCAGTGCCGGATACACTGAATCTGTAATGTTAATACCTCAAAATATAAGGACAACGACGAAAAAATTTCTATCGGCATTGTCCTGCATTTTGTTATATATAATTACATAAATAGATATTTACTGAAATACATATACTTACAGAAAGCGTTCTCTGAACAGTTGCACGGTATTAGGGGTTCTAGCCGTGACAATCGCCTGCTCCATATATTGCTAATATTAACCCTGCACAAGAGCAGATTCGGAACTTTGTCAAAGAACTCCAGTTAGTTGAAAAAGAGACTCTACAGACAGGAGATCGCTAAACTATACGTATGAAGTAGTTGATAAATAATATATAATAAAACTGTAGTTAGTGGTTTTGCATGGCATTACGAAGGGTAGGCAAAAATCGCACTCCTGCTAAAAATAACAAGAGTCCGAGGCATGGAGCGGCTGCAAGAGAAAAAAAAGCTGCATCATAACTCGAATGGTGTGCAAAAAGTCCCCCGTAAGTGCTGCTGAGAGCGGCTCCTATTCCTTGGATAGTCAACACCATACCCAGTCCCATATTGATATGTCCTCCACCTTCTAAAAGACGGGCGACCATGCCTGGTGTAGCGACGCCAAGCAAACCAGCCCCTACGCCGTCAAGCAACTGCACAGGTATAATATTCCAAGGTGTATTCCATAACCCTGCAATGCATCCACGCAAGGGTAGTGCCAATAGTGCCATGTAGAAAAGCGGGCCATAACCTTTTCTCTGAGCAACATGCGCCCCCCAGAGCGCAGTCAAAATCATAGTTACTTGGGCCAGAACTACAGTACCAGCAGTATAAGACGCCGCATTCACATCGAATCTTGCTACAGCCGATTGTCCCAGCAGGGGAAGTAAAGCCGCGTTGCCGAGATGAAAGAAAAATAGCGTCATGCCAACGACCAAAAGGGATTTGTCTGTAAATAGGTAGCGGAAACTTTCAGATTTCGATTGGGTATATCCCGATTCCTCGGTAACAAGGCCACGGGCAACAGCATAATCTATATTGGCCGGGTTTATGCGCCATAAGCAGAAAAGGGCCATGGCCCCCATTAAGGCCATTACCACGAAGACGCCTGGAATACCAAAGTGATACCCTATGATGCCACCTAGCAAGGCTGTTGCGGCATTTCCCGCATGACTCCATGCCTCATTACGTCCAAGACGCGCAGGAAAATCTTTTTGTCCCGTCATTCCAAGAGTAATGCCTGTAAGCGATGGCATTATCGCTGCAGCGGCAGCACAAGACAATACTTTAGATCCGGTTGCGGCAAGAGCTCCGCTCCAGAAAAAAATAATCCCACACGCGATTACTATAAGTAATATACTGAAAGCCAGAAGTGAGCGCTTGTACCTAGTATAATCCGCAAGTGCTCCCAACGGCGTGGTGCATACAAGGCCAGCCAAACCGCCAGCAGTCATTATAAAGCCAATTTCATCTGGCCGCCATCCTTCTCCTTGCAGATAAACACCCAAAAAAGGCCCTAACCCATCACGCACATCCGCAAGAGAGAAGCATAGCAACGATAGAAAAACGAAAGATTTTCGTTTTGAAAGTAGATCTGACACTTCCCCCCCCACAGCTAAAAGCGGCTATTCTGAAGGAAAAGACCTATATCCGACTGAGAATTGATTGTATGCCAGTCCATCGCAAAGTCAACATGCATGGAGATCTCGCCCTTTCAACCAAAAGCGCTTTGCAATTTTGAGGATATAGCCCATTAGATCGCTAGACGTTTGTGGTCAAAAAAGGGTATTCGATGTACTTCGTATTTCTATGCGCTGAGTATGTTCCTTTCAAAACACGGCTGGCAAGCTTTAAGATTTTACTGACACTTTCGCCCAAAACTATGTGTTCAGTTTTTTTGGAATATCGCATTATCTACTTTTTGTTCGGTATTGTTCACATAAATCCATAATCATCCACAAATTTTAGGGGTTATTTTTAGGGGTAAAAAATGCATTTATTAAATATAATTATCTGATAATAATTGATATTTTTACAGTATTCTTTCTCACGAAGAATCATGGGAGCTAAAACCGGGATTCGTGATGGTGTATCCAAAAGTTCAACAAAACGGGAAAATACCTGCAAAAGATCTTTGCCCGCCTCGTACACTACGACAGAAGGCACTTCTCCTTCTTGGACAGTAACTACGGAAGGGGCTTTCGTAATTAACTGAGTGATAATGCGTCTGTCCAGCTTTACGGAGAGCGAAAGGAACGGCGCTTGAGGCGAAGCATCCGTTGAGGACCGCAAGAAACCGTTTTCGCCACTCTTGCGTACCCTCTGCAAAATCCTGTGCTACTATTTCCTCAGACAACCCCAACTAGTTCTGGATATACTGGTATGAAAAGAATAACAGCTTAAAATATAAGTTAATCACGAGAGAATACACTCGATATGATTAACCAATATATTAATACATAGATACATGTTTATATAAACATGTATCTATGTATTCCTTCACATGAAAAGCGAAAATAATCCTTCAGCATAACCAGTCTCGGAAGCCTTGCCATAGGAGGCGTACCTGTGTACTTTCCGGGTCGGGACTTCCCTACTCAGTCACCAGCGGGGGACTACAAGGAGGTTCCATGCCACCATGTACGGATTCATCCGTGTGCTGGCAAAGGCTGCTGTTTGGGCTGCCCTTGTCCGGCTGTTTAACTGGCTGATGGACGAGTTCCTGAGCTAGAGACAGCCCACAGGACAAAGCAAGCCCCTAACAGTGGCTGAAACTGTTAGGGGCTGTCCTGTGGGAAAACTTCTGTTTTACCTCTAGGGGAGTCCCGAAAAAGACCCCGCGTAATGGGACGGTAGGTGTTGACGCACTTGCCGTCCCTCTTGCTTTTTAAGATAAGGACTTTCGATGAATTTGGCAAGTCACCGCGCCCGGATGAGGTAGCGAACTGCGCGATTCACCGGACGGATTTCACCAACAACCGGAGTAACGCGAGAAGCATAAAAATCTATCCCACCCCAATAGGTGTTTCCTGTTCCCCCATATTTCCAGTCGTACTCTCGACCATATTTCGTAGGTAGGCGGCGTGATTGGCGAGGATGTCGCGGCACAGGCTTTCCTTGTCCGGTTTGCCCTCGTCGGTGCGCGCGGCAAGAAAGGCGTCGATGTACGGCGTGGCGCGGGCCTCGCCGTTCAGGAATCCCGTGGTCTCGGCGACCTGCGCGGACCATGTGAGCTGCTCGTATTGGGGGATGAATTTTCCCCAGATTTTCCAGCGGCGAATTTCAAAGCAGTTGCGGATTTCAAGCTGGACCTCGTGTAGAAGCTTGGCGAAAGGACACGGATCGACCCATTCGCCATTCTCCAGATCATACATGTGCGCGGACGTGGGCCGTGTGGGAAAGGCATCCCACTCCTCATGGGAAAGGAAAAAGACACACCTCTCGCAAAAACCTGCCGGACGCTCCACGAGGCTCCCGTCCTCCCGGATAATGGCTACGATCTCCTCCCACGTGCCGCCCCTGCGGCGGGACACCGGATAGGGAGGCACGTCAAGAACCGTAAAGCCGTATCCCTTGGTCCAGCCCATGCCGCCGTTGTATGCGGATAAGGCAAAGGCCATGCGGTCACAGGGCGTCAGCACCTTCTTTTGCGCGTTTTTGGCCGCCAGCCGATCCCACAGATACTTGTCGTATGTCACGCACGCCCGGAACGACCAGCCGGGATTGAAGGGCGCGGGCTTGCCCACTTCCGGGGCAACGGTCGGGAGCCATTTCGCGGTGGATGGCATGAACTGTGCCAAGCCTTGCGCCCCGGCGGTCGACACCGTGCTGTTTTTCCTCCAACTCTCGGTGTGGATTTGCGCCGCGAAAACGGACACCGGCGCGTCCAGTCCCCACACGATGCGGGAGGCACGGATCAACGTGTCCCGGTGCTGATAGGCGGCACGGGGGCGGCCTGTCTGCATGTGGGGATGTAAAGATTCGTTCCGGCATATTCCCGGCACAAAGCCTTTGCCGCATCCTCCCCAATCATAATCGCACAGCCTTCTATAACGGGCCTCGCCGACGGGCGTCAGCCGCATGGGCACGGGGATCGTCGTTCCGCCGAGAGCCCTTATGAGGCGCAGGGTCACGGCGGGACCAAGACGATCGATGATGTCGCGGGCGTTGCGGGGCAGGCGCGCGTCAGACATTACGCCCTCTCCTGCGCCCGCTGGTGCTTGGCCATTGCGGCAATCACGCCGCCGAGCTGCTCGCCGTCGAGCCACGGAATGCGCACGCCATACATCTTTTCTGCAATGGATTCGACATATGCCCATGACTTTTTGGTGTCGAGACGCAGGGCGTTGATCTTGCCGAGCAGATTTTCAAACTCCGGGCGCCCCTTCGGACGGCTGTCCTTCCATCCGCGTTTGCGCAGGGCCGCGACGAGCATAGCCGCGCGCGGGTACAGCGTCTTGAAGGTAGCCGCGAACTGCGACAGGGTGGACGCCTGAACGACAATCCACGGCTTTTTCGCCGTCCCGAGACGCCGCATTTCCATCGCCAGCGTAATCTGCAACATGGTCTTGCCGGAACCGACGCCGTGCGCGAGCAAGGTGGATTCCTGCAACCCTCGGACAACGCCTATCTTCTGGTTCTCCCGCAACTCGATGGAGTGGGAAGCGCCGGGAAAATGCTTGATGTCGGGGGCCGTGAACTTGCGCGGGACGAACCCGTTGAACCTATCGTTGTACTCGTCTTCGACGAGCCTCCCGGCGGCGTCGTCCTTTTTCAGCCACGACTGGAATTCGTTCTGAATGGATCGCTGCTTTTCCTGCGCCGCCAGCGTCTTCTCGGTGTTCTTCACACGGGACGTTTTCCCGTCGGCGTTGTAATGCTCGTCGTAGACCTCAGTACGTTTCAAGTTCAGACTGTCGCTGATCAGGTCAATGACCGACGCACCGTCCACTCCCCAACGGTTCCGCGCTTCCGGCGTGCCGCCGTAAGCTTCAACGTGCCACTGCGTCGAACCGTCTTCGCCTTCAAGACGCGCCTTCTCAACGGATACGCTGGAAAAGCCGAGATGCTTCACAAACGCCTCGTAGACCTTGGCGGGAACCCACGACGAGCCGATGCGGGCGTGGATGGCGTCGATGCCGATACGTTCCGGCTGGACCTTCCGCAGCGCCTCCACGTTTTTCCCGTAGGCCGGATTGTCCTCTCGGCCTGCTTCCGCCATTTCCAGCTTCTTGCGGACATTGCCGGAAAGGTAGATGTCGTCCGGTTCGATAAGCCCCGTTTCCGGGTTCTCGAAGAGGGTTTCCGTCTTGAGGAGTTCGGCACGGGCTGCCTCCGGGCTCATGCCGAGGAGATTCCCGATATACCCGACGTCGATCCCCGTCCTGAAGATACGGCAGATCTTGATGGCGTCCTGAATGTTTTCGGCGGATGTCGGTTCCTTGAAAGGGAATATCGTGCGCTTGGTGAAGATGTCGGCCTTGGCCACCCGCTTCTCATCGACCTGATACGATTCCCCCTTACGCTTTCCGCTCTTGTACGTCTTGGTGACGGGCACACTGACGAGGCGCTCGATGGCCGCGACCGTGGGAAATTCGATGTCGTCCTCAAGGAATCCGTTTCCGTCCTTGTTGATCGGGGCGTAGTCCTTCACGTAGGCATCATAGGCACTATTCAGCGCGTCCCGGAGCTTGCCGATCCCGGCGTCGTCCGCATCGCTGTTCATCGCATTGATGAGGTCAAAAACCGATTTCTTGACGCCGACGTAGCTTGCCGCCTGCCGTACCTTCTTCGGCTTGTCGGCCCACTCGGGCTTAACCAACGCCCCGTCGGAAACGGTGAACAGGCCACCGTCCTTCTCGACAAACGCCCCTTCCCGCATCCCGGCATCCGCGATCCGCTCTTCCCGTTCGATGGGAACCGCTCGCCCCTCGCCGAACACGTTTGCCGGAAGCGCATCAAGAACCTTTTTCAACCCGTCCTCTATGCTCTCCCCGGCCCTCGGCTTCCTTCTCCATAACCGGTTCATTCGCGTACGCGGCGAGCTGCTCTCTCGTAGGCAAAAAATTCATGTTGTTCAAAAAATCCTCCGTTTTCAACTTGTTAAAAAACAAAGAGAAAAGGAGGAATTTTTAGTAAGCTATATGTAATTAGTTCATTTTCTTACAGGGATGAAAGGTTTTTCTTGTTCCTTACTGGATAAATGAAATGGAATTTCAATATGCACATCATAGTTTTTTACTTCCACCTTACTGTCTTCTGTATCCAAATTACCAGAAGCAACAATTTTTACGGTCAATGGCATTGTTTTCATTGTATTTAAATATGTTATATTTGTTTCACTCCCATTATTACATGCTGCACCGATTCCTTTAATCACTTCTGCCAATAAAATTTTAAGCGTCATTGCATTCCCTCCTTTTTTCTTTTCGGATACCGTGCTTTTCAAAAGGAAACACGGTTAAAAAAGGAGAGGAGATAAACCTTGTGCTCGATTTCAAAAATGTATCTGCTACAGAAGCATTAAGGTATGCAAAAGAACTCAGTGGGCTGTCTGCAAAAGAACTTGCTGAAAAAAACTGGTATTTCGACTGGGATACTCAATCGTTATTTGAATCAAAATGATGACCAAGCCTTGAAATACTACCTACCCTCTGTATCGCTCTTGAAAATGACATTTTAATACAATGGATTAACTCTAAAATAGCATTAGAAAACAGTGAAACCAGTCCGGCGAAAACACGAGCGGACGTACTGACGACAGTGGCCTACGCGAGTTCTGCCCTTGGCGAGGTACAACGAATCGTCGCCGAGGCGCAGATCCTCTATCCTTGGACAGCGCGGGAAATCCGTTCTGCACTTGAGGAGGTGATCGCAATATGTAGAAAAGCACAGGCTGAATTACAGCCACTAGCTGAACGGCGGGATCGGGATGTGGCGCTGGCCAGCCTGTCGGACGGAGAGAAGGTGCCGTATACAGATACTTCTACGCAACAGGAGAGAACACCTTGGTGGAAATTTTGGAAAAGAGAATAACAGTCTGTATAAGTTACTGTTTTATATTTACATAAAACAAAGAATAGTATGGGAAATTATTATGCATACAAATAAAATTATATCGTTTTCTTTGATTCTAATCTCATCTCTTTTATATGGATGCTTCGGTTCAAGCGGTGTCTTACCAATAGGGCAAGGCGTCTATAGTCTGACGGTAGAGACTCCATATATTGTAGGAGCATCAGGGACAAAAAAGAAAGCTATTGAAGAAGCTCAAGCTTACTGTGTGAAACAGGGAAAGGAAGTTAATATTCTCCAATATAGGGGAAGTTCTCCTGCGCAAAATGTTTTTGATATGACGTTTGAATGCCTTGCTCCCGAAGAAAAGAGTGATAGACAGGTGAAGCCGTCTCCAGATGCCGTCATTGAAGTCCACCACTACTAACTATTGACTTTCAGCCACTTTCATGGTGAACTTTCTTCCACGGAGCCTCGAAACTCCTTTACACGACGGAAGCCAACCCGTGAGAGTGGCTATTTTTGTGCCCTGCCAAGACATGTTTGATGCCGTGGGAGAGGTGTATCATACGATCTTCACGGGTCGGGAGTAGGCTAATACAATACCCTTCGGGGAAATAGGCCTGGCTGTTCGTGTACAGTTTCGAGCTCCCGGCCCTTGCTATTTTGCAGGGCTAATCGAAAACTACACGAGGTTTATTATGTCACAGGCTCTGCTTCTTTCCTCCCCATCCCCCTCCGTTTCCCTACATGATGGCCGTCCTGCTACGACTTCTCTTGATGTCTCCAAGTTTTTCAGGAAGCGGCATGATGCCGTATTGAGGGATCTCCGAAATATTATTGTTAACTGCCCGGAAGAGTTTACTGCCCACAATTTTGTGGTGAGTAACTATATGGACAATACGGGGCGATCGCTAGCCATGTACATCATCTTCCGTGACGGCTTCACCCTCTTGGCGATGGGCTACACAGGCCCGGAAGCCATGCGGTTCAAGCTCGCCTACATCGAAGCCTTCAACCGCATGGAGGCCGAACTCGCCAAGCGCAACCGCCCTGCTCTACCCGCCGCTCCGCGCTTTGACGAAGCCGCCATGCTGGAACTCGCCGCCGAAATCCGCGAAGCCCAACAGCACTACTACCGCACCTTCGGGCACCTATGCAGCAGGCTGATCTCCATGAGCATTCCCGTCTTCACCGCGCTGGAAAACCGCGTCTACAAGCAAGCTCCCGACCGTCCTTTCTCCGGCGTCCGCATCGGAGCGCAGTGGGAACGGTACTTCACCGAGCGCATGACCGCCGCCCTGCACTCCCTTGACGACAGATTGCCGGACGAA
>JAEXJM010000005.1 GCA_023449275.1 Pseudomonadota bacterium | reverse complement strand
CAGTACGCACGGCCTCGCAGACTGCCGTGCGGTAGCAATGTAATCGGTTCAAAACGGTCTTGTGGGAGCGATTCATGAGTGTACCTCTGCTTTGGATATTGAATTTTGATTAACGAAGTTTCCATTTTATCAATATTGTTACGGTTTTCTGCAAGTGAACATTATTTTTGTTTCGATATGGCCTGAAATGACTTCGATCCACAACCCATACCTTCCTTTCAAGCGCTTTGGGTGATATCAATACAGCCCGTTCAAACCAATTACGACCATAATCCAATTCACCGGATATACAGACATCGACACTTTATAAGCCGGATATCTTTCAAAAACTGTCTATGCACATGTACGCAATGCAAATTGGGGCAGGGGAGTTCCGCAAAGTGATACATGAACCTTGTGCCGGTATCGAAAGGCCGTTGAAAGCGACAGTGCGAAGAAAGCATGCGAACAGATCCATGAAATCGATCCGTCATCATGGACGATATTCGAGTGGATCAAGTACAGATTGTCCGGTTGATTCCGATTGGATGAAACAAAAAAACCGGCTTTTGATGAATGGCCGGTTTTTGAATTGAATGAACTTGTAAGGAAATGGCGGGAATATAAATCTGATCAGGCCTTGTTATGCGGATAGCCGTTTATACAAAAAAACGGTGTTTTTCATAAAACGCGATAATGCGGAATAATGTCCTGATAATGCCCGTCTTTCATCAGGAAACCGCCAGGAATAATGCCAAGCCGGGTGAAGCCGAGTTTTTTATACAGGCGAAGTGCCGGTTCGTTCGTGCTGACCACCGCATTGAACTGCAATATCCGGAACCCCAGTTTTTTGCCCTGTTCCATACTGTCCTTTACCAGAATTTCACCGATCCGTTTTCCGCGTTCACTGCCCTTGACGGCATAACTGGTGTTGCAGATATGCCCGCAACGGCCGACGTTGTTGGGATGGAGGATGTAAAGCCCGACCATGTTGCCGGATGCTTCCTCGATGGCAACGCCCGTGTGGGACTGGGACAGGAAAAAGTCCAGTCCGGTCTGTCTGTCCAGCCGTTCCATCTGCGGAAAAGCAATGCCGTCTTCAACGATTTCATTCCAGATCTGGATAGCGCTTTCAATATCTTCGGGAGTGAACTTTCTTGCGATAATGCCCATTTCGGTTTGCCTTTGGTGTTTTCTGTTTTTTCAATGACCGTTAAAAGGGAACGGGTTTGACGGATGCATCTTGCAGGCCGATTATTATAATCCAGACCCAAAGAGGAAAAAACGTCCCGGTTCCATCTGTCGGGCATTCCGGTTTTCTCGATTCATCAATATCAGGAAACGCTTTCATGAATCAGAAAACGGAAACAACCATGTTCCTGCCGAACCATCCAATGGCAGCACATCATGAAGGAGAAGGGGGATACGGTAAAGGGGGACAGTCCGTCTGATGGATGAATCAGATACCGCCGGAAATGCCAAGATGTTCAAGGAGGATGCTGACGCCCACGATGATCAGGACGACGCCACCGAACAATTCGGCCCGTTTCCCGACGATTTTGCCGAGTATGCGGCCCATCATGATCCCGACCGTCACCATCGTGAAGGTGCAAAAGCCGATCACGGCGGATACCGGAACGATATTCACATCGGTAAAAGCCAGTCCGACGCCGACAGCCAGGGCATCGATACTGGTGGCGAGTCCGGTCAGGGCAATGGACAATATCCCGCCATGGGTACAGGTTTCGCTGTTGTTTCCGGAGTCCTTGCGGAACGTACCGTAAATCATGTGGCATCCCAGCCCTGCCAGCAGGGCGAAAGCCAGCCAGTGGTCGATACTTTCGATGAAAGGGGCGGCTGCGGTTCCCAGAAACCAGCCGGCAAGCGGCGTCAGGGATTCCACAAAACCGAAAATGAACCCGATCTTCAACGCCTGGCTGAAACGGGGTTTGAACATGGCAGCGCCTTTGGCAAGGGCAGCGGCAAATGCGTCGGTGGACATCGCCATACCGAGCATGAAAATCGAAATCGGATTCATGACAGTGCAACGGCCGGGACGAAACAAACACGCAACCCATGCGCCCGACCGGGAAACATGAACTGCCCGCTGGTCTCGCCAAACCTCATGGTTGCCTGTACCACAGCGTAAACGGCCGAATATGTTGACACAGGCGCTTCAAAAGAATGAAGCCGGCTACTCCCCAAAGAGACAGACGGGATTCTATCAACCTGAAGCAGGAGCGTCCAGTTCCGATCACTTTTTCGTCAGGAAAAAACAGGCCGTGCGGATGGATTGCCGTCTGGATATCCGTTTTCGGGAAGCGACCAAAAGAAGAGGGGCGCAAATGGGGCGATTTTGCCGGAAACATGCCATGAGAATGGCGGGAAATACATGAAAACAGCATACAAGGGCAGACGGAATCCCTGCGAAAAGGCAATGGAGCGGCAGACGGGAATCGAACCCGCGTCTTAGGCTTGGGAAGCCTCGGCTCTACCATTGAGCTACCGCCGCGCACCTTTTCTATTATAGACCTGTTTTACGGCAGAATATATTCCTGTGAAAAGCAAATCATGAATGTCACGGGTTAACCGGTGCATAGACGGCGGTTTCTGTACTGGTTAACCACTGGACAGGGGGGAGGATTTTGCCCATTCATTTTCATCAGGAAGCAGAAATTCCCCATGACCGGATAATCCGTCTCAAACCCGGATAAATAAACCATCTGATTGAAAAAATCATCTGTAAACCTGTTTTTTGTTTTCCAAAAGAAAATATTTATAATCAAATGTGTGAAAACACAACGTTTATCAATAAAAAATTTTTCCCTGTTTCCGGGGGAAATGTCAATGCCGTCACGGAATGGCCGTTGCGCTTGCCTGTATCAATTTCATTTTTGTTTTCATCTACTTGAAAGCGATCTTTTTTGATATGCCTTTTTGTCCAGTCCGCTTCGTTTCTTTCTGAAAAACAACTTCCCTTTCCTGTTTTCCTGCCCGGAAAAAACCATTGCCGTTCAATTTATAACATTTACTGATAATATATAAGTAAATCATTATAAACAAATTTTCCAAAAAGAAACCTCCAGCGCTGAATTGATGATTTCAGGAAATGTTTTGTGGAATTCATCAATTCATTTCATCGGCAAAACGGTATCCGAAGGTTTGAATGGGTGCCGTATCCACCACAAGTCTTTCCAACCCAACCCCGCAGTTTTTTTCAAATAGCGTTTCAAAAGCTTTCTTTTTTGTTTTTTAACCATTCAATAAAAAAGGATACGAGTGAAAAAAATAATCAAAACGACACCAAGGGTTTTATGTACGAATCTGGCGCTTGTTTTCGGCATCGGTTTCGGGCTGTCCGGCAATGCGCTGGCCGTTTGCACACCGGATGGAACAAGCAGACTGACAACCGACAATACGCTTTATTATTGTGGCAATCCTGGCCAGTACGACGAAGTGGAAGTCACCACAACGGCAGCAGCCGGAACCGCTCCACTGGGGGGGTATGGCCTGTACAATCAGGGCGGGACGCTCAAGAAACTGACCATTGTAACGTCCGGTTCACAGGCGGATGCCATCATGCAGCGGGGCAGCACCAATCTGGTGATTGGCGACAACCTTGACATTACCACGACCGGCTATTCCGCGGATGGCATCAATCTGGCCATTACGGGCGCGTCCAGCCTCACTGTCGGCAATAACGCTGAAATCAACACAACCAGCGGCATCGGCGTACGTGCCAACCTCAGTATCCAGAACGGCAGCAATGTCATCACGATGGGGGAAAATACCCATATCGTCACCAAAGCCAATGGGGAGAATACTTCAGCCGGGCTTGGCTACGGCATTTATGCCGGCAATCGCAGCCGGGAAACCGAATCCATGCCTCAAGCCGGTTCCGCCAAAGTGATCATGGGAAACGGGACACTCATAGAAACAGCCGGCAACAAGGCCTATGGTGTTTATGCCAACCGGACAGGTGAAGTGGAACTCGGCAATACGACCATCATCACGACAGGCCAGACCGCCCACGGGCTGGTCAGCGAAGACGGCCAGATTACTTCCGGCTCGACTTTGTGCGGGATCGGAAGCCGCCCGCCCTGTACGACCAGCACGTTCGAAGGTGGAAAAATCCATCTGGCAGGGGATACCTCCGTCATCGTCGATACCGACAGGGGCAGTTACGCCATGCTTGCAACCGGAACAGGTTCTGTCATTGCATCCCGACTGTCCGATGGCACGGCTGCATCCGGCCTTTACCGGATCACGGGCGACATCGTTTCCCAACATGCCGGACAAATCATGCTGGATGCCACCGGTTTGTCCCGATTTGAGGGGAACGTCGCTTCTTCCGATGCCGGTTCACTGGTTCAGGTCGCTTATGGTGGCAACACGATCAATACAGGCCATGCAACGGCAGGCGATTCCGGCATGGTGAAGCAGAACTATACCGGCAGTGCCAGCGGTACGGGCAACCTCATCGCACAGACTGGCGGCCAGGTCACGCTCGGCATGAAAGATTCGTCCACCTTAAATGGCAATATGACGACGGACGCCACCGGCTCGATCACCGGTCACCTTTCCAACAATGCCTTTTATACCGGCAATACCGATGCCTCGGCTGGCGGTTCGATATCGCTGGATATGGCCGACAGCAGCAAATGGCAGATGCTGAATTCCTCGAACCTGACCGATTTGCATGTCAGTGACAAGGCGGAAATCATTCTGGGCGATACAACGGATCCCCATTCCGGCAACCGCGTGGATCTGACCATCGCCAATCTGTCCGGCAACGGGACTTTCTATGTCCGTTCCGACATTGCCCGTGACGGAAACCAGATCGTCAACGATGGCGACATGATCCACATCACCGACAGTTCCAGCGGTGCACACAAGGTTTATGTCCGGGATGCCCATCTGGGCAATATCGCCACATCGACTCTGGGGACGGAAAGACTGCGGATCGTCGAGGACAGCAGCGGCGGCTCGGCGACATTTACCCTCGGCGGCGATGCCGGTACGGGGATACAGCAGAGCAGTGTGGACGTCGGTGCGTATTCTTTCCTGCTCGACCGTGAGGAAAATCTCGCCCGTGCAAGCAGCCAGTACTGGGTCCTCTCGGCGACACAGGATCTTAACAATACGGCCCGAAATTCCGTCAACCTCATGAACATCAACTATTTGATGGGTTACGTTGAAAACCAGACACTTCTCCAGCGCATGGGACAGCTCCGGGCAAGCCATGCCAAAGACGGTGATGTCTGGGGCAGGGTGTATGGCGGCTCGCTCGACCATTTCGATTCGAGACTGGGGGGCATGGACATGAAATACGGTGGCATGCAACTGGGGATCGATCGGAGATTCGACGGCCGGGACGGTCGTTTCCATGTCGGTGTCGCAGCGGGAACCAGCAAGGGCGACGTCGATTATTCCGTCGGTTCGGGTGACGTCAGGTCATACCATCTGGGCATATATGGCACATACATGCACAACAACGGGTTTTATGTGGACGGCCTCGTCAAGCTTATGCACATGAAAAACGAGTTCGACACGGTGACCGGAGGAGGCGTTTCCGTCAACGGCAGTGGCAATACGAAAGGATTTTCCGTCGGAGTCGAGGCCGGAAAACGTTTCTATCCCGGAAAATCCGACGAGGGCTGGTATCTGGAACCGCAGGCCCAGCTGACCTTTTCCCATCAGAACAGTGCGACTGTCCATGCCTCGAATGGGCTTCAGACGAGACTCGGAAGCTATGATTCCACTCTCGGACGGGCCAGCGTCATTGCCGGTTACAGCATCAAGAAAGGCAAAAACCCGATCGACGTGTACCTGAAAACGGGGTACATCCGTGAATTCAGCGGCAAGACAGACTACACGTTCAACGGTACCGACCGGGAATCGTACGATTTCGGCGGAGGATGGTGGGATAACGGTATCGGCATCAACATGCAGATCAACGACAGGCACAACCTGTACATGGACGCGACCTATTCGGCTGGCAGCCGGTTCGACCAGAAACAGGTCAATATAGGGTACCGGTACAGCTTCTGATGGTTTTTCGGCAATGTCATATGAGTCACCCAAGCGCAAAACGGCCAGTGCCATGACTGAACTGGCCGTTTTTTCACAAGCAGACCGATGAATGAAACCGGATGAAACGGATTCTGGCGGGTGTTTTGGCGCCTTTTTTATATCCGGGCCTCGCTTTTCAAAAGCGGGGGACTATGGAAAAAACGATATCGTAAAACTGCTGGAAAAAGACGTATTGAATGGAAACAAGACCCCGAAAATGACGATGAGAGGCGCATGGAAAACCCGGGGATGATCTGAATGGGCTGTCTGGAAAGGACTGTGCCGGCAAGGAAACGGCAAGGCTGGTTTCGGGAATCGGTCTGGCCGGATTGGTGAGCCGGAATGAAGTCAGGGCAGGAACTGGAAGAAGCGATTGTCGGACGGGGAACGCTGGCGGGAAGTATCGGGTCCCTGGCAGTGGGGGTGGCATCGGCCGGTTACGTGAAAGCGGATGGTATTGCTGTGGAAAGGGAAATTGTCCGGAATGATTGGCCGCCATCGGGACGACGTCTGGCGATGGAGAGGGGGATGGTGGGACAACGTTTAACATGCCCGAGCTGATCGACGGATTTCCCCGGGGCAGCAGATTTCGGCAGGATTGCCGAATGCTGAAGGGGAACGTGGGACAGGGGTATGGGCATTGGCCAATATTTTCCCGACAGGAACTGTTTCACAAGGTTCCAGTTGTTCACGGAAGACAGGGGGCGGTACAGGAATTCAATTCAGTACCGGAAAATGCATTTCCATACCGCGGGATTCCATTCTGTTTATGGTAACCGTGGTACCTCCAGCGCTCTCTGCATTGGCTCTCCTGCCGTGCATCAAGGCCTTCGACGCAGACACCGATCCCGGACTGATCGATATGGCGAAACGGGCAAACGACGCCAGCGGCATCTTTTCAAACAGGCCGGACAAGGCGATTCATGGCGCTGCCGTCAAATATGCAAGATGTCGGCGGGACTTGCAGTGACGAAACAAACGGGTACCGTCAATGACCGGATGGCTGGGACAGGGTGGAAAAAAGACGGAATCGGGCTTGAAGCGCCATATTGTGTTCACCGTCCCCATGAACGATACCTCTTGTCCTGTGTTGACGACGATCGGTTTGGGCGCGGGAGGAGGCGCCGTTACCATTGGGCTTCATGCCAAGAACACGACAGACGCCATCATGCATGCGGCATGTTCTTCAGGTGGAAGCGATGGGGTGGCTTCCCTGAATTTCGAATGGCATATGCGGACAGGCTGACTGAAAGAAAGTGTGGAAAATCACTTCCTTCTCTTTCCGGAAAAGGAGGTGACGTCGATCCTGAAAACGGCCACGGCATTCAGCATCCTGTCGTTGAACTCGAACGCCTTGCCCGTCAAATGGCCCATCATGGCGTTCAGGGCTTTTGTCTTTTCGATATTATCCACCAGTTCATGAATGCTGCTGTTGCCGATGATGCTTTTGTACCGGTAGCTGTACTGGCAGGCGATCCGGCCTTCGACGAGTTCGTGACCGGTATCCATTTCAAAGGCGATTTGCGGGTTCTTCCTGAAAGCGCGAACCTTGCGTCCGTCACGGGCGGAGTGAATGAAAAGCGCCAACTGCCCGTTTTCATATATATATCCGAAATTCATCGGTACGATATACAGGCCTTCCTCGTCCATCGTCGCAATACGGCAGATATGGCACTCATCCAGAATCTGCCTCAATTCGTCGGGATCGGCGACCAGCCTGTCCTGTCGTCTCATTTCCATACCGTTATCCGAAACACGATTGACCGTCAAAGAGAAAGAAAAGACAGTGTGCCCGTTTCCGGAAAAAATGAAAAGAGGGAAAGCCTTATGTCAGCAACAGGACAAGGGCATGCAAAAGGACGCCGATCAGGCCACCGACCAGCGTGCCATTGATCCGGATGAACTGGAGGTCACGTCCGATGGACAGTTCCAGTTCCCGTACCATCGACTGGTTGTCCCAATGCGTGACGGTAAAGACGATATGCTGTGAAACCGTTTCACGGATTTCATTCGACATGGCGTCTGTGATCAGAACCATCTGGTCGTTGATGGATTCCGTCAGGGACGGGTTTTCCAGCACCCAGCGCCCGAAACGACGGAACGTGCGCGACAGGCGGTGCCTCATTCGGGAATCATGGCTTCCGATGTCTTTCAACAGCCATTTTCGGAAGTGAACCCAGAGCGTCTCGAAATATTCAGCCACGACCGGTGTATTCAAAAATTCCTTTTTCCATGTCTCGATCTGCGCATGGTATTCCGGATCGTTTTTCAGCTTGTCGATGAAACGGGTGACCAGATCGTCGAACTGCCTGCGGCGCGGGTGTGTCGGATTCCGTCCGATATCGTGCAGCCAGCCCTGCATGCTTTCGACCAGCGTACCCGAAACGCGGTACCCGAATTCATCCGTATCCATCACGAGTCCCAGCATCTTGATCAGTTTCGGATATTCGCGTTTCGACACTTCGATGATCACCGTTGCGAGCTGTTTTTGCGTACCGGGTTCATCCAGCACCGATGAAATACGCCTGAGGCCCACATCCAGCAGGGCCTGATGCTGGTTGTTGTGTGTCAGGACATCCATCAACTGGCTGATCAAATCGCCCAGATCAAGCTCTTCCAGCCTCTGGTAAATCGAATTGCGCAAAAGTTTTCCGACACGGGCGTCATCCACGAATTCCAGTGCGCCAGCCAGCACCCGAACCGTCTTGTCGGCCAGAAAGTCGGCCTTTTCCCGGGAAGAAAGCCAGGAAGCGATACGCTGCGCCGGCTCCCAGTCGCGCATTTTGGAAACAAGCGTTTCTTTCGAAAGAAAATTGTCCCTGATGAAGACCGCCATATTCTCGGCGATACGATCCTTGTTTTCCGGGATGATCGCCGTTCGCGGAACAGGAAGGTTCAGGGGATGCCGGAAAATCGCGACGACGGCGAACCAGTCGGCGAGCGCACCGATCATGGCCGCCTCGGCAAACGCGCTGATCCATTCCCAGATACCGACGCGCCCGTTTATGCGCGAAACGGCAAACAGAACCGTCATGGCCACCAGCAGGGCGGTCGCCATCATTTTCATCCGGAACAGCTGGCGTTTGCGCAAATCGTCGTGCAACATGAACGGGCCTTGCGAAATCCCGGACTACCGGGCTTTTTCCATGCCGTCTTCAACCTGCATCAGGTTTGCATCGATCTGTTCGATACCTTCAGAAATCAGGTTAAAAGATTCTTCAAAGGCCTTGATATTCTTTGAATAAGGATCGGGAATATCATAATCGCCATATTCGCCTGCACGAATGATTTTGCCCTTGAAATTCGGAAAACTGTATTTGACGATATCGCTTTGTTCCTTTTCCATCGTGATGACGAGATCGACGTTTTTCAACAGGTCGTTCGTCAGCAGTCTTGCCCGGTGCCGGCTGATATCGATGCCGTGCTCCCGCATGACACGGATCGAAAAAGGGTCTGCCGACCAGCCTGCCGTGATTTCCCTCAAACCTGCCGAACTGATGTTTTTGTCAGGATAACGCTGTTTCAAAAGACCTTCCGCCATAGGGCTTCGGCAAATATTGCCCAGACAAATTACAAGGATATTCTGTATCACCGGTCAACCTTTCCTGAAATGGATAAAAGACAGATTATTTATGCAAAACAGTTCGAAAAAGCTATAAGGAACTCTTCTTATTTTAAGGTATAGTCTGCCATTGATGGGCATTAAATGACGCATTTGCTTGATCTTTCGTGCCAGCCGTCTCGATATAGATCAATTCCCGCACACATGACTGTCCCTATCCTTGGATTGTGGGCTTCACAAGACATTTTCAACGACTTTCGCCGATCGGCATCATGCTGCATCGACCGCTGAAAAGGAGCGAGCATTGGATAAGGAAAACAAAAAGCACCGGGAGCGCAGCCACCTTTTCCGGATGGATCTGCCCTGGTACGCCATGCCTGACGATCAGGTTCTGGGCCGAATGGAAGTCGGTAAAAGCGGCCTGACGGATGCCGAAGCGAAGAAAAGGCTGAATGAATTCGGCCCGAACCTGCTTTCCGCCACCAGAGTGCGCAGTCCGTTTGTCCGGTTTTTCATGCAATTCAATAACGTGCTGATCTATGTTCTGCTGGTATCGGCACTCATCACCGGCCTGTTGAGGCACTGGATCGATACCGGGGTCATCATCGGTGTCGTCGTCATCAACGCCATCATCGGGTTCATTCAGGAAGGCAAGGCCGAAAGTGCGCTGGAAGCCATCCGGAAAATGCTCTCGCTTGAAGCGACCGTCATCAGGGAAGGCAGGCGCATTTCCATCGCCAGTGAGGAACTGGTGCCCGGCGACATCGTCATGCTCGTCTCCGGCGATGGCGTTCCGGCCGATATCCGGCTGATCGACGTGAACAACCTTTCTATCGACGAATCGGCGCTGACAGGAGAATCGCATCCCGTTTCCAAGGGCGTCGAACCTGTCCAGATGAATACCCCTCTGGGTGACCGCAAGGACATGGCCTATTCCGGTACGCTCGTCACGCAGGGCAGTGCGCTTGGAGTCGTCGTCGGAACCGGTGACATGACCGAATTCGGCCGCATCGGGCAAATGATCAATGACGTCAGGGAAATCACCACCCCATTGTTGCGCCAGATCGCCGTTTTCGGGCGCTGGCTGACCGTCGGCATTCTGGCGGTGACGGTATTCACCTTCATCATCGGAACCGTCATACGGGACTATTCCATAGCCGACATGTTCCTGATGTGCGTGGCGCTGGCGGTTTCCGCCATCCCGGAAGGCTTGCCTGCCGTCATGACGATTACCCTGGCATTGGGCGTACAGCGCATGGCGCGCCTGAACGCGATTGTCCGGCGCCTTCCCGCCGTTGAAACGCTCGGTTCCGTAACGGTCATCTGCTCCGACAAGACCGGTACGCTGACCAAAAACGAAATGACCGTCCAGACCGTTGTGACATCCGACCGGTTTTTCGAAGTCACCGGAACCGGTTATTTTCCGGCAGGAGAATTCTATCTCGACCATCATATGGTCGAACCGTACGATTATCCCGATCTGGAAGAACTCATTCATGCCGCTGTCCTGTGCAACGACGCTGTCCTTCAGGAAACAGACGATCACTGGACTGTCCTCGGCGATCCGACCGAAGGGGCGCTTCTCTCATTGGGCATGAAGGCCGGAATCGATCCGAATGTCCAGCGTGACCTCGAATACCGGATCGCGTCCATTCCATTCGAATCCGGACACCGGTTCATGGCAACCCTGAATCAGGACAGTTCCGGAACACGATTCATCTTCGTCAAGGGGGCGCCGGAAACGATCATCGAACGCTCGTGCGACGAACGCACGACATCGGGCAAACGCCCGATAAATCCCCGTTACTGGCATGAAAAAATCCGGGAAATCGCCTCGTCAGGCCAGAGAACGCTTGCCATCGCCGTCAAGAAAGTGCCTGACGACACGGCAGAAGTGACATTTACGGATGTGGAAAGCGGACTGGTCATGCTCGGCCTTTTCGGCATTATCGACCCGCCAAGGGAAGAATCGCTGCTTGCCGTCGACCAGTGCCATCATGCCGGCATCGTCGTCAAGATGATCACGGGCGACCATGTCGAAACCGCACGCGTCATCGGGGAACGCCTGAACATCGGTGTCGGCAAGCCAGCCGTCACCGGAGCTGAACTCGAAAAAATGAATGACGCCGAATTGAGGCAAGTCGTCAAGGAAGTCGATATCTTCGCCCGAACCAGCCCTGAGCATAAGCTGAAACTGGTCGAAGCCTTGCAGGCCAACGGTGAAATCACCGCCATGACCGGTGACGGCGTCAACGACGCACCCGCCCTGAAACGGGCCGATGTCGGGCTGGCGATGGGGGTCAAAGGCACCGAAGCCGCCAAGGAGGCGGCCAGTATCGTGCTGGCTGACGACAATTTCAGTACCATTGCCGGTGCTGTCAGGGAAGGGCGGCGGATTTTCGACAACCTGCAAAAAGGTATCCTGTTCCTCCTGCCGACCAATGGCGGCATGACCATGGTCGTCATTGCCGCCGTCCTCTTCGATTTCGTTTTGCCCCTGACATCGAAACAGATCCTGTGGATCAACATGATCACGGCCGTGACCCTCTGTCTCGGACTCACATTCGAGCGGCCCGAAGCCAACGTGATGGACAGGCCTCCCCGCAATCCCGATGTGCCGCCACTGACGCTTTACCAGATATGGCGGATCGTATTCACGTCCTTCGTCCTCATGCTGGCGGCGCTTCTGCTTTTCAATCTGGAACTCCGGCGCGGGCAAAGCATCGAAACCGCCCGGACAATCGTGGCCTGCACCATCGTCGTCGGGCAGATGTTCTACCTGCTGAATTGCCGTTTTCTCAGAACCTCGTCACTGACCAGACGTCTCTTCTTCGGCAACAGGTACATCTTCATCTCCATCGGCATACTGGCGGTATTGCAGCTCATCTACACCTATGTCCCGTGGTTTCACGACCTGTTCGATACGGCATCGCTGCAAGCGCAGGACTGGATACTGATCATTGCAATGGGCATCGCCACCTTCCTCATTATCGAAATGGACAAGGCAATCGAGCGGTTTCTGGAAAAGAAAAAAGACAAACAGGGCTTTTGAAACCACCGGGACGGATCGTCCGTCCCGGTTTCATTTAAAGCAAGGCTTTTCTCCGGAAGTGAAAAGACGTTGACCAATTCAGACAAACCCGCCTGAAAGCGGACTCCGGGGATGAAATTTTCTGCATTACAAGGTACATTAACGACAGGAAGCTCATTACCCACCATATTGCCAGTGGAGGAAAAACCATGAAAAAGATCGGAAGCATAATGGTGGCAACCGATATGTCCATATGTGCCGTCATGGCTGAAAAACGGGCAGCCCTGTTGTGTCGCCAGCTGAACATCGATCCGCTCGAGATCATCAACGTACAGGATCTTTCCGTCATCGACATGTTGACCCGTGCCCTGAAAAGCCCGACCGATGAAACGAAAAGGGTGGTCAGGGCCGGTCTGGCGGCCGACCTGAATGGCATTACGCAAAGGCTGAAAGAGTCTTACGGCATCCATTCGGAACTCGTCATCCGCTTCGGCAAACCGGCACATGAGATAACGGCCCGTGTCAGGGAAAACAAGACCGACCTGCTCGTTACCGGTGCGCATGGCAACGATCCGAGCAGCGACACGTTTCTGGGCAACCTGCCCAGCAAACTGCTCCAGTTCAATCCCTGTCCGCTTCTGATCGTCCGCAAGCCACCGAAACAGGAATACCGGCAAATCATGGTCGCAGTCGATTTCTCGGAAATATCGCTCCATCTGGCGCAACAGGCCATCAGACTGGCAACACCTGATACGGAGCTTGTATTCGTCCATGCCTATGAAGTGCCCAATGAAGGCATGATGCGCTATGCCAGTGTTTCCGAAGGGCTTCTCCATGAATTCCGGTCGAACATCCGCTTGAAAGCCGGAGCTGAAATGCAGGATTTCATCGCGCAACTGAAAGTCACCAACACGATCCGGTCCGTCATCCAGTTCGGCGTCCCTTATGTCGTCCTGAAAGAACACATCGAGTCCAGGAAACCGGATCTGGTCGTCATGGGCAAACATGGGCGAAGCCGTCTTGAGGAGTTCCTTTTGGGCAGCACGACCCGCAATACCATCAATGAAACCGACTGTGACATCCTCGTCGTTCCACCTGCCGCCATCGACCGGGATCTTGGGCTGGCAGGCAAAGGTATCTAGCTGCCGGTTCATGAATCGGGGCACCCGTTTTCAGGCCGGTTTTCCCGGCCTGAATGCTTTGAAACTGTTGCCCAAAACAAACATATTATCCAAAAGATATCCGAAAACAGCCCACAAACGCCTTGAAACCGGAGTGAACGTCACAAATCTTCCATAAATGTCCGGAGCAGCTGACAAACCGTGTTACAAGATAAACAAGCCATTTGAATCTTCATGGAGGTGCGCATGGCAAACGAATGCGGTTTTTACAGAAAGAAAAACAGCAACTGCATGAACGGCAACCCCGAACCGGATTATCCGGTCAATGCAAATAACTGCCGTACAGGTGAGGGAACTTTTCAGGATATCGACAAGGCCATCTACTGGTACGAAAAAAGTGCCGTTCAGGGAACTGTGAAAGCTATGGAAAAACTTGCGGGGATTTACCGGCATGGCTACTGGCACATCCCGGCCAATCAAGTCCTGTCCGATGAATGGGCCCCAAAAGCCATACTTGCCCGAAAAAGGGGTATTTAAAGACCGGGAAAGGATGGCTTGTCTTTTATGTACCGTCTGGATCGAATGCATTCCGGATTCTGTTCGAAGCCAAACAGGCGATCAGCGTTTCCCTGAAATTTTTCACAAGCGGCGACGTTTCCGTCTTGAGGATGCAGGCCTTGATGTCCGATGAGCAGACAAGTCCGTTGATGGGAATGTAAGCGATACCTGGAACACCGGTTTTGTCAAGTGTTTCGGGAAGCAGGGCAATGCCGTATCCGGCTGCCACGAGTGTCAGGGTCGTGATCGTACTTTTGGCATAGCCCGCTATGGCCGGAGAGTCGTTTCCGGTGATTTGCCGGATCAATTGAACTTGCCGGGATTTTATGTGCCCGTCGCCGTAAACGATGAATCTTTCATCATTCAACTGTTTGCCATCCAGTACCTTGTATGAACCCAAAGGATGGCCGGAACCGATGCCGATGACCCATCGGGAGGAAAAGAACGGTATTTCATCAAATTCCCCCTCATCTTTGATCATGGTAACGATGGCAATGTCCAGCTCGCCCATCCGGAGTTTCCCGATCTGTTCACGGCTTTCGGTTTCGGTTAGTTCTATCATCACATCGGGATATTTTTCCCTGAACAGGGAAAGCACACCGGACAACATACCGGATATCCCGGCGTTCCCCACAAAACCGATTCTCAGCCTTCCTGTCATGCCTGATGCCATCAGCCTGACCCGCTGGACAGACCTGTCCGCTTTCCGCAGGATGTCTGCGGCATCTTCGTAAAAGGCCGTTCCGGCTTCCGTTAGGCAAACATTCCGGCTGTCGCGATTAAAGAGCTTGACGTTCAGATAATGTTCTAGATCCTGAATCTGTCTGGAAAGGGCAGACTGGACAATATGCAATCTGTCAGCAGCGCGCCCGAAGTGCAGTTCGTCGGCAACGGCCAGAAAATACCGGAGATGTCGGAGTTCCATATCAAAACCCATTCTGGACAGGCATCAATCGATCTGATTAATGCGTTGGAAATATTAATAGGGATTTTATACACTATTTTTATCCTAAACCGAATAATTCCATTTCCTGATAAGGTGAAAATCATGTCCGAACCTGATCGTATCGACGTACACCAGCATGTGGTTCCCCCGTTCTGGGTCGAATTGTTGAGCCGGCACGGAGGGGATCCGTCAGGCTGGAAATATCCTGTCTGGTCACCGGAATCGGCGCTGGCGTTCATGGATGAACAGCAGATTCAGACAGGTATCCTGTCGTTGACGGCACCCGGTGTTGCCGGATGGACAGGGCAGGCCGCTGCCGATATGGCAAGAAGAGTGAACGAATATACGGCAGGTCTGGTTATCCGGAATCCGTCTCGTTTCGGCAATTTCATCACTCTGCCATTGCCGGATATGGAAGCGTCACTGAAAGAGTTGGACTATGCCTATCGTCACCTGAACCCCGATGGCGTCATCCTGTTGACGAATTACAAGGGCATTTATCTAGGCGACGCCTTGTACAGGCCGCTTTGGAAAGCGCTGGACAAACTCGGTACCTGTGTATTCATCCATCCTGCCAAACCGCCTATGGATCCGATTCCGGGCCTGCCGGGGCCACTCGTCGATTATCCGGCAGACACAACCCGAACGGCCCTGCATATGGTCGTAAATGGGGTGATCCGCGATTTTGAAAATACCCGTATCATCCTGTCCCATGCCGGCGGATTTCTTCCCTATGCCTCCCATCGTTTTGCCGAACTGTTGCCGGGGCTTGATCCATCACTGACCAAAGACGGGCTTTTGACGGATATGAAAGCGTTTTATTTTGATACAGCACTTTCCGGCAGTCATGTGGCACTGAAATCACTGCTGGATTTTGCGAAACCGTGCCATGTCCTGTATGGCAGCGATTATCCCTATGCACCGGCATCGGTCGGGGCCTCTTTCTGCAGAGACCTTGATTCTTATGCTGGCTATGAAAACGACCAGCTCGAACGGATCAATAATGAAAATGGCAGGGCCTTGTTCAAAAGGCTGGATACCTGAAAGAACAAATGTTTTGTGCTGGCCCTGTTGGCTGGTGAAATATCCGGGCAGGCACATGAGAAACTGTTTGAAAAAGCGGAAAATCCGTGTCTAAACGAAAACTTCCGCTTCATACATGAGCTTTCCCTCGAGGTCTTTCAGGGAAACGCGGGGTGCGATGATGCCATGCCAGTCGATTTCGATGGCGGGATCGTCCCAGCGGATACAACGTTCACTTTCCTTGTCAAAAGGAGCTGTCGCACCGATGACAATATCGGCAAAGTCGGAGAGGGTGACGAACCCGTGGGCGAAGCCTTCGGGAATCCAGAGACGGTAACCGTTTTCATCCGAGATGACCGTACCTACCCATTTGCCGAAATCCGGAGACGATTTGCGCAGATCGACGGCGACCTGAAACGTCTGGCCGTAAGTGGCGTGAACCAGCTTTTCCTGAGTATGCGGCGGGAGCTGGTAGTGCAGTCCGGCCAATTCATGCCGTCCGGAATGGATCTTGTGTTCACAGACCAGTACCGGAGGGTGACCGGGTGTTTTTCCAAGCGCCTGAAGGTCGATATTTTCAGGGAACATCCGTTCACCATCGAAAACGATATCCGGATCGATGATTTTGACCTCATGTATGGCTGTGTTCGTAATATTCATGATTGATCACCAGATGGATCGGTGTATTGCGCACATGGTAGCGGTTCATGCTTTTGCCGAAATGATTCCATGCAAACGGGTCGATGTTTTCCGGATACGATTCATCGAAAGCGACGTTGGGATCGTATTCCTGTACAAACCGTCCCGTTGCCGGATCGGCCTTGAAGCGGCTCCCCAGAAAACTGACATTCTCTTCAGGAATATTCATTGCTCAACCTGTTGAAATAAAAGGATATTTTTAAAAAGTACAAATCACTGACACAAAAACCTTAGCGCGCTTTCAGGGGTGGGAACTTGCGAAACCGCAATGGCCTTGCAAACCGGCTGACAGGTGAGGGGGGCGAACCTGATCAATCCACTGGAGCGGCAATAAAAAAAGCTGCCATGAAAGGCAGCTTTTTCAGAGGGGAAAATCCTATTTGCCCGGCCAGGCCACGACTTTCTGCCGCTGTTCGCCCAGTTTTTCGATACCGGCGACAACCACGTCGCCCGGTTTCAGAAATACCTGCGGATCGCGGGCAAGGCCCACACCCGGAGGGGTACCCGTGGCAATCACGTCGCCCGGCATCAGGGTCATGAAATGGGAGAGATAGCTGACGATTTTCGCTACGGAGAAAATCATCGTTTTCGTATTGCCTTTCTGCATCCGTTCCCCGTTCACGTCCAGCCAGACGTCCAGATTCTGCGGGTCAGGCACTTCATCGCGGGTGACCAGCCAGGGGCCGATCGGGCCAAACGTATCGCAGCCTTTGCCCTTGTCCCATTGCGTGCCGCGTTCGATCTGGAATTCCCGTTCGGACAGGTCATCGGTCACGCAGTAACCGGCCACATAATCCAGTGCTTCTTCTTCCGGGACATATTGCGCTTTTTTGCCGATGACGACGCCCAGTTCGATTTCCCAGTCGGATTTTTTCGAATCTTTCGGCAGGATGATATTGTCATTCGGGCCGCAGATGCAGCTCACGGCTTTCATGAACACGATCGGTTCCTTCGGGATGCGCATTTTGGCTTCTGCCGCGTGTTCGATGTAATTGATGCCGATGGCGATATATTTGCTGATGAAGGAGACCGGCACGCCAAGGCGCGGCCTGCCTTTTACCAGCGGCAGCTTTTCCGGATCGAGTTTGGCCAGCCTGGCCAGTGCCTTGTCCGACAGTTGTTCCGGCGTCAGATCGTCGATTTTGCCGGAGAGGTCACGCAGCTTGCCGTCTGCATCGATCAGTCCGGGTTTTTCTTTTCCGGGTTTGCCATAACGAACCAGTTTCATAAATCATCCCATTTCAACAATAGAAATTGACCGTCCCAAAACGTGTTTGCTGTTTTCACGTCCGGACACCTTGCTGCCACATCGGGAAAATTTTAACCGAAGCGCCGCTGAAATAAACAGGCTAATCCAATATTTTTTTCCAGATCGCCAGTTTGTCCCCGAATGAACGGCTGGCATAGGCCGGAGAAGAAGAGGGCAGGACAATCGTTTCAAAACCGGCGCTTTGCAAACGTCCGGCATAAGCGCCTGCGACCTTGCCGTTGAAACAGGCTTTTCTGAGCCGGGGACAATCCTTTTTCAGCCTGTCGAAATCATTGGCGACGGCATGCCGGATACGGGAATCGAGGCTTCCGGTACGTTCACACATGGAAATGACATCCCACAAGCCGATCCCGTGCGAGAGCAATCGGGGCAGCCTGTCTTCATAAGGCAGGGCGGCCAGATTGTCGTTCAGGACTTCGGACAACAGCCGCCAGAACTGGTTGCGGGGATGGGCGTAATACTGGCCGGCAGCCAGCGATTCACGGCTCGGGAAACTTCCCAGGATAATCGTATGGATATCGGATGACAGAAGAGGCGTCAATCCGTTCAGGGGAGCCATCGGCATTTCCGTTCTGGTTGGGGTAGGGGTCATGTCCGGTTCGCTGTTCGGTCGGTTTTTTTCACACGCATTTCATTTTATCCGGGAACAATCCCGTTTCGGCAGGAATCATTGAAAAATGATGCATAAAACATTTTTCTTTGAATCCGGACAAATGGCCCATGCAGGATATTTCATAAACTGGAATTGTTTTCCCTATGAAAAAAGGAATCGTTCATGAAACAGTCTGAAGAAAAAAAGCGGGATATCCTTCCCGAAGAAGACAATCGGCGGAGTGACTGGAAACAGGCCGATATCATTGAGCGCGGCATTGAAATGGATGTCGACTATGGCTATTCTTCCGCCGCCCGTTTTATGGAAAAAAACGATATTTCTCCCGAGATCATCGAAAGGGTTCTCAGAAGGAGACTGAATCGCCGGGCCCGTTGCTGAGAGGGCGAAACAGGCTTTGACTGTTTGTCCGGATATCAACCATGTCACATCTGATACAAAAAGAAGTCCTGGCACTTTTACCGGACGCAAGAGGAAGGATACCTGTCGCTTTAATGGATGACAGCGTTATGGATAAAGCCGCCCTGATAAGGGACAGGATCGGCGTCGGACATGCACTGGCCTATCTTGAAAGCAAGGGGATGGGCATGGAGGGAGCAATGGATCGGCTCGATACGCGGCCATGCATCACGTCTTTCATTCTGGCCCTTTTCGTATGAAATTTTCGACCTGTCGGGGATAGTGCCATCCTTTCATATGGGCCAGTTCCCTGGCGAGCTGTCCGTAAAGTTGCGTCGTCGCATCATAAGCCCGCTGTGCATCGGTTGCGTCGAAATGCCCGAACGTTTCATAAAGCCTTGCCCAGATTTCCTCACCTGCCCATGAACGGATGCCTTTTCCCAGATGCCAGATATCCGTTGCCTGTTCGTTATGGGCGATGGCATGCCATTCAATCATCTCAAGCAGCAGCTCCTTCATTGTCCAGTCACGCTGTTTGACAAGAAAAAGCTCGTTTCGGGCCAGATAAACGGGAATGTGAAACGCTTCGAACCAGAATTCCCCGACACGCTCGCAAAAACGCTTTTCCGAGGGAAGCGCATGAACCGGAAAAGAAAAATCGGGTACCGGCAAGTGTTGGGCCAGCTTGTCCTTGTCAAGAAGGATTCGGTAGCCACGCTCATAAAGGGGATTCAGTTTCCGTGCGGATATCATATCCGTCACGCGTGACAGGCCTGCCAGTGTGAAATCGGCTTTTATTCCATTATCGAAAATCACCAGCCGGGTGGGCCACTCCTGTTCACCTTCCGCGTCCAGATGCAACACCGTGACCGGTTGGCCTGCCGTATGGATCCAGGTATCCGATTCCGCCAGCAGATGCGGTCGATACGCCAATATCTCAATATCGAGATCGGAGAATTCGTCGGCAAGCCCGTCATTCCGTACCAGTGATCCGGTTTGCACAAGTGCCCGGACATTATCCGTTCCCTCTGCCCATATCTTTATATTTTCCAGCAGTGTTGCACGTTTCGTTTCCGATTCTGTCATGTCCATTCCTCATCTTCAGTGGCACGGCATCCGCATTCCGGTATGCGCCATTCGGTTCATTATATGAGAGATGGCCTCATACCCATAACAGGGCACAGGCATACCACCTGAAAGGCAAGGTGCCATATCCGGAAAACGGAAGAGGAACAACGCCCGGGAAGGCGTCTTTCATCGGGAAAACAAAAAAGCCGACATTGGAATGTCGGCTTTATGCAGGAACAAGAGACGAGTTCAAGATTACTTGATCTTCGTTTCCTTGTAAGGAACATGCTTTCTTGCCTTGGGATCGAACTTGACAATTTCGATCTTGTCAGGCGTTGTACGTTTATTCTTCGTAGTCGTATAAAAATGACCCGTACCCGCCGTCGATTCCAGCTTGATTTTTTCTCTACCAGCCTTAGCCATAACAAAAACCCTCTAAAAAAACTTAAACCTTTTCACCCCGAGCGCGCAGATCAGCCAGGACAGCATCAATTCCCAGCTTGTCGATCACACGCAGACCGGCATTGGAAACCCGAAGGGAAACCCAGCGGTTTTCCGATTCGACAAAAAAACGGCGGTAATGCAAATTCGGCATAAAACGGCGTTTCGACTTGTTATTCGCGTGAGAAACCGTATTACCCGACATAGGCTTCTTACCCGTAACCTGGCAGACACGAGCCATGAAAAGACCTCCAGACAAAAACAAAACAAAAAAACGGAAGTCCGAATCATATCCGAGATGGTAAAAAAACACAAGAAAAAACAATAACTTGTTGC
>JAEXJM010000034.1 GCA_023449275.1 Pseudomonadota bacterium | reverse complement strand
TTCAACGATATTGGAGTTGCGAATGAGCGGGGCGTACGAATCCCTGAAGAGCTGGACATCCGTGACCGAGAGAGCGCCGATGGTTTCACCGTGATAGCTGTTTTTCAGGCAGATGAATTCCTGCTTTTCGGAATGACCGCTGTTCCTCCAGTAATGGAAACTCATTTTGAGGGCGATCTCGACAGCCGAAGCACCATCCGAACCATAAAAACAGTGTCCGAGGACATGATTCGTCTGGATGGACAGCCTTTCGGAAAGCTCGACTACCGGTTCATGCGTGCATCCTGCCAGCATCGCATGTTCCAGTGTATCGAGCTGGTCTTTCAATGCTTTGGAAATGAACGGGTTGGCGTGCCCGAAGATGTTTGTCCACCATGAACTGATCGCGTCGAGATACCGGTTTCCATCCTGATCATAAAGCCAGGCACCTTTGCCGCTCTTCAAGGCAACGAGTGGCATGGTTTCATGGTGCTGCATTTGGGTACACGGGTGCCAAACGCTTTTCAGACTGCGTTCGATCCAGCTGGCGGAACGGGAAAATGACTGTTTCACGGAATTTGTCTTTTTGATAAATCAGAAAAAAGTGCCGTCAAAATAAAACCATTGAGCGTCTTCTTTGACGAAACGGCTGACCTCATGGAGCTTCTGCATGCGTCCATTGATCTTGTAACGGGCAATGAATTCAACTGTTGCCCTGTCCTCGTGTTCCTGATGCCCGAGGATCTTGAGCCCGATCCATTTGGTGGGCTGGTTCTTTTCGATGATTGTCACGGACGGGCGGTTTTCTGCAGACCAGCTCGACCGCAAATATTCCTCGTCTTCCAGAACATATGCCGTATATCGGGAGCGCATCAGGGATACGGCGTCCGGTGGCAGCGCCTTGCCTTCCAGATAAGGCTGGCAGCAATCCGCATAAGAGGGATTGCCGCATGGGCATGGTTGTTGCGACAGTTTCGACATGAGCGACTTACTTCATTCCGTAAAATTCAAAGTCGACTTCCGGAACACGTCCGGAAACGATATCGGCTATCGAACGTCCCGAGCCGCATCCCATGGTCCAGCCCAGTGTCCCGTGGCCTGTATTCAGGAAAAGGTTGCTGATGGGTGATTTCCCGATATAAGGGATATTCGACGGCGTCATCGGACGCAGGCCAGTCCAGAAATGGGGACTGGAATAATCGCAGGCTTCGGGGAACAGTTCGGATGTGCGACGTATCAGTGCTTCGCAACGCGCTTCGTTCAGGGGGCGTTCATAACCGTTCATTTCTGCCGTTCCACCAACGCGCAGGCGATTGCCAAGGCGGGAAAAAACCAGTTTGTGTCCGGCGTCGATCAATGATACAAGCGGCGCCTTGTCAGGATTGATAACAGGGAATGTGGCGGAATAGCCTTTTGCCGGGTAGATCATCAACGAAATTCCCAGCGGCTTCAGAAACGGTGCGGAGAAACTGCCCAAAGAAATGACAAAAGCGTCGGCTTTCAGTACTTCGAATTCACCGGTGGGACTGATCGTTTCGACGGCAATAATTCGGGACGCAGCCCCGCTTCCTTCGCTGATCAATCGGGTAGCCGACGTATTGAAACGGAACTCGACACCTTTTTCCTTCGCTCTTTCCGAGAGAGCGACAGTGAATTCACGCGAGTCGCCGTGTTCGTCATCTGGCGTGAAGTCACCTCCGATCAACTTGCCGTGGACGGGGGACAGTGCCGGTTCTATCTGAATGACTTCATCGGGGGTGATGGTATTGCGTGGACATCCAAGTGACGTCATCAGTTTCGCTCCGGCCTTGGATGATTCATAATCTGCCCTGTCGGTATAAAAATGCATGATGCCGTGACTGGAATGCGTATAGTCCAGTTTCGCTTCTTCTCTCAGGGCGCGAAGTGTTTTCTTGCTGAAATCCGACATGGCAACGCACTGGCGCGTGTTGTGGGCGGTTCGTCCGGGAGAACATTCCAGAAGGAAACGAGCACCCCATTCCCATTGCAACTGTTCGGCACGAAAACGGTAAAGCAGAGGGGCATCTTCCTTACCCAGCCATTTCAGGATTTTCGAAGGAGCGGATGGATTGGCCCAGGGCTCCGAATGGGAGACTGAAATCTGTGAGCCGTTTCCGAAAGTGGTTTCCTGTGCAGCTCCGGGACGCCGTTCGATAACGGTCACGTCGTGGCCTGCCTGACGCAGAAACCAGGCTGCCGCCGTTCCGGTAATACCTGCTCCTAATACAATGACTTTCACAATTTGGCCTCTTTTTTTATTGATTCTCTGTCCGGCCGGTATTTTCCGACTCGTTTTTTTCCGTTATTTTAAGATGATTGTTCTCGGAAAAGGACTCTTTTTGCCGAAGGCGATGCAATTCATCCGCAACGGCATGCGTGACGACGACATCCAGTGTACTTTGCAGGTCTTTCTTGATTTCCGATACGAGCGTTCCGGTCATTTTCTGGATACTTGTGACCAGATTTTGCTGAATGATTTCCTCAAGTACGAATTGAATGCGTTCCTCGACACGCTTTAATATTCTTTCAGTCAAACGTTGTTCCAGTTCTTCCCAGGCTTCTTCGTTTTGGGTGGAATCGACAAGATCGGGTAGTGTCGAAAGGATTTCCGTCAGGACAGGAATTCCGTCCTCACTCATTGACAAATGGTTTTCCAGCGTATCTTTTCGTGAGTCACGATCCGGGAAGTCGTTTTCGTTGTTCATTATTTGGCAGTCTCGTGATGAAGGGCGTATCCACGTTCACGGTAATGAACATACCTTTGCCGTCCTGCTTCGGTATCGGATGGATCGGTTGACACCAGTTCAAGCAAACGCTCAAACTGCGCGTAAAAGGCTGGAATGTCAGGGGAAAGATTGACCAGAATCTGGCTGTGCGGCAGTTCACAGGTATCGCTGGAGGTCAGTATGACGGGACAGCGGGCCGCGTGTCTGTCACCGATAACGGCATGAGGCAGAAAATCCGAATCGGAAAATGTCCAGAGGGTATCGTCAAGCCGGTTCAGCAGATTTCGATCTGTCGCGAAAATGACGATGCGGCAATCAGGTGAGCTGGCAAGCGCTTTCCGTACCCATCGGCAGGTATAGTGGATCTTGTCTGCTATGTGTGTACGGAATTCAATGTTGGTCATACAGGCTGCCGACAATAGATTATGAAACGTGAATTGACCCGAATAAAAACCGGGTCAATTATGAAACGTTTTCCGTGCATTAGTAAAGACTTTATGCAGCCAGTCCGTTATGCCGGAGCAGGGCATCGATCGAAGGCTGTCTTCCACGGAAAGCGACAAACGAGTCGATGGCTGGCCGGGAACCGCCCACCGAGAGAATTTCCTCCAGAAGTTTCGCGCCCATGACAGGAGAGATCAGGTCATTACCGTCTGCCAGCGATTCCTCGAAAGCGCTGTAAACATCCGCGGAAAGGACTTCTGCCCATTTGTAGCTGTAATAGCCGGCGGCATAACCGCCTGCGAAGATATGGGAAAACGACTGCAGGAAACGGTTGAATGCCGGAGGGATGACAACAGCGTATTTTTTCCGGATGCCATCAAGCACATCCTGTACCGTTTTCCGGCCATTCGGGTCGTAATCGTAATGCAAATGCATGTCGGCGAGGGAAAATTCGACCTGACGCAGCATCTGAAGTCCGGACTGGTAGTTTTTGGCCGCGATCATTTTGTCGAAAAGTGTTTTCGGCAAAGGCTGCTTCGTTTCGATGTGGGAAGTCATATGTTCGAGCACGTCCCATTCCCAGCAGAAGTTTTCCATGAATTGGGATGGCAATTCGACGGCATCCCATTCCACTCCGGAAATGCCGGATACGCCCAATTCATCCACTTTCGTCAAAAGATGATGCAGACCATGACCGAATTCATGGAAAAGGGTCATGACTTCACCGTGTGTGAAAAGCGCAGGCTGGAGTTTCCCTTCTTTCTCGATCGGAGACGAGAAATTGCAGGTGAGATAGGCAACCGGTGTCTGCACACCGTGTTGCGTCACCCGCCGGCTTCTCGCATCATCCATCCATGCACCGCCACGCTTGCCTGGACGGGCGTACAAATCCATATAGAACTGGCCGATTAGCCGGCCGTCTTTTTCAATGCGGAAAAATTTGACGTCCTTGTGCCAGACCGGAGCCGTATCGGGCAGGATGTTGATGGAATAAAGCGTACCGACCAGTTTGAAGAGGCCTTCCAGAACGTTCGGTTCGGGGAAATACTGTTTGATTTCCTGTTCGGAGAAGGCATAGCGTTTCTGTTGCAGTTTTTCGGAAACAAAAGCCATATCCCATGCTTTCATTTCATCAATACCCAGTTCCGCTTTTGCGAACCGTTTGAGTTCCTCAAGGTCTTTTTCGGCGAAGGGACGGGCTTTTTTGGCGAGGTCTTCAAGGAAAGAAATAACCTCGTCCGGTGTTCTCGCCATTTTCGAGACCAGCGAGACCTCGGCGTAATTCCGGTAACCGAGCAGCCCGGCTTCTTCTGTTCTCAGACGAAGCAGCTCGTCGATATTGCCGGTGTTGTCCCATTCCGGATTTTCACCGAGTTCGGATGCACGGGTCGCATTGGCACGGTACATCTTTTCACGGATATCGCGGTTTTCCACATATTGCATGACGGGGTAGAAGGACGGGAAATGCAGGGTGAACTTGTATCCGCTCTTGTTTTCATTTTGTGCCATCATCCGCGCCACATGCAGGTTATCTTCCGGCAAGCCTTTCAGGTCGGATTCATTTTCCACCAGCAGTTCAAAGTGGTTGGTCGCATCCAGCACGTTTTCAGAGAAACGGGTAGACAGGGCGGCCATTTTTTCCTGAAGGTCTGCAAAGCGTTTCTTTTTGTTTTCCGGCAGTTCGGCACCACCCAGACGAAAGTCTCTCAGGGCATTATCGATGACGCGTTTTTGGGCATTGCCGAGGCTGTCGAACGAAGGGGTGTTCCTGATAGTCTTGTATTTTTCGAACAGGGCGGGATTCTGGGAAAGAGATGTCCAGAATTCGGTTATTTTCGGCAGGTTTTCGTTATAGGCGGCACGCAGTTCCGGTGTATCGACGACGGAATTCAGATGCCCGACGATTCCCCAGGCTCGTGAGAGTTGTTCGGTACAGTCGTCCAGCGGGGTAATGAAGTTGTCCCAGCCGACTTCGTCCATCGGTTTTTCCAGTTCACTGACAACGGATTTGCAACGGTTCATCAGCGTATCGATGGCTGGCGAGACATGTTCAGGCCGGATTTCATCAAAACGGGGTAGCCCCTCGAAATTCAACAATGGGTTTTTCATCAGAAACTTCCTTCCGGACATTTTTATCGATTCAAATAAAAAAGGTACGCATCGCGTACCTTTTTTTCCGCTTGTGCGTTTATTTCTTTTTGGCTGCCAGACGTCTTTCCGCAGCTTCGATCGTGTTCAAAAGCAGCATGGTAATCGTCATGGGGCCGACACCGCCCGGTACCGGGGAGATGTAACCTGCCACTTCCTTGGCATTCGGGAAGTCTACATCACTCCACAGTTTTCCGTTTTCATCACGCTCAACACCGACGTCGATAACGACGGCGCCAGGTTTGATCATATCGGCAGTGATGATGTTGCGTTTGCCGGTAGCGGCGATCAGAACGTCTGCCAGACGGGTATGGTGTCCCAGGTCACGAGTCTTGGAATTGCAGATGGTGACGGTTGCACCGGCTTGCAGGAGCAGCATGGACATCGGTTTGCCGACGATGTTGGAAGCACCGACGATGACGGCATGCGCGCCGCGCAACGGATAATCGATGGATTCCAGCATCTTCATGACACCATATGGAGTGCATGGCTTGATGGTTGGCTGACCGGTCATCAGATGGCCAGTGTTGACCACAGTAAAGCAGTCCATGTCTTTTTCGGGATCGATCGCTTCAATGACCTTGCGTCCATCGATATGGTCTGGCAGTGGCAACTGGACCAGAATGCCGTGAACGGATGGATCCTTGTTCAGGACATGAATGCGTTCCAGAAGTTCCGCTTCGGAAAAGTCCGCATCGTATTTTTCCAGAATGGAACGGATGCCATTCGCCTTGCAGGCACGTTCCTTGTTCAGGACGTAAACCATGGAAGCCGGGCTGTCGCCGACGAGGATAACGGCCAGACCGGGAAGTTCTCCGGCGGCGGTCAATTTGGCTGCACGTTCGGCGATATCCTTGCGGACTTCCTTGGCCAGCTCATTTCCGTTGATAATTTGGGCAGTCATTTTGTCTGTTGTATAAAAAAACCGTTAAAAAACAATTATACGATGAATACTATCTTGCCCTTCTTTTGCGCAATGGAAAATATGAGGACAAGCCAAACCCTATAAATTACACGAAAAAAACCATTTATTGAAGAGTATTGGCATTATTTCGTTTTGTCCGGAAGTGAACAGTCACTTTTTCTATGCGTTTTAACAGATGAATTGCCATTTTATGGTTTATGATCATCCTGTAAACGCGTGTTATCTGATTTTTTGCTGTTTCATGGCTTCAATTGGGAGGTGGTTATGGCGAATCCGCAGGACGATATTTCTGTCAATGCGTTTGATCCTGACGAACAGGAAACGTCGGAATGGCTCGAGGCGCTTCATTCCGTTATCGAAAGCGAGGGGCGTGACCGCGCACATTATCTGATGGAACGGCTGGCCGATGTCGCACGACAGAAAGGCGTCAACCTTCCGCATTCAAGCAATACCGCTTATATCAATACCATTCCTCCGGATCTCCAGCAGGGTTCGCCCGGCAATATGGACTATGAAGCGCGTCTCCGGGGCTGGATGCGCTGGAATGCCATGGCAATGGTTGTCCGTGCCAACAAGGATGGCGACAATCTGGGAGGTCATATCGCCTCGTTTACGTCGCTGGCGACCATGTTCGGTACCGGCTTTCATCATTTCTGGCGTGCACCGACAGAAACATTCGGAGGCGATCTCGTCTATTTTCAGGGACATTCATCCCCCGGCATTTATGCACGGGCTTTTCTGGAAGGGCGCCTGTCGCAGGAGCAGCTCGAAAATTTCCGGCGTGAAGTCAACGGAAACGGGCTTTCTTCCTATCCTCACCCGAAACTGATGCCGGATTTCTGGCAATTTCCGACAGTATCGATGGGACTCGGCCCGATCATGGCGATTTATCAGGCCCGTTTCCTGAAATATCTGCAGGCACGGGATATTGCCGATACAACCGGCAGGAAGGTCTGGGTTTTCTGTGGTGACGGTGAAATGGACGAGCCGGAAGCCAAAGGGGCGATCAGTCTGGCGTCACGCGAGTCGCTGGACAACCTGATTATGGTGATCAACTGCAATTTGCAGCGTCTGGATGGCCCGGTTCGTGGCAACGGCAAGATCATTCAGGAACTGGAGGCGGATTTCCGCGGGGCAGGCTGGAACGTCATCAAGGTCATCTGGGGTTCGGACTGGGACGAACTGCTCGCGAGGGACAAGGACAATATTCTGAAAAAAGTCATGATGGAAACCGTCGATGGTGAGTACCAGACGTACAAGGCCAAGGATGGCGCTTATGTCAGGGAGCATTTCTTCGGCAAGGATCCCCGACTTCTGAAAATGGTCGAGAACATGTCGGACGATGAAATCTGGCGCCTGTCGCGTGGCGGTCATGATCCACAGAAAGTGTATGCCGCGTTCAGGGCGGCGCAGCAACATACCGGACAGCCGACCGTGATTTTATGCCAGACCGTGAAAGGGTATGGTATGGGCAAGGCAGGAGAAGCGCTGAATATCGCGCATCAGGTCAAGAAACTGGATGACAAGACGATCCGCTCCCTGCGTGACCGGGCCGGAGTACCGATTCCGGACGACCAGCTTGATGAAGTACCTTTTTACATGCCCCCGGCAGACGCTCCGGAAATGATATATCTGCACGAACGGAGAAAATTGCTGGGTGGATACCTGCCTCACCGCCGCGAAAAGGCGGATGAACATCTGACTGTGCCGCCATTGTCGGCTTTTCAGGCGGTTCTGGAGCCGACACATGAAGGACGCGAGATTTCGACGACACAAGCGTATGTGCGGACACTCGGCATTTTGTTGAGATCGACGGATATCGGAAGGCGGATCGTACCGATCATGGTGGACGAATCGCGTACGTTCGGAATGGAAGGCCTGTTCCGCCAGATCGGTATCTACAACCCGAAAGGCCAGCTCTACGAGCCGGTCGATCAGGGCGAGGTCATGTATTACCGTGAAGACAAGGCCGGACAGATCCTGCAGGAAGGGATAACCGAAGCGGGGGGCGTCAGTTCCTGGATTGCTTCCGCGACGAGTTATTCGACCAGCAATAAAATCACGTTGCCGTTTTATACCTACTATTCCATGTTCGGTTTCCAGCGTACGGGCGATCTGATGTGGGCAGCAGCCGACATCATGGCTCGCGGGTTCCTGATCGGCGGCACGGCAGGCCGAACGACCCTGAATGGCGAGGGACTGCAGCATGAAGATGGTCATAACCATGTGATCGCCGCGACGATCCCGACCTGTATTCCCTACGATCCGGGATTCGCTCATGAAGTTGCTGTCATCATCCAGGATGGTGCACGCCGCATGGTGGAAAATCAGGAAAACGTCTTCTATTACATTTCAGTGATGAATGAATCCTATCCACAACCCGGTATGAAGCCGGGGCAGGAAGAAGGCATTCTGAAAGGGATGTATTTGTTGGCGGAAGGGGAAAAAGACCTGCCTTATCGCGTCCAGTTGCTGGGATCAGGCACGATTACTCACGAAATGCTTTTCGCGGTCGATTTGTTGAAAAACGACTGGAACGTCGCGGCAGATATCTGGTCGGTTACGTCTTTCACTCTTGTTGCCCGTGAAGGAAACGACGTGGAACGCTGGAACATGATGCATCCCGGGGAAGAACCGAGAGTGCCTTATGCGACCCGGTGTCTTCGGGATACCAGGGGACCTGTCATCGCCTCGACGGATTACATTCGCCTGTTTGCGGAACAGATCAGGGCCTACATACCCGAAGGGCGTTCCTATACCGTACTGGGCACGGACGGTTTCGGCCGTTCCGATACACGTGCCAATCTGAGGCGCTTCTTTGAAATCGACCGTTATTATATAACGGTAGCGGCTCTTGAAGCGCTGGCCCGGTCAGGTGATATCCCTGTTGAAACAGTTGCCAAAGCGATTGAAAAATACGGGATCGACAGAGACAAGCCGAATCCGGTGGACGAATAGGCGATAGTCTGGCGAGGGAAGACATCGTATTTCCTGCATTAAGTCTTAAAAGGGATGCAAGAGATGAAAACAGTAGAAATCAAAGTGCCGGATATAGGTGACTTCAAGGATGTGGAAGTCATTGAAGTGATGGTGAAAGAGGGTGAGGCAATCGCCAGGGACCAGTCGATCGTGCTGGTCGAGTCGGACAAGGCGAGTATGGAAATCCCCTCGTCACATGCCGGAAAGGTCAGGGAGCTGAAGGTCAGGCTGGGTGACAAGGTCTCCAAGGGATCGGTTCTGCTTCTACTGGACTCGGAAGAGACTGTAAAAACTGTTCCGGAACAAAAGCCTGCTGATCATGCTCCCGTCAAAGTGGCAGCAAGTTCAGCCCCGGCTGAAGCCAGGGGCCAAGTAAAAGAAAAACCGGCTCCGGTTGTGTCGGCAATGGAAACTGCTGTGTATGAAGCGCAGGATTCTGTTCCGGATCACAAGTCGGATACTGTTGCGCCACATGCTTCGCCTTCTGTCAGGAAATATGCCCGTGAGCTGGGTGTCGATTTGAGAAGGGTGGAAGGATCAGGCCCGAAAAAACGCATTCTGAGAGAAGACATTCAGCTCTATGTGAAAACGATGCTGAACCGGGACGGATCGCCCAATCGTTTCGACAATTTCATGAATCTGCCTCCATGGCCTTCACTGGACTTCTCCCAGTTCGGTGAAACAGAGTTGCAGCCGCTGTCCCGAATCAAGAAAATCAGTGGCCCCAATCTTCACAGGAACTGGGTCATGATTCCGCATGTGACCCAGTATGACCAGGCCGATGTGTCCGATCTGGAAGCGTTCAGAAAACAGGCCAATGAGAGGCATAAAAACGAGGGTGTGAAGCTGACGGTCCTTTCATTCGTCATCAAGGCCTGTGTATCGGCACTGAAAAAATATCCCCAGTTCAATGCGTCCGTCGATGCGACCGGAGAGAATCTGATTCTGAAACGTTATTACCATATCGGGTTTGCCGCCGATACGGTTCATGGACTGGTGGTTCCGGTTATCCGTGATGCCGACAAAAAGGGCTTGATGGAAATCTCACGTGAACTGGCGCAGTTGTCGGCACTGGCGCGTGAAGGGAAACTCAATCCATCCGATATGCAGGGAGCCAGTTTCACCATTACCTCTTTGGGTGGCATCGGCGGTACGTACTTCACACCTCTGATCAATGCTCCTGAAGTCGCGATTGTCGGCCTGTCACGTATTTCGACACAGCCTGTCTGGGACGGGCATCAGTTCGTGCCACGACAGATCCTCCCCTTGTCTTTATCTTACGACCATCGGGTTATCGATGGGGCAGAGGGTACCCGTTTCATCACCTATCTGTCCGACGTACTGGGCGATATGAAAGAAACGCTTTTATAAGATCGTCTTCCGGCAAATACGGATTCAGGCGACTAAAGACTGTATGAGGTTAACGACATGAAAACGGTGGAAATCAGAGTGCCGGACATTGGCGACGTCCAGAATGCGGAAGTCATCGAAGTGATGGTGAAAGAGGGTGAGGAAATCGCCAGGGACCAGTCGATCGTGCTGGTCGAGTCGGACAAGGCGAGTATGGAAATCCCGTCGTCGGAAGCCGGCAAGGTCATGGAATTGAAAATCAAACTTGGGGACAAGGTTTCCGAAGGTTCTGTTCTGCTTTCACTCGATATTGAGGAAACACCGGTTTCGGAAAGACTGGAAAAAATACCTGACAGTGCTGTCAGTGTGCAGGCGGAACGTCCTGCCTCTATATCGAGCAGCCGTGGAGCAACCAGTATCGTCGAGTGCGATACGCTGGTTCTGGGAGCCGGCCCGGGCGGTTATACGGCGGCTTTTCGTGCGGCTGATCTGGGCCAGAAAGTCGTTCTGGTCGAACGCTATCCTGTTTTGGGCGGAGTTTGCCTTAACGTTGGCTGTATTCCGTCCAAAGCGCTCCTTCATGCCGCCAAAGTGATTACGGAGGCAGAAGAGATCAATGAGGCAGGGGTGCGTTTTGCCAAACCGGAAATCGATCCGGAGACGTTGAACCGGTGGAAGCAGGACATCGTCGACAAGCTGACGGGTGGACTGGCAGCGCTTGCAAAGGCAAGGGAAATCCGGGTTTTGCAGGGCAATGGACAGTTTGTCGGGCCGCATGAACTGAACGTTGACGGACAAAACGAAGGTTGGTCGGTACGTTTTAAAAACGCGATCATCGCTGCAGGTTCAACCGCGGCCAGGCTGCCGGATTTCCCTTACGGACATCCCGCTCTCGTTGATTCCACCGGCGCGCTTGACCTGAAAAAGATACCTGAAAAGATGCTGGTGATCGGCGGTGGAATCATTGGTCTGGAAATGGCGTGTGTTTATGATGCGCTGGGCGCGAAAGTCACGATTGCCGAATTTTCGGATGGCCTCATTCCCGCAGCGGACCGGGACGTCGTATCACCGCTTCTCAACCGTATCCGTAAACGGTATGAGGCTGTTTATACCCATACAAGGGTATCGAAACTGGACGAAAAAGGCCTGCGTCTGGAAGCGACTTTTGAGGGGACAGGCGCTCCGAAAGAAAAGCGGCAATATGATCTGGTGCTGGTGGCCGTGGGACGTCGTCCGAACGGGAAACTGATCGGCGCGGAAAAAGCCGGTGTGTATGTCGATGAACGTGGATTCATACCGGTCGATCGCAAACAGCAGACGAATGTGCACCATATCTATGCCATTGGCGATATCTGTGGCGAACCGATGCTGGCACACAAGGCCAGTTATGAGGGGAAAATCGCTGCAGAAGTGATAGCAGGACTCAAGGCCGGGTATGATGCCATGACGGTACCATCCGTCGCTTATACCGATCCTGAAATCGCCTGGATGGGATTGACTGAAAATGAAGCGAAAGCGAGGGGAATCGCCGTAGAAAAGACGGTATTCCCGTGGAGCGCTTCGGGACGTAACCTGACAATGGGGCGAAAAGACGGTTTGACCAAACTCCTGTGGGACAAAGACTCAAGACGTCTTCTGGGGGCGGCCATTGCCGGGACGAATGCGGGTGAACTGCTTTCCGAAACGACACTGGCTTTTGAAATGGGGGCCGATCTGGAAGATATCGCATTGACGATACATCCACATCCGTCTTTGTCGGAAACCGTCATGTTTGCAGCAGAAGCCGGGCTCGGTACGATTACCGATCTGTACATTCCGGGGAAGAAATAACGTGTTTTAAAACGGTTTGAATACGGGCGGGTCAGAAACTGACCGGCCCATTCAGTTTTTCCAGATCCGCATTATCCAGATAACGCCATTCACCGGTGGCAAGAGAGTTTTCCAGTAAAAGCCCGCCGATTGCCGAGCGGTGAAGTTTTTCAACACGATTGCCTGCCGCGGCGACCATACGTTTCACCTGATGGTATTTGCCCTCGGTAATGACAAGCCTCATTTCGTGATCATCCAGACTCTCGCATGCAAGGGCTTTCGTGATACCCGTTTCATCTCTCAACCGGACACCGTTTTTCAGTTTTTCGAGCTGAAGCTCGTCGATTCGGGCATGTGTTGAGATATCATAAACTTTTGGGATTTTTTTCTTCGGTGACGTGTATCGGTGAATGAAATCACCATCGTCCGAGAGCAGAAGCAGCCCGGTCGTATCCTGATCCAGCCGCCCGACGCATTGCATGCCCCGCTGGATGAATTGTGAGGGAAAAAGCGTGAAAACGCTGGAATGGTGCTGTGGCTGGTGGGAGCATTCATAGCCTGACGGCTTGTTCAGCACGATATAAAGATGCTCGCGGTAAAGCCAGCTTTCGCCATCGACAGAGTAGAAAAGGCCATTCGTCTCGAAACGACAGTCAGGATCGGCGCAGACGCTGTTGCCGATCTCGACACGGCGCTGGAGAATCAGGTTGCGACACAGTTTCCGGCTGCCGAAGCCCTGGCGCTGAAGAATCTTTTCCAATGTCATTTCCATAGCGGCATTGTAAAAGAATTCCGTCACAAAAACGCGAAAATCGTTTTTATGTCATTATATGGATCAAGGGCAATAAAAAACCCCACGATGCCGCGGGGTTTCCAAGGTCTTGTCCAATCGGGAATTAAATGGATTGGATATTGGAAGCCTGTTTGCCTTTTGGGCCTTGAGTGACTTCAAATTGAACCTTTTGTCCTTCTTTCAAGGTTTTGAAGCCATTCATGTTGATTGCGGAGAAGTGTGCGAACAAGTCCTCACCACCGTCTTCCGGGGTAATGAAACCGAAACCTTTGGAATCGTTAAACCACTTGACTGTACCAGTTGCCATAAAAGAGGGTCTTTCTATAAAAACGCATTATGCTAATGAAACCATCGGAAAAAACAAGTTTGATCCGTACCAGTCCTTTTTTATAATCTTGCTATCGACAGGCACTGGACCATGCGCATGTCAACCAGTCCATTGTTGGCGCAAAGATAGTCAAAGTCAAGCGATTTTCCCAAAAAACGGTGGATTTTTGACGTAGGCTAAAAATTTGATGGCAACACTGCAACCGTAGAGTGGCACAAGGCTGCACGAAGACTTGAAAACACGTATTATCAAATGTGGACTTTGCGTTCGCGCACAAGCAGAAACTTTTAATTCGGTATAAAGTAAAGGCAATGGTTACACAGCAGGAAAATGAAGTACTACCGGAAAAAGAGGCGGCTGTATTGAAACCGCCTCCGATGTATAAGGTAGTTTTGTTAAACGATGATTTCACGCCAATGGAATTTGTGATTTCCATTTTGCAGGAATATTTTTTCAAGGACCGTGAAACCGCAACCCGGATAATGCTGAAAGTGCATCACGAGGGTAAAGGGGTCTGTGGAATTTTCCCGAAAGATATCGCGAATACCAAAGTGGAACTGGTGTTGAAACATGCCCGGCAGGAAGGGCATCCATTGCAATGTACGATGGAGGAAGCATGATTGCGCAAGAATTGGAAGTCAGCCTGCATATGGCCTTTGTAGAGGCACGTCAGGCACGATATGAATTTATAACTGTTGAGCATTTGCTGTTGGCATTGCTGGACAATCCTTCTGCGTCTGAAGTATTGAAAGCATGCAATGCCGATATCGCCGGACTGAAAAAAATGCTCAGCGATTTTGTCAGTGACAACACTCCTGTTGTCCCGGGTACCGCTGAGGTGGATACCCAGCCGACTCTCGGATTCCAGCGTGTTATCCAGCGGGCGATCATGCATGTCCAGTCTGCATCGAACGGAAAAAAAGAGGTTACCGGTGCGAACGTTCTGGTCGCCATATTCGGCGAAAAGGATTCGCATGCCGTCTACTACCTGCACCAGCAGGGCATTACCCGTCTGGACGTGGTCAACTTCATCTCGCATGGTGTCCGCAAGAATGTCCAGCAGGAAACGCCAAAACAGGTTGAGGGAACTGAAGACGTGACGGGCGAAGCGGGTGCTTCCGGAAAGGAATCGCCACTGGATCTCTATACGCTGAACCTGAACAAACAGGCCGCATCCGGAAAAATCGATCCGCTGATCGGCAGGGAAGAGGAAATCGACCGTGTCATCCAGGTATTGTGCCGCAGGCGCAAGAACAATCCACTGCTGGTCGGTGAAGCTGGCGTCGGCAAGACGGCACTTGCCGAGGGACTGGCATGGCGTATCACGCAAAATACGGTACCCGATGTATTGCATGAGGCCGTCGTGTATGCACTGGATATGGGGGCCTTGCTGGCTGGAACGAAGTACCGTGGTGATTTTGAGCAGCGTCTGAAAGCCGTCCTGAAACAGTTGAGCGACAATCCGAATTCGATTTTGTTCATTGATGAAATCCATACGATCATCGGAGCGGGTTCGGCTTCGGGCGGTACGCTGGATGCCTCCAATCTGCTGAAACCGGCCCTGTCGGGCGGTCAGCTGAAATGCATCGGTGCGACGACGTTTACGGAATACCGGGGCGTTTTCGAAAAAGACCATGCCTTGGCGCGCCGTTTCCAGAAGATCGACGTGAATGAACCGACTGTTGAACAGACGGTGCAGATCCTGCGTGGACTGAAGTCCCGTTTCGAGGATCATCACAAGGTCAAGTATTCTGTTTCCGCACTGATATCGGCAGCCGAATTGTCTGCCCGTTTCATCAACGACCGCCAGTTGCCGGACAAGGCAATCGACGTGATCGACGAGGCGGGGGCCGCACAGCGGATTCTGCCGAAATCAAAGCAGAAAAAAACGATCGGCAAGGCGGAAATCGAAGACATCATCTCGAAAATCGCCCGTATTCCCGCACAATCGGTCAATCAGGATGACAGAAGCAAGTTGCAGAATCTGGAACGTGACCTGAAAAGTGTGGTTTTCGGTCAGGATGCGGCTATCGATGCATTGGCTGCGAGCATCAAGATGGCGAGAGCCGGACTGGGCAAGACCGACAAACCGATCGGTGCGTTCCTCTTCTCCGGGCCGACCGGGGTCGGCAAGACTGAAGTGGCCCGCCAGCTCGCTTTCACATTGGGAATCGAGCTGATCCGTTTCGACATGTCCGAGTATATGGAACGCCATGCGGTCAGCAGGATGATCGGTGCGCCTCCGGGCTATGTCGGTTTCGATCAGGGCGGTTTGCTTACGGAAGCCATTACGAAAAAACCGCATGCGGTATTGTTGCTCGATGAAATTGAAAAAGCCCATCCGGATATTTTCAGCATCCTGTTACAGGTCATGGATCATGGTACCCTGACGGACAATAACGGTCGCAAGGCGGACTTCCGTAACGTCATTATCATCATGACAACCAATGCAGGGGCGGAAAGCCTGCAGAAATCGTCCATCGGTTTCACCAACCAGAGGGAAAAAGGTGACGAAATGGTCGATATCAAGAGGATGTTCACACCTGAGTTCCGAAACCGTCTGGACGGTATCATCAGTTTCTCCGCACTGAATGAGGAAATCATCCTGCGTGTGGTCGACAAGTTCCTGATGCAGCTGGAAGAACAGTTGCACGAGAAGAAAGTCGATGCCATCTTTACCGAAGCCTTGCGCAAGTTCCTTGCGAAGAAAGGGTTCGATCCATTGATGGGGGCACGCCCGATGTTGCGCCTGATTCAGGACCTGATCAGGAAAGCATTGGCGGACGAACTCCTGTTCGGCAAACTGGTTAACGGTGGTTCCGTGATCGTCGATCTGGATGACAAAGAAGAAATCCGGCTGGAATTTCCGGAAAATGCGGGTATGTCGGACAAATTCCAGTTGCCGGAAAGCAAAGCGCTGGAACTCGATTGATCGGATGTATTCACGGCAAGCCTGCCCTTTATGGGCAGGTTTTTTTATGCATGGAAATGAATAATCCAGATTGAGCACAGAAGAGCGATTGGCAGACAATAAACGAGTAACGCAATCAGACTGGCAGTGCTGATGCGGTGGCATATCGTTTTAAAACCCAGCCATACCGAAAACAGGGCTGCCCACACCAGAATCAGGGGTTGAAGGGCGGGTATCCATTCCGGATTGATTCCATAAGCCTGCCAGAGGGTGAAACTGATCTGGCACAGTCCCAGAAAAATACCCGTGCCGGAAACGGGGATAAGGCAGAGTGCGAGTTGTTTCCAACATTCCGCTTTACCGGAAATAAGGGTTGACAGCCGAAGCAGGACATATGTCGCCAGAGCGATGGCAGAACCGCTGATGAGGATGAAAACAAGACGTAACAGGCTTTCAGGACTGGCAGCGACATACCAGGGCAAACCACTGGTGTGCACGCTGCCCGGCAATGAAAGAAAAAAGGCATAAAGGCTGTTTCCCCGCCAGGCCAGGGCGGCCGTACAGATTCCGATGATTCCCCAGAGGAGCAAAAACGTTTCCGAATCGGAGACATGGTTTTTCGATGTTGCCAGTATTTCAGCAGAAGGGGATCGGAATGCCGGTTCGACGGCCTTTCTGTGCCCGATGCAGCGGCCACAGGCATGACAGGCAGACATGCTCCGCATCTGGCGGACATTGATCAGGGTGGGGCAGTCCAGACGCTCTGTCTTTCCGGAGTATGCCTGCCATTCTTTTTCGTCGACCTTGTAATAAACAGGGGAGAGTTTCGCAAGCAGCTCGAAAATGCCGTTTCCGGGGCAGAGATACATACACCATATACGTTTGCCATTGCCATATAGAAAACCGCATGCCAGTGCCATGCCCGTCGGGATACCGAGCAAGATGAGTGTCGCGGGAAAGTGTTCGTAAACACCGATCAGTTGCCCGTACAAGACCGTCGTGACAAGAACGGTACATGGCCATCCTTTCCAGCGAATCCAGCGGGGAATGGAACGCTTTTGGCCGTGACGGCTGATGAATTCGGTCAGGGTTCCATCCGGACAAAAGAGTCCGCACCAGACTCTGCCGACAAGCATCATGCTCAAAATGATCGCGGGCCAGCCAATTCCCCAGAACATCAGGCGTGAGAAGTCAGGGACACTGGAATAAAACGATCCATTGATCTCATCCGGAAGCAATAATGGCAATAACAGAAGTGAAAAATAGAGAATGACGAACAGCCACTGGATACACGATACGACTTTCCGGTGACGTTTCAGAGCACGGCCAAACCGGGCCAGCCAGCCTGAAAAAGGAGGGGAAATGATAACAGCAGGTAATCTTCCCTCAGGTAAAACAGGGATCTCGACAGGTTTTGTACTTGTCGTTTTTGCCGGAGCCGGTTTTCGGGAAAGGTCTTTTTCGATGTCTTTCATTACGACGGTATTTTAAAGCTTCTTGTCCACCGCTTGTATCCAGTGCAATAATGCAAGCCGTACCGCTATGGCATTGGAAACAGAAAATACGCAACGGCCAAAGCCATATTGTCAAACCGTTTTTGGGGAATTCAAATATGCCTGAACATACAGTCAGATTGCCGAATGGTATCACGATGCCGACCCTGGGCCAGGGAACCTGGTTCATGGGGGAATCGTCTTCTGCCAGAAAAGATGAAATAGCTGCACTGCAGCATGGGATCGATCTCGGTATGACCCTGATCGACACGGCGGAAATGTACGCCTCCGGCGGGGCGGAAAGGGTGACCGGTGAAGCGATTGCCGGAAGAAGGGACAGGATTTTTCTGGTCAGCAAGGTACTTCCGGGTAATGCCAGCAAAAAAGGAACCATCGCCGCACTCGAACGCAGCCTTCAGAGGCTGAAAACGGATTACCTTGACTTGTATCTGTTGCACTGGAGAGGCGGTTATCCATTGTCCGAAACATTTGAAGCGATGGAAAAACTGGTCGATGCCGGGAAAATCCGGGCATATGGTGTATCCAATTTCGATCTGGACGATATGGAAGAAGCCGCACGATACGATAACGGCAATATTTGTATCAATCAGGTTTTGTATAACCTCGCGTCCCGCGGGATCGAGTGGGATTTGCTACCCTGGCAGAAAAAACGAAATATTCCGGTGATGGCCTATTCACCGCTTTACCAGACCCGTCTTCTGAAAAGCTCCGGACTGAAACGGATTGCGGAAAAACTGTCCATGACACCGGCACAGCTTGCACTGGCGTGGCTATTGCATCAGGGAACGATTCCGATTCCGAAATCATCCAGCGTCAGACGCGTCGAGGAAAACCGCAAGGCATGGGATATCACACTGGACCAGAATGTTCTGGATGAGCTGGATGCCATTTTCCCGCCACCTGACCGCAAAATGCCACTGGATGTTTTATAGCCGGTTTTAAGACAACAGTGTTTTGTCGTCTTTCTCAGGGCTGTCAAGGCGGCCCTGAGCCGCAAACTGGCGAATGAGTCTCATCGAATCGACATCCATTTCCTTGTAAGCGGAACGGCGGAAATCGTTATACATCGCTTCGGGGCCTTCATCCAGCGCGGAATCTTCATAAATGAAGCGGATGAACAAACGTTTCGGGAAAGGCTCGTCAATGGAAATCTCCAGCCGGGACTCCATGATTTCACCTTGGGCAGGAATGTGGAAATGGAGTTTTTCCATCGGGACGAGATTCACTCGATCACGCACCTTGAATTTGCCAAAATCGAGAACTCTCGAAATGGAATGGTCCGTTTCCTCGGTAATTTCAAATCCATCCATGTGAGGAATGAACAAGGCAGGTGCTTTGGCACGCAAAAGAAGGCCGTTCCATAATTGCTCGCGGTCAAGTACTTCCGCTCTCGGGTCGTCCAGATTATTGACTTCGATCAGGTGTTCAAATCTCATGAGTTCAGTATCGGTTGATTAATGTGTGGACAATGATGATATGTAAAAAGCAAAATGCCGCCTTTATCTGAAATCACCGTTCTCAAATGAAAAGCCCTTGACGAATTCGGAAACGGGCAAACGCCTTGCACCGGGTTTCTGGAGTTCAAGGATTTTTACCGTGCCCTTGCCGCAGGCGACGACAATACCGTTTTCGTCGGCTGACAGGACTTTACCGGCCGGCATGCCGGTTTCGGTATCGCCAATTTCCGCTTTCCATATCTTGACCGGTATGTCATTGTAGTGGGCAATACAGCCGGGAAACGGGTTGAATGCGCGAATCTTGTCGGTAATGACGTTTGCATCCAGTGTGAAATCAAGGTTTGCCTCTTCTTTCAGAATCTTGGCGGCATAATTGGCTTCGGATTCGTTCTGGACAATCGGCACCAGCGTATCCAGTCTGGCAAGAGTGGATACGATCATCTTGCCACCCAGCACGGCCAGCTGGTCATGCAGTTGGGCAGCATTGACATTTTTGCCGATGGCAATGCTTTCCTGCATCAGGACAGGCCCGGTATCGAGGCCTTCTTCCATCTGCATGATCGAAATGCCCGTTTCCGGATCGCCTGCTTCAATGGCACGCTGGATCGGAGCCGCACCACGCCATCTCGGCAGGAGCGATGCATGGATGTTCAGGCATCCGTATCCAGGGATGTCGAGGAATTCTTTTGGCAGGATAAGCCCGTAAGCGACAACGACCATAACATCCGGGGAAAACTGCCGGATACGGTCAAAAACCCGACGGGCCTCTTCACCATATTGTCCACTGGTTTTCAAAGAAACCGGCTGTTCTACGGGAATGTGGTATTCCAGGGCGGTTTTCTTGACCGCCGAAGGTTGCAATTTCATGCCGCGACCCGCAGGACGATCCGGCTGGGTCAGAACCAGCCCGATATCATGTCCGGCCCGTTTGAGGGCTTCTAAAGCGATACTGGCGAATTCAGGTGTACCTGCAAAAACAATCTTCATTTTTTGCGTCCTGTAGAACCGGAATGGCTCTTTTTCATTTCGCGCTCTTCCTTGAGCAGTTTTTTCTTGATGCGGTTGCGCTTCATCGGAGAAAGGTAATCCACGAAAACCGCGCCTTTCAGGTGGTCTATTTCGTGCTGGACACAGACGGCCAGAAGGCCTTCCGCCTCGATCTCGAATTCCTTGCCTTCAGCGTCCTGTGCACGAACGCTGACTTTGGCAGGACGTTCGATCTCATCATAAATTCCGGGAAGGGAAAGGCAGCCTTCCTCGAATTTGGTTTTTTCCTCGCAGGCCTTGACGATCTGCGGATTGATGAACACCCTCAATTCGTTCTTCTGCTCGGAAACGTCAATGACGATAACCTGTCTGTGCACATTGATCTGCGGAGCCGCCAGCCCCACCCCGGGAGCCTCGTACATGGTTTGGGCCATATCGGCAATCAGCGATTTCAGGGATTCGTCGAACTCGGTGACGGGTTTTGACGGCTTCAGCAAACGCGGATCAGGGTAACGGAGAATTGGTAAACGTGCCATTTGTATCAGTTCAGGAACAGTCGTCGCAGGCAACAGCTTGCCAGCGGCATCATTACATTGCAGAATCAGGAGTGAAACAAGGTATATTTTCCCTGTTTTCAGCAGTTTTTCCGGCAAAAATCCACTTTGCCGGACAATATGAAAGTTTAACATAGCGCCCCGGTTTATGCTTTACGGTACATGTCCCCGATCGTTTTGAAAAACAGGTGTCTTTTTCAACCACAGAAGATTGAAAGTTAACAGTGAAATTATCGGAAAAGTATGATGAGGAGGAACTGGCCGCCTGGATCAGGCTTCAGATGACCCCGGGTGTCGGCATTCTGACGGCACATAAAATATTGTCGGCATACGGTTTGCCACAAAATATTTTCTCGACCCCTTATCAGGAAATTGCCCGTATCGTTTCGCCCAAAATGGCAGATGCTTTATGCGCACCAGTCGATCCTGTCATTGCCGAGCAAATCGAAAAGACAAAAAAATGGCTGGAAGATCCGGCCAATCAGGTGTTGACCCTGTCGGACAGCCGGTATCCCGGACAGTTGCTGGAAATTGCAGATCCGCCCCTGATGCTTTACGTCAAGGGAAGGGTTGAATTGCTGACCTCCCCGTCAATCGCAATCGTCGGCAGCAGAAATGCCACGACTCAGGGACGGA